>NZ_JAXAVW010000022.1:0-183690 GCF_033949945.1 Lentzea miocenica
GTGGGTGGCTCGCTCTGGCTCGGCTCGTGACGGGATCACCCACCCGAACCGCACCACCTACGCAGCGCGCCGCCGCCCAAAGCAACAGACGTGCCATCAACCCGCCGGTGGCGTGGACAAGGTCCTTGATCAGATTGGCGGGGTCCGGGGCGGAGCCCCGAAATCCCTAAAACAGGAACGGCCGCAACCAACCGGACCAGCTACGGACTCGCAACCGGCAGCCGCCAACGCAAGCCGACCCAAGCCGACCCAACCCGGCTCAAGCCAACGCAAGCTGACGCAGGCGTCCCCCCAATAGGAAGACCCCCTGAGCCCAAACGCTACTCAGGGGGTCCGACAAGATCGAAAACCAAAGCTCCGGCCAACTCACCGCCGCATGAACGGCGGCACGTCAACCTCATCATCCGGATCATCAGTGACCGGCACCGGCCGAGAAGGCAACGACCCGTTCTGCGACAGGGACCGAGGCACAGACGGCACGTACCCGTTGCCCTGAGCAGGCGAAGGCTGCGGCGGCACAGAAGTAGCCGCCGGAGGAGCCTGCCGAACCTCACCCTGCGAACCAGCCTGGTGCACCGGCTGCTGATGCGCCTGCTGATGCACCTGCTGGTGAACCGGCTGCGACACGGGCTGATGCACCGGCTGAGCAACAGGCGGCGCCACCGGCGGAGGCGTCTGCGCCACCGGAGCCGGCTGGTGCACCGGCGCCGCGGAAGCGGAGGCGATCGGCCCGGAAGCAGTCCGAGGCGGCGACGACAACGCCGTCGGCTCCAGCTTCTTGTGCGTGGGCCCGCCGCTGTCGAAGCCGGCGGCGATCACCGTGACCCGGACCTCGTCGCCGAGCGAGTCGTCGATGACCGTACCGAAGATGATGTTCGCGTCCGGGTGCGCGGCCTCCTGGACCAGCGACGCGGACTCGTTGATCTCGAACAACCCCAGGTCGGAGCCACCCGCGATCGACAGCAGCACGCCGTGGGCGCCCTCCATCGAGGCCTCCAGCAGGGGCGAGTTGATCGCCTTCTGCGCGGCCTGGACCGCCCTGCCCTCTCCTCGGGCCGAGCCGATGCCCATCAACGCCGAGCCCGCCCCGGACATGACCGACTTGACGTCGGCGAAGTCCAGGTTGATCAGACCGGGGGTCGTGATCAGGTCCGTGATGCCCTGAACACCGGACAGCAGCACCTCGTCGGCCGAACGGAACGCGTCCATCAGGCTGACACCGATGTCGCCCAGCTGAAGCAGCCGGTCGTTCGGGATGACGATCAGCGTGTCGCACTCGTTGCGCAGGGCCTGAATACCGTCTTCGGCCTGCTTGGCGCGGCGCTTGCCCTCGAACGAGAACGGGCGCGTCACGACGCCGATGGTGAGTGCGCCGAGCTTGCGAGCGATCGAGGCCACCACCGGCGCACCGCCGGTGCCCGTGCCGCCGCCCTCGCCGGCGGTCACGAAGACCATGTCGGCCCCCTTGAGGACCTCCTCGATCTCTTCTCGGTGGTCTTCGGCGGCCCTGTGCCCGACCTCGGGGTTCGCGCCCGCGCCGAGGCCGCGCGTCAGCTCGCGGCCGATGTCGAGCTTGACGTCGGCATCAGACATCAGCAAGGCCTGTGCGTCGGTGTTCACCGCGATGAACTCGACGCCTTTGAGCCCGACCTCGATCATGCGGTTGACGGCGTTGACGCCGCCACCACCGATGCCGACGACCTTGATCACCGCGAGGTAGTTGTGCGGGGGCGTCATCGGATCCGCCTTCCTGATCGTGGTCCGTGCTGTGGTGCTGGGTGGTGATGCACCCGGATTGAAACTCTCAACCTCTCCTAGAGGCTCAGAGTTATGTCAACCCCATATGTTCCTGCTGGACGGTAAGCACCGGTGGCACGTCGGTCCAGCAGCCACGCCGTAGGGTCCCAACACTGTGCGCTACTACTCCCCGGTCGTGCCGTCAAGTAGTGCGCACGGCCTGAGGACGACGCACCCCCAAGCCTAGTCGGACCTCGAATCAGAGATCGTCTCGCCCATCCAATCGGCGCTTTTCCGTCGGTGCTGCTCGCCAGCTTGGCCCCATGGGGATGAAAAAGCTGTGCGTCGCCCTCGTGGCGATCGCACTGGGGGCAGTGCCGGCCGCGCCCGCGAGCGCGGCCGCGGATGGCGACAAAATCATCGAGATCAGGAACGTGACCTACGGCCTCTGCCTCGACCAGACACCGCAGGGCAGGGTCCGACCCAGCCTCGCCACCTGCACGGGAAGCGCCGCGCAGCAGTTCGAGCGCGTGCCGGCGGCGGCCGGTGGGGAGTTCCTGCGCAACGTCGAGAGCGGCACGTGCCTGGACAGGCTCCAGCGGAGCATGGAGCTGTTCCTGATCCCGTGCAACGCCGAGGCCCCTGGCCAGCGCGTCGAGGTGGCGGCGGCCGGCACGGTCGCCGTCAAGCTCCGGTTCCAGGACAGGTTCGCCCAGGTCCTCTTCGCCGACATGGGCGTGCTGTTCCCGGAAGGCGACGGCGGCGAGGAGGCGCTGTGGCAGATCCGCGAGACCGGGATCGCGCCGCCACGGCAGGAGCCGGGCCCGGTCGTGCGGCTGAAGAGCGCCGACCGCCAGACCTGCGTGACCGAGAGCGGCATCAAGGCCACCCTGTCGGCCTGCACCGCGGCGACGGGCCAGGTGTTCCTGCCCGTCGACCTCGGCGAGGGCAGGACCGGCCTGCGCAGCACCACCAGCGACCTGTGCCTGGCCAACCTGAGGCACAGCGCGGTCACCCTGGAGGACTGCTCGGCGACGGACGCCGCCCAGCAGTGGACGTTCAGCGTCGACGAGGTCGGCAACCACAAGATCGCGAACGTGTCGACGACCCGGCACCTCACGCCGGACAGCGACGGCGGGGTGGCCACCTTCCCGTACTGGGGGATCAGCCTCTCCCAGCACTGGCGGCTAGTCGCCGGTTGACCCGTCCAGCAACTCCCTGACCACGTCCAGCTGACCGGCGTGCCGGGCGGTCTCCTCGATGACGTGCGCGAGCACCCATCGGGCCGAGACCGTCCGGTCGCCCCGGAACGGCACCTCACCGTCGAGCTCCACGCCGGCGAGGACCTCCCGGCTCACCGAGCACTGCCGCCGGTAGTCCTCCAGGAACCCGGCGAGCGTCTCGCCCTCCTCGACGCGCCAGTCCGCGTCGGGATCCTCCATCGTGTACGGCGCACGCGACGGGCGCCCGGCCAGCACCACCTCGAACCAGTGGTGCTCGACCCACCGCACGTGCTTCACCACACCCGCGGCCGTCGTCAGCTTCGACGGCAACACCGCACGCGC
The DNA here is from genome assembly GCF_033949945.1 of Lentzea miocenica. Lineage (NCBI taxonomy): Bacteria > Bacillati > Actinomycetota > Actinomycetes > Pseudonocardiales > Pseudonocardiaceae > Lentzea > Lentzea miocenica. The sequence continues at coordinate 3,303 of NZ_JAXAVW010000022.1, forward strand.
CGCGTCGTCGTCCGGCAGGCCTTCGACCTTCAGCTCGATCGTGGCGCGCAGGTAGTCCAACAGGGCCGTGTACGTCGCACGTTCATCGGCGACGAGTGGTGGTGCGGTCCGCGTCATGCGGCGCAGCCTGCATGAGCGCCCAGGTCACCGCACCGCATTTATCCGCTGGGCCGCAAGCCGTCCGGAGATCAGCACCGGCGGCACCCCGACCCCCGGCGTGGTCCCCGCACCCGCCAACGCCACGTTCTCCACACCGCGCACGACGTTGCGCGGCCGGAACGGTCCCGTCTGCGCGAAGGTGTGCGCGAGCCCGAACGGCGTGCCCGCCGCGTTGCCCCAGTCCAGCGGCGTCACGAGCACCTCGTCCCGAACGGCCGCCCCGAACCCGTCCAGCCCGCGCGCCTCCAACGTCCGCACCAACTCGTCGCGGTACCGGGGCCCGACGCGCCGCCAGTCGATCGGCCCTGTCCTCAAGTTCGGGCACGGCGCCAACACGTAGTGCAACCCGTTCTGCGCGTGCGTGACGAGCAACGACGGGTCCGACATCAACTGTCCCTTGTGGACGATCTCGTCGAACGTCCCCCGCCACGCACCCCCGAACAGGATGTTGTGGTGCCCGATGTCCCAAGTGCGATCCGTCGCGGCGTGCAACACCACGGCAGACGGCGACCAACGATGTCCACCCAGCCGCCGCGGACTCTTCCCGAGCAACCGGTACGCGTCCGGCAACTCGCACGCCAAGACCACCGCGTCACACTCGATGCGCTCCTCAGCCGTGTGCACAGCCCTCACGCTGGACCCACGCCACTCCAGCCGTGTGACCGTTGCGCCATAACGGAACTCCGCACCGTGCTTCTCAGCGGCCTTGCTCAACGCCTGAGGCACCGCATGCATCCCACCGCGCGGGTAGTACACACCCGCAATGGTATCCATGTACGCGATAACCCCGTACGCCGCGAGGGCGTGCTGTGGCGGCACCCCCGCGTACAAAGCCTGGAACGAAAACACCCTGATGAGCCGTTCATCCCTGATGAACCGCCGCAACCGAGACTCCAGCCGCCCGAACCCACCCAGCCGCGCCAGCTTCACGAGTTCCGGCCGGACCAGGTCGAACGGCGAGTCGAAGTTGGCCCCGATGAAGTGCTCGCGCTGAGTCGAGTACAGCTCGCCCAGCCACCGCCGCAACTCCCGGTACCCGGCCGCTTCCCTTGCGCCGCAAACGTTGCGAACCTCGGCCTCCATGGCCTCGGCATCGGCGTGCACCGCGATCCGCGACCCGTCCGCGAACCGCGCGTGATAGGCCGGATCGACCCGGTCGAGCGTCAGCCAGTCCGCCAGCCGCTCCCCCACCGCGCCAAACGCCTCGTCGAGGTACTCCGGCATCGTCAACACCGTCGGCCCGCTGTCCGCGACGAACCCACCCACCTGGACAGTCCCGGCGCGACCGCCTGACACATCGGCCTTTTCGACGACGGTGACCCGCCACCCGGCGCCCCGCAAGTGCGACGCGGCCGACAGTCCGGCAAGACCAGCGCCCACAACCACGACGTGGCGAGCCATGAGTACTTCCTTCGGGTGACAACGACAAATCCGGCTAATACCGCGAGAAGCAGTCCGATGAGCACGGTAGTCGTTCACTACGAGGAGGCCCCTCTTGGCACCCGCACCCGCACCCGCGTCCGTGCGTTCGCTCGTCATCGAGGCGATCGTGTTGGAACTCGTGACGAGCAGGTTGGGCAACCTGTTCGTGCGGGTCGCGACAGTGCTCAGGCCGAACGGCTGACCGGCGAGCAGAAGGAGATCTCCATGTGCTCGCAGCCGATTCCCCGGTCCCCGCACCGACGTCCCCGCCGGCTCCCCACGCCGTCCCGGCCGCCAACCCCGCGTCCGTAGCCGGTTGCCGGCACGCCAGCCCCAGGGTCGCTGGCACGCCGGCGAACACCGCTGAGGAAGCGCTTCCAGCGTTTGGCCGGGATCGGAACCAGGCAGGGCAGAGCCGCCGATCCCGGCCCGCTGGGAACCACGAAACCGTGCGTGTCTGCAAGTACTACCAACAACGTTGTTGGTAGTACTTACAGACGCCACAACGACTAGGAAACCGTTGCCAGGTCCGGCGACGAAACGTCATAGGTGGTGCCAGGCCGGGTCAGCAGCACCAGCAGCACGGCCGCCTTGCGCGGCGTGTCCTCGGAGCTGCCCCACTTCGCCACGCGGTTCCCGGACAGCGTCAGCTTCACGTCCGCACCGGACGTCGCCGCCACCGACACCACCTCCGGCCGCAGCTTCTCCGGCAGCTCGTTCACGACCCCGACCGCGGCCCGCGTGGCCGGGTCCGCGGGCGACGGGGTGGCCAGCACGAGTTCGGGCACGCCAGGCGCCGCCGCCGGCAGGACCGCGTAGTCCTTGCCGGTGCTGTCGACCAGGTGGAAGCCGTCGGACAGTTTCACCGAGCCGACCGGGACGCGTTCGGTGATCAGCAGCCGGACTGTGCCCGGCAGCTGGCGTTCGACTTCTACCGCGGCGACGCGCGGCATGGCGGCGACGCGGTCGTGGATGCCCTGAAGATCCAGGCGCACCAACGGGGAGCCGGGTTCGACGGCGGCGACACCGCGGATCTCGTCGTCGGTCAGCACCGCGGCGCCGCGGACGTCGACTTGGTGGACGCCGAGCAACGGCGTGAAGAACACGCAGTAGGTCAACGCCACCACGGAAAGCAACGTCAGCAGAGCTACCAGGCGGCGGCGCACGATGATCCTGCGCCGCGCCCGGTACTCCGCGCTCTTCGGTCGCCGGTTCGCAGCGGGACGAACTCGCGTGGACCTGCCGCGAACCGGGGCACTCATGACAGCGCGCTGACGATCTCGGGGCCGAGCATCGTGACGTCGCCGGCGCCCATGGTGACCACGAGGTCGCCGTCGCGCACCAGCGAGGCGACCAGTGCGGGCACGCGGTCGAACGACGGCTCGTAGTGCACGGAAGTCGTCACCTGTTCGGCGATCAAGCCGCCGGTGATGCCGGGCTCCGGCTCCTCGCGAGCGCCGTACACGTCCAGCACGATCACTTCGTCGGCCAACGACAAGGCGGCGGCGAACTCGGAAGCGAACGTGCGCGTGCGTGAGTACAAGTGTGGTTGGAACACCACGACAACACGGCCCGCCGCCGCGACCGGACGTGCCGCACGCAGCTGTGCGTCGACCTCGGTCGGGTGGTGCGCGTAGTCGTCGTAGACGGACACGCCACCGGCGCGGCCCTTGAACTCGAACCGCCGCCGCACGCCACCGAACGCCGCGAGACCTTCCAGCAGCCCGGCCTGATCCGCGCCCAGCTCCAGACCGGCCAGCAGGGCGGCGACCGCGTTCAACGCCATGTGCTCGCCCGGCACCGCGACGCGCACCTCGACCGCGACGCCGTCGATCTCGACCGACGCCAGGCCACCGGCTTCAAGAGGCTTGTAATCGATGAGACGTGCGTCCGTGGCGCCACGCCCGTACTCGCGCACTCGAATCCCGCGGGCCCGTGCCTCGGCGATCAGCCGTGCCGAACCGGGATCGTCCACACAGGACACGAGCACGCCGCCCGGCACGATCCGCTCCAGGAACGAGTCGAACACGGCCGTGTAGGCCTCAACTGTGCCGTGGTGGTCCAGGTGGTCCGCTTCGACGTTCGTCACAACGGCGACAGACGGCGAGAAGAACAGGAACGAGCCGTCGGACTCGTCCGCCTCGGCCACGAACACGCCACCGGTGCCCTGGTGGGCGTTGGCGCCGGACTCGTTCAGGTCGCCACCGATCGCGAACGACGGGTCCAACCGGCAGTGCTGCAACGCGACGGTCAGCATCGACGTGGTCGACGTCTTGCCGTGCGTACCGGCAACACACACGACCCGATGGTCTTCCATCAGCGCGGCAAGGGCTTCGGCGCGACGCAGCACGGTGATGCCGCGCTCACGAGCCGCCGCGTACTCCGGGTTCGACTCCTTGATCGCGGTCGAGACCACGACCTCGGTCGGACCGCCGACGAGCTGGTCCAGGTTCGCCGAGTCGTGCCCGACGGCGATCCGCGCGCCCTGAGCGCGCAGAGCCAGCACGGTCCGCGAGTCCTTGGCGTCCGAACCGGACACCTGCGCGCCGCGGGCGAGCAGAATGCGGGCGATGCCGCTCATGCCGGCACCACCGATGCCGACGAGGTGAACGCGCTCCAGGCTCATTTCCTGATCACATCCAAGACGGTGCGGGCAAGGATCTCGTCGGCCTCGCGACGGCCGGTGCCGAGCGTCGCCGCGGACATCTGAGCCAGCCGGTTGCGGTCCGCCATCAGCGGCACCACCAGCGAGGCGACCTTCTGCGGCGTCAGTTCCTCGTCCGGCACCAGCACGCCACCACCGGCGGAGACGACCGGACCGGCGTTGAGGGCCTGCTCACCGTTGCCGTGCGGCAGCGGCACGAAGACGGCGGGCAGACCGACGGCCGACACCTCGGCGACGGTCATCGCGCCGGAGCGGCACAGCACGGCGTCCGCGGCCGCGTAGGCCAGGTCCATGCGCTCCAGGTACGGCACCGTCACGTAGGCCGGCGCGCCCGGAACCTGTTGCACGGCAACGGTGTTCTTCGGGCCGAAGGCGTGCAGCACGCCAACGCCGGCGCGCGCGAACTCGGCCGCCGCGGGTGCGACCGCCTCGTTGATCGAACGCGCGCCCTGCGAGCCACCGAACACCAGCAGCACCGGTGCGTGCGGGTCCAGGCCGAAGAACCGGCGGGCCTCGTCGCGCAACGCGGCGCGGTTCAGCGTCGTGATCGACTGACGCAGCGGGATGCCGATGATCTGCGCGTCCTGCAGACCGGAGTCCGGCACCGCCGCGGCGACGTGCGCGGCGAACTTGGCGCCGACCTTGTTCGCGAGACCGGCCTTGGCGTTCGCCTCGTGCACGACGATCGGAATGCGGCCGCGTGCGGCCAGGTACGCGGGCAGCGCCACGTAGCCGCCGAAGCCGACGACGACGTCCGCGCCGACGCGCTCCAGCACCTCACGGGTCTGCTTCACGGCGCCGCGCACGTTGAGCGGCAGCTTCAGCAGGTCCAAGGTCGGCTTGCGCGGCATCGGCACCGGCGGGATCAGCTCCAGCTGGTAGCCGCGGGCCGGCACGATCTTGTTCTCCAGGCCGCGTTCGGTGCCGAGCGCGACGACACGTGCGTCCGGCCGCAGCCGCATGACCGCGTCGGCCAGCGCCAGTGCCGGCTCGATGTGTCCCGCAGTGCCACCGCCTGCGACCACGACGCACGGACCACTGGGGGCAGGGTGCCCGGTCAAGACTTGCCTCCGGAGATTGGTTTCGACTTCTCAGTTGTATCGACCGCGACCGCGGGTCGATCGGCCTTGCTCTGAGCGGCTCTGGTTCACCCGCCGTGTTTCGCGGCGACGGTACTCCGACGGCGGTGCGGACCTTCCAGCCATACGACGTTCATCGACGACCGGAAGTTGCGCGGTGCGCCTGCCCGGTGCGCGCGGAGGCGTGGACGGACGGACCGGCTTGCGCTTGGGCGGCGGCCGGTACGCCTCGGGCGCGGGCAGCCTGAGCAGGCCTCCGACCCGGCCGGGGCCGAGCGATCGCAGCGCCGCCACGGCTTCGGGCTCGTGCCGGGCGCAGTTCGCGAGGATGCCGAACACGATCATGGTCGTCACGACGGAGGTGCCACCGGAGGAGATCATCGGCAGCGTGATGCCGGTGACCGGCAGCAGCCGCACGACGTAGCCGATGTTGATCGCGGCCTGCGCGACCAGCCACACCGTCAGCGTCGCGGACACGATCCGGATCCACGGGTCGGTGTTGCGCGAGGCGATCCGCAGGCCGACCCACGCGAGCCCGCCGAACAGCGCCAGCACCAGCGCGCACCCGACGAACCCGAGCTCCTCGCCGATGACGGCGAAGATGAAGTCCGACTCGACGTTGGGCAGGTACCGCCACTGCGAGCTGCCCTGCGCGAGCCCCTTGCCGAAGAACCCGCCCTCTGCCAGGGCGAACATCGCCTGCCGCGCCTGCAGACCCGCGCCCTGCGGGTCGGCGTTGGGGTCGAGGAACGACGTCACGCGCTGCAGCCGGTACGCGGCGCCGATCGCGAGCACGACGGCACCCGCCACCGCGCCACCGGCGATCACGCCGAAGAGCCTCATCGGCGCGCCCACGAACCACAGCATGCTGATCAGCACCACGCCGAGCGTGATCGTGCCGCCGAGGTCGGGCTGCAGCATGACCAGCGCGAACACCAGCATCGCGACCGGCACGACGGGCACCAGCAGGTGGCGGTACTGCGACAGCAACGCCCGCTTGGTGACGAGCACGTGCGCGCCCCACAACGCCAGCGCGAGCTTCACGGCCTCGATCGGCTGGAACGAGATCGGCCCGAGCATGAACCACGACCGGGCGCCACCGCGGACGTCGCCCAGTGGCGTGAGCACGAGCGCCAGCAACACCACGCCGATGCCCATCGCGGCCGTCGACAGGTGCCGCAACCGCCGCAGCGGGAACCGCAGCACCAGCCAGAACAGCACCGCGCCGATGCAGACGTAGATCAGCTGCTTCTGGAACACGCTGTAGGCGGACACGCCCGACGCGACCTGTCCCGGCGCCGACGCCGACAGCACCATCACCAGGCCGAGCACGGTGAGCATGCCGAAGATCGCGAGCAGCAGGTGGAAGTCGGCGAGCGGACGGCTCAGCCACGCGGTCAGACCGCCGCGCAACGACGCGATGCGGCCCGCAGGCCGCACCTTGCGCTTGGATCTCGTCTTCTCCGCGACGACGCTCATCGGCCGATGAGCTCCTGCACCGCGGTCGTGAAGGCCTGACCGCGATGGGCGTAGTCGGTGAACATGTCCATGGAGGCCGCCGCCGGCGCGAGCAGCACGGTGTCCCCCGGCCTCGCAAGTTCCTGAGCAGCCCGTACCGCGACGGTCATGGGCTCATCGTCCCCTGTGTCAAGCACACGAACGGGGACATCCGGCGCGTGTCGCGCGAGAGCGTCCGCAATGACCTGGCGATCCTGCCCGATCAGCACCACGCCGCGCAGCCGGTGCGCCTCCGTCCGGACCATGTCCTCGACGGACGCGCCCTTCAGGAGCCCGCCGGCGATCCAGACGACGCTGTCGAACGCCCGCAACGACGCCACCGCCGCGTGCGGGTTCGTCGCCTTCGAGTCGTTGACGTACTGGATGTCAGCACCGTCGACGGCGACGCGCACCGCGCGGTGCGCGGCCGGTTCGAACGCCTCCAAGCCCTCGCGCACGGCCTCGGACGGCACACCGTACGCACGGGCCAGAGCAGTCGCGGCGAGAGCGTCAGCGATGCCGGGAGGACCGGCCGGGCGGATCTTCGAGACCTCGATCAACGCCTCGTCGTCGGCGAACGCCCGGTCGACCAGCCAGCCGTCGCGCACACCGAGCTGGCCGTCCTCTGGCTCGTCGAGCGTGAACCCGATCCGGTCGCGGGCGGGCGAGGCCTCCAGCAGGTCGACGACCAGGTCGTCGTCGAGCCAGCCGATCGCCACGTCACCGGTGAGGATCCGGGCCTTGGCCTGCGCGTACGGCTGCATGCCGCCGTGCCAGTCGAGGTGGTCCTCCGCGAGGTTGAGCAGCGCGCCCGCCTGCGGCCGCACCGACGGCGCCCAGTGCAGCTGGAAGCTCGACAGCTCCACGGCCAGCACCCGGCGGCCCGCGAGGAGCGCGTCCACCACCGGCAGACCCACGTTTCCGCAGGCCACGGCGTCCGCGCCGGCCGCGTGCAGGATCGACTCCAGCATGCCGACCGTCGTGGTCTTGCCGTTCGTGCCGGTCACCGCGAGCCACACCGGCGGGTCGGCCAGCTCGGCGGCCATCCGCCAGGCCAGCTCGACCTCGCCGATCACCTCGATGCCCGCCGACGCGGCGGCCGCGAGCAGCGGGCTCGACGGCTGCCAGCCGGGGCTCGTGACGACCAGCGAGGTCCCGGCAGGAGGTTCGGTCAGGCCGGGCACCAGTTCGACGCCTTCGAGCATGGTCTCCAGCGCGGCCAGTCGCTCCTGCGACGAGTCCGTCACCACGACCTCCGCGCCCGCCGCGAGCAACGCCTCCGCGGCGGACCGGCCGGTCACTCCAGCACCGGCGACCAGCACCTTTGTTCCGGCCAGTTTGGTCATAGTTCTAGAACCCGCCCGTCAGCCACTCGCTGTAGAACACGCCAAGCCCGAACATGCAGCAGATGCCCGCCATCAGCCAGAACCGGATGATGACCGTGGTTTCCGCCCAGCCGGCCAGCTCGAAGTGGTGGTGGAACGGTGCCATTCGGAACAGGCGCCGTCGTGAGGTCCGGAAGACCGCGACCTGCAACGCCACCGACAGGGCCTCGACCACGAACAGACCGCCGATGACGATCATGAGCAGCTCGGTGCGGGTGGCGATCGCGAGACCGGCGACCAGGCCGCCGAGCGCGAGCGAACCCGTGTCACCCATGAAGATCTTGGCCGGAGCGGCGTTCCACCAGAGGAAGCCGATGCAGCCCGCCATCGCGGCCGCCGCGATCACCGCCAGGTCCAGCGGGTCACGCACGTCGTAGCAACCGGCCACGGCGTAGCTGGAGCAGTTGTAGCGGAACTGCCAGAACGAGATCACCACGTAGGTGCCGAACACCATCGCCGACGAGCCGCCGGCCAGGCCGTCGAGGCCGTCGGTCAGGTTCACGGCGTTCGACCACGCGGCGACCATGCCGTAGCAGAAGACGATGAACCCGACGACGCCGAACGAGACCACGGTGATGTCGCGGACGAACGACAGGTTGACCGACGCGGGCGTCAGGCCGTCCTTGTTCGGGAACTGGAGCACCAGGATCGCGAACGTGATCGTCGCGATGAACTGGCCGACCAGCTTGGCGGTCTTGTTCAGGCCCAGGTTGCGCGCCTTGCGGATCTTGATGAAGTCGTCCAGGAAGCCGACGACGCCCAGTGACGTCGTCAGCATCAGCACGAGCAGGCCGGACGCCGTCGGGGTCTGCCCCGACGCCGAGGCCGACATCGAGTTCACGAGGTGCGTGCCGAGATAGCCGGCCCACATCGCGACCAGGATGGCGAGGCCACCCATGGTCGGCGTGCCGCGCTTGGTCTTGTGGTGCTGCGGACCGTCCTCGCGGATCTCCTGGCCGAAGCCCTGCCGGGAGAAGATCTTGATCAGGTAGGGCGTCAGCAGGATCGACACCGCGAGTGCGATCGCTGCCGCGATCAGGATGCTCTTCACTTGGTTCCTGCCTCCAGCAGGGCCTCGGCAATGCGCCACAGGCGGTAGGCGTTTGATGCCTTGACCAGCACGACGTCACCGGGCCGGATTTCCGCGCGCAGCAACGCGATCGCCGCGTCCGCGTCCGGCACCAGGACGGATTCTTCCCCCCAAGATCCTTCCAGGTGCGCCCCTTGGTGCATCGCGCGGGCCGCGTCACCGATGACGACCAGCTTGCTGATGTCCAGCCGCACCACGAGGCGGCCGATCTCGTCGTGCTCGCGCACCGCGTCGTCGCCCAGTTCCGCCATCGGGCCGAGCACGGCCCAGCTGCGGCGGGCGGGCGTGGTGGCGCGCGAGATCGTCGCGAGCGCCTTCAACGCCGCTCGCACCGAGTCCGGGTTCGCGTTGTACGCGTCGTCGACGACGGTCACGCCGTCGGGCCGGTCGGTGATCACCATGCGGTGCGCGGAAACCCGTTCGGCGGCGCCGAGTCGTTCGGCGACCTCGGCGGGCGTGGCGCCCAGTTCGAGTGCGATGGCGGCGGCGACCAGTGAGTTGCCGACCTGGTGCAGGCCGTTCAACGCGAGCTTGACCTGCGCGTCGCCCTTGGCGGTCTTCAGCGTGAAGCTCGCGCGGGCCTGCTCGTCCAGCTCGATGTTCTCGGCGCGGACGTCGGCCTTCTGGTTCTCACCGACCAGCACGACCTTGGCCTTCGTGCGGCTCGCCATGCCCGCCACCAGCGGGTCGTCGGCGTTGAGGATCGCGACGCCGTCTTCCGGCAGCGACTCGATCAGCTCGCCCTTGCCCTGCGCGATGCCCTCGCGGGAACCGAACTCCGACAGGTGCGCGGTGCCGACGTTGAGCACGGCGCCGAACTTCGGCGGGGCGATCTCGCAGAGGTTCGCGATGTGGCCGATGCCGCGCGCGGACAGCTCCAGCACCAGGAACTTCGTGTCCTCGGTGGCGCGCAGCGCGGTCCACGGGTGGCCGAGCTCGTTGTTGAACGACTCCGGCGGCGCGATCACGTCCCCGACCGGCCGCAGCACCTGCGCGATCAGGTCCTTCGTGGACGTCTTGCCGGCCGAACCGGTGACGCCGACGATCGTGAGGCCCTGGAGCTGGTCCGTGACGTAGCGCGCGAGCTTGGCCAGCGCGGCCAGCACCGCGGCGCCCTCGCCGTTCGTGTCGCCGGCGAGCACGTAAGCGTTGGCGTGCTTGGTCTCCACCGGCGGCGCGATCACCGCGGGGGCGTCGACCTCACGGCCCGCCAGCACACCGGCGGCACCGCTCGCGACCGCCTGGGCGGCGAAGTCGTGGCCGTCCACGCGCTCACCGGGCAACGCCAGGAAGAGGCCGCCCCCGGTGACCTTGCGGGTGTCGAACTCGACAGAACCCGTGACCACCGGGCTGCCATCGGTTGCGTGCAAGCGTCCGCCGACGATCTTCGCGATCTCGGCGAGCGTGAGTGCGATCAACGGTGAGCCTTTCTGATCGCGGCGGTCAGCGTCTCGACGTCCGAGAACGGGTGGATCACGCCGGCGATCTCCTGTCCCGTTTCATGTCCCTTGCCGGCCACCACGACGACATCGCCCGGACGTGCGAGCTCGACGGCCTTCTCGATCGCGAGCCTCCGGTCGCCGATCTCGAGCACCTCGCCCCTGTTGTCGGCGGCGAGGGCCCCTTCGAGCATGGCGGCCCGAATGGAAGACGCGTCTTCGCTCCTCGGGTTGTCATCGGTGATGATCAACACCTCGGCGCGTTCCGCGGCGGCCTCGCCCATCAGCGGTCGCTTGGCCTTGTCGCGGTCACCGCCGCAGCCCAGCACGATGATCACCCGGCCGTCGGTCTTCGCGCGCACGGCGTCCAGCGCGAGGGCGACGGCGGCGGGCTTGTGCGAGTAGTCGACGACGGCGGTGAAGTCCTGCCCCTCGTCGACGCGCTGCATGCGGCCGGGGACCTGGACGATCTTGAGGCCTTCCGCGATGGCTTCTTTGGAGATGCCCTCTGCGTGCAGGCAGGCGATCGCGAGCAGGGCGTTCGCGACGTTGAAGCTGCCGGCGAGCTGCAGGTGGATCTCGATGTCGCCGTCGGGCCCGTGCGCGGTGAACGTCTGCTCGCCGGTCGGCGACACCTCGACGTTGCTCGCGGTCCAGGTGGCGGGCTTGGTGGTGGCGACGGTGATCGTGTGGTCGCGGACGAGGCGGGGACCCCACTCGCCGTCGACGCAGACGACCTCCTTGCGCGCGCGGCCGTCGAACAGCTGCGCCTTCACCTCGAAGTACTCCTCCATCGAGGAGTGGAAGTCGAGGTGGTCCTGGCTGAGGTTCGTGAACGCGCCGATCTCGAACTCGGTGGCGGCGACGCGGCCCAGTTCCAGCGCGTGGCTCGACACCTCCATCGCCACGTCGGTGATGCCGCGCTCGGCCATGACCGCGAACAGCGCCTGCAGGTCCGGCGCCTCGGGCGTGGTGTGCGAGCTGTCCAGCTGCTCGGTGCCGATGCGGGTGCCGACCGTGCCGATGAGACCGGTCTGCTTGCCAGCGGCGCGCAGCACCGACTCGATCATGTACGTGGTGGTGGTCTTGCCGGACGTGCCGGTGACACCCCACAGCTTGATCTTCGTCGACGGCTGACCGTAGACGTGCGCGGCGAGCAGACCCACGACCTCGCGCGGCCGCGGGTGGATCAGCACGGGCACGTCTTTGAGGGACTCGCGCGCGGCACCGGCCTCGTCCGTCAGCACCGCGACGGCACCGTTGGCCAACGCCGTCTCAGCGAAGTCGGCACCGTGCACACGGGCACCGGGCAGCGCGGCGTACAGGTCTCCGGGGACCACGTGCTGTGCACGCAGAGTCACCCCCGTCACCTGGACGTCAGCATGCGCTGGCCTGGTCAGGTGCACGTCGGCAACCGCGGCGAGTGCGGCCACGGAAGCAGGGCGAATGGCGTTGGGGCGGGGCGGGGCGGTCGCGACCTTGCCCTCGAGCTTGGCAGGCACGGGCAAGAGGCTACCGGCGTGCGCGGAGTGGCCGAGCGGCGCGTTGGCAATCGGGTGATGATCTGCCGTGATAGGCCGTTCGAGTGGCCGTTTCGGGTGCTCTTCAGGGGTGAGCCCGTCCGGCCGAACAAGTTCCTGCCCGCTTTGTGACTTCCGACCCTGTGGTCAGTTGTGCGCGCGCGGTGAGGTAGAGGGCGGTAGGAGGCGGCGATGAGAACACGCACGGCGGTGGAACCCAGGAGATTCTCTTTCTGGGCACCGGATTTCAGTCGTTCCGTGACGGTCGGGGTCGACACTTCCGAATCCGCGTACCACGCTTTCGAGTGGGCAGCACGCCACGCGTGGTCACTCAGGACAGACCTCCAGGTGTACCTCGCGGACCCCGGCGACACGACGGTCCAGCGAGTCCTGGAACGGCTCCCCATGCTCACCGCCCACTTCCGCCCGAGCGGTGACGACCCGGTGGCCGCACTGGTGAGGGCGTCGGACTCCAGCGCGACCTTGGTCTTGGGGTGCAAAGGAGAACAGCACCGCAGCCTGGGTCTGGGCTCCCTCGTCCTCCCGGTGTTGCGCCGCACGCGGTGCGGAGTCGTAGTGGTGCGCGGACGACCCCCGGCAATCCGCGGCGAGTACGGCTGGATCACCGCCGCCGTCGGCGGGTGCGAGGACCCGGTCGTGCTGCGGCGCGCGGTCGAGTTCTGCCGCACCCGCCGAGCGTCACTGCGCCTGCTGCACGTCCACCCACCCGCCCAGCACGGCGTCTCCGTCCCCCGCGACGAGGCCGCGATCCGCCGCGCCGTCCTGTTCTTGCGCACCACGGCTCCGGAGCTGACTCCCGAGGTCGTCATCGAGTCCCGGCACCCGCACGAGGCGCTGGCCGCCCTGGACTCGGATCTGGTCGTGGTCGGCAAGGGCGGGCAGCACGACGGGGTTGGGCTGATCACTCGTGCTGCGCTCTACCACGCGTCTTGTCCGGTACTGGTGGCTCGGCCTGAGCCGATGCACGACGACCGGGTGACGCTCTAGCAGGGCTTGCGGAGGACGGTGCCCGTTGTGCCCGCCAGCGCCACGAAGGTGACCGGGGCGCCGTTTTCGTTGGTGTGGGTCTCGGCGAGCCGGACGGTCACGGCGCCGGTGCCGGTCTTGTTCGCGTTGACGATCACGGTGCCGCACTCGAACTCGCGCTGGTGCACGTTGGTGGCGACCTCGTGGTGCTCGCCCAGGGGTGTGCCGAGGTCCCAGTCGTATTCGGTGCGCCATTCGGAGGGGTTGTCGTAGCGGTCGGTTTCCTCGATCTCGGAGATCGCCGCGTGGTCGCCCTTGGCCAGGAGGTAGCTGGCGAAGGCGTAGCGGAAGGGTTGTTCGGCGCCGCTGTGGTGCGGCTGGACCCAGGTGATCTTGCCCTTGGCCTCGTTGGCGGTGATCTGGGCGATCTGCCGGCTCCAGCCCTGCGGGTATTCGGAGAGCAGGTCCTTGTCGTTGAAGGTCAGCCACCACTCGTCGAAGCCGCCGTCGAGGTGTTCGACGTAGGTGTCCCAGGCGCCGTCGTAGAGGCGGGCGTTGGACATGTTGGCGACGGTTTCGAGGCCCGCGTCGACGAACTTCTGGCGGGTGTTGGCGAGCATGGAGCGGTAGGCGTCGCGGATGGACTCGTCGGTCGGGTACGAGGCCGGGCAGACGCCCTTGTCGTGGTAGGTGTCGCAGGCGAACAGAGCGTTGTCCATGAACACGCCGTCGAAGGCCTTGCTGGAGGCGATCACGTTGTCGGCCCAGGCGTTCTGGTAGCCGGGGTTGCCGACGTCCATCTGCCAGTGGCCGGCGTAGCCGTCGTACTCGAAGCGCTGACCGTTCGGGTCGAGAAGAAACCAATCGGGGTCGGCCGCGCAGTAACCGACGCCGGTGGGGAGATCGGAATCGTCGACGCCGCCCGAGCACGCGTAGCTGCGGGTGGAGGAGAGGTCCTTGTAGACGAAGGTCTGGATCTTGGGATTGGCGGCCTTGAACTTCTTGGCAAGATCGCTTTCCCAGGCGTTCAGCACGATGTACGAACGGCGCCGCGCTTCGACCGCGATCATTTGATCATTGGTCGGCGTGCTGTTCATGTGCAGCCAGTAGGACTTCGCCGTCCAGGCTTCTTCTTCCGCTTGAGCTGCGGGAACCGTCGTCACCGCCAGCACGCCGGCCAAGATCAAAAATCGCAGGGAACGCACGCCAAACCCCATCTCGCCTTGCACTTCGGTTTCGAAGTATTAGACGGGACGGAATGCGTCTCATTAAAGAGAGAAAGTTGTGAAGGTATTCACTGTTAAATCAGAAATTTGTGCACCGCCAGGCGTGGGCATGGCTCACGTCACTTGCGAATGCGGGCCGCGTCAACAACGATGCGCGACCCGCAAATGACCTAGAGCTGCAGCTGCACGAACGGCGTCTGCTCGGCCGACATCGGCACCTGGAACCGCTGGGTCAGGAACGCCGCGATGTCGTGGAACAGCGGCGCCGCCGACGAGCTGAACTGGGTGCCGTGCGGCCCGTCGAGCATGATGCCGACGACGTAGCGCGGGTTGTCGGCCGGGAGGATGCCGGCGAACGTGATCCAGTACTCGGACTGCGAGTAGCACTTGCAGACCGGGTCGATCTGCTGGGCCGTGCCGGTCTTGCCCGCGATCTGGTAGCCGGGCAGGGCTGCCTGGCGGCCGGTGCCGTTCTGGTTCGCGTCGCGCGGGTCGGACTGGGCGACGTAGCGGAACATGTCGCGGACGGTCTTCGCGCTCTCCGGCGACACCACGCGGACGCCGTCGGGGCGCGGCTTCTCGGAGCGGGCGCCCTCTTCGCCGATCTCGGCGCGGATCAGGCGCGGCGGGATGCGGACGCCGTCGTTGGCGATGGCCTGGTACATGCCGGTCATCTGCAGCAACGTCATCGAGAGGCCCTGGCCGATCGGCAGGTTGCCGAACGTCGAGCCGGACCACTGGTTCAGCGGCGGCACGACGCCGGACTCCTCGGCGGGGACGCCGGACTGGGTGCGCTTGCCGAGGCCGAACTTCTGCAGCATCTCGGCGTAGCGCTCCTTGCCGACCTCCTGGGCGGCGAGCAGCGTGCCGACGTTCGAGGACTTCGCGAACACGCCGGTGAACGACATGGGCACGGTCCCGTGGTTCCACGCGTCCTTGATCGTGCGGTCGGCGACCTTCAGCGAACCCGGCACCTGCAGCACGTCGTCCGGCTTGAACAGGCCGTACTCGACGGCGGCGGCGGCCGTGACGATCTTGTTCACCGAACCCGGCTCGAAGCTAGACGCCACCGCGGCGTTGCGCTTCTGGTCCTCCGACGCCTTGCCGAAGTCGGTCGGATCGTAGGTCTTGTCGTTGGCCATGGCGACGATCTCGCCGGTGCGGCTGTCCAGCACGACGGCGGACGCCGACTTGGCGCCCGACTTCTTCGCGTAGTCGGTGACCAGGCGCTGGACGGCGTACTGGGTGTCGATGTCGATCGTCAGCTCGAGGCTCTTGCCGGGCTGCGGCTTCACGAGTTCGCGCTCGGTGTTCGGGATGACGAGGGTGTCGTCACCGGACATCGTGTCGACCACGCGGCGGCCCATGCGGCCGGCGAGGAGGTTGTCCGCGGCGTTCTCCAGCCCGAGGATGCCCTGGGTGGTCGGCGGTTTCTCGTCCTGGCGCCAGTTCGCGGCGCCGATGATGTTCGACGCCAGCTCGCCGTTGGGGTAGATGCGCTTCGAGCGGTACTCGGAACCGATCTCCGCCGGGAACTTCGCGACGATCTTCGCGGCCTTGGCCGGCTCGGCCTCCTTGACCAGCACCTCGTAGCTGATGTCCTCCACGAGCTGCTGGTAGACGCTCTCCTCGTCGGTCTTCTCGCCGTTGACCTCGGGGCCCAGCGTCGACGAGATGAACTTCGCGACCTCGCGCGCGTGGTCGTCGTAGGACAGCGGGTACTGCTCCGGGTCCTTCGCGCGGGCGTCGTCCCACGTCTTGCGGGCCCGCTGCGGCAGGACGTAGAGCGCGCGCACCTCGATCGAGAACGCGAGCTGGTTGCCGTTGCGGTCCAGGATGGAGCCGCGCTCGGCGGGGATGTCCAGGCGCGTCGTGCGCTGCTTCTGCGCCTGCTGCGAGAGTTCGTCGGCCTGGATGCCCTGCACCTGCACGAGCTTCACGCCCGCGATCAGCAACGCGCCGATCAGCAGGATGCGGCCGACGGCGATGCGCACCTTGCTGTTGCCACCCGTGCGCGCGGCCGGGCGAGAGCCGCGCACCGACAACGGGCGGCGCGGCCCTCGCTGCTGCGGACCGGGCATCAGCCACCCGCCGGAGGAGTCGGGGTTCCGGCAGGCGGCGTCTGACCGGCGGGCGGCGGCTGTTCCGAGGACGGCGGAGGCGGCGGCGTCGACTTGGTCGGTGCGCTCGGCTTGCCGAACTCCTCGACCGTGCCGTCCGGGTTCTGCCGCAACCGCGCCGGGTTCGACGGCTCGACCAGGCCCATCTCACCTGCCCGGCGGGCGAGGTCGGTGGGCGACTCGAGCAGTGCGACCTCCCGGCGCAGCTGCTCCATCTGCAACGTCAGCTTCTCCGCCTCCGCCCTCGCCTCCTGCAGGCGATAGGTGTCGGCGGCGGCCTGGGTCGAGAAGTACATGATCCCGGCGACGCCCGCGCCGAGCACGAGCATCACGAGCACGACGAACGGAGCCTTGGACACGGCCTTCTGCTGCGGCGAGGCGGTGCCGTTGCGCAGGTTCTGGGCGCGCTGGGCACGACGGGCGTAGGCGCGCTCGGCACCCGCGGTCCGCCGGCGGGCCTTGTCCCGGTCGTCACGGTCCTTCGAGGGGTCGCGGGGCGACGGCCCGCCGACCCGTGCGGGTGCCGTCATCTCGGTTCTCCGATCCGTTCCGCCGCCCGCAGCCGCACCGGCGCCGCGCGCGGGTTGTCCTCGATTTCCTGCTCCGACGCGAGCTCCGCGCCCTTCGTGAGCAACTTGACCTCTGGCCCGTGGCCCGGCAGTTCGACCGGCAGACCCGGCGGCGTCTTCGACTTCGCCAGTTCCGCGAGCGCCTGCTTCACCATCCGGTCCTCGAGGGACTGGTACGACTCCACGACGATGCGCCCGCCCATGCCCAGCACGCCCAAGGCAGCCGGGAGGGCCAGTCGCAACGACTCCAGCTCGCCGTTGACCTCGATCCGCAACGCCTGGAACGTGCGCTTCGCCGGATGCCCGCCCGTGCGCCGGGACGCCGCGGGCACCACCGCGTAGAGCAGCTCGACGAGCCGGCCCGAGTTGGTGAACGGCTCCTTCTCGCGCTCGCGCAGCACCGCCGAGGCGATCTTGCCCGCGAACCGCTCCTCGCCGTACGTGGAGAGGATCCGCGCGAGATCACCGTGCGAGTAGGTGTTGAGCACGTCCGCCGCCGTCATGCCGGTGCCCTTGGACATCCGCATGTCGAGCGGCGCGTCCTTGGAGTACGCGAACCCGCGCTCTTCCTCGTCCAGCTGCAACGAGGACACGCCGAGGTCCATCAGCACACCGTCCACATGGGAGTGGCCGAGCTCTTCCACGGCGTCGTCGATGTGGTCGTAGGTGACGTTGACGAGGTGCACTCGGTCGCCGTGACGCGCGAGCCGCTTCGAGGCCATCTCGATGGCCTGTGGGTCGCGGTCGAGACCGATGAGGGTCAGCTCGGGGTGGGCGCTCAACAGCGCGTCGGAGTGGCCGCCCATGCCGAGCGTCGTGTCGACGACGACAGCGGGCTTGCCGGAGAGCGCTGGAGCGAAGAGTTCCAGGACGCGGTCCAGCAGCACCGGAACGTGCCGCGGCTGATCCATCGTCCCTCTACTCCCCTGATGCGCGTTTCGGGTGACGTCAGGTCCCCGCCCGCCCGTCGAACCTGGCGCCGGGGAAGGTGCGCCAGGGCCGATTCTCGAGCGGACCGAGGCCTCACGGCACCCGAATCGCGTGTGGAACATCCGGCCTGTTGCTCGGCTGACCGCCATCAGAAGACGCCCGGTATGACCTCCTCGCGAGCCTCGGCGTAGCCGTCCTCATGCTCTTCGAGATAGGTCTGCCAGGCGGTCGCGTCCCAGATCTCCATCCTGGTGAACGCGCCGACGACCACGCACTCCTTGGTCAACCCGGCATACCGGCGCAGTTCCGGTGCGATCAGAACGCGGCCCTGACCGTCCGGACGCTGCTCGTCCGTACCCGCGAACAGATACCGCTGATAGGCGCGTACGGCGTCGTTGGTGAACGGCGCCTCGGCGACCTTCCTCGCCATCTGCTCGAACTCAGCCCGGGGAAACACGTACAGGCAGTGGTCCTGGCCCTTGGTGACCATGAGACCTCCCGCCAGTTCGTCCCGGAACTTCGCAGGCAGTGTCAGCCGACCTTTGTCGTCGAGGCGCGGGTAGTGAGTGCCGAGGAACACGGCAGCCACCTCCCTTGCCGGGCGACGAGACCGGCAGTGGAGCCCCCGTCTGCCCCACCGGCCGCCACAGTACCCCACTTTTCACCACAGTCAACGCTGAAACGGCTGTTTGCACACCAACTTGTCACCCGTTTTCCCAGGTAGACGCAGTGGGGAGGCGTGGGGGGATGGTGGGGGAGCTGGTCAGCCACCACCTTGCCGAGTGAGGGTTCAGCCCCGATTCAGCACTCGAACGGCCTAGCAAATTCCGGCAAAACAACGCGTTGGGGAGCCTTGGTGGGGGAAGGTGGAAACTGGTGGAGCGAACCCGATGTAGCCCGCAGGTGTAGGGCACTTAGCCGTGGTTTGACACACTGCGTGAAACGCTCACACGTCCGTGTTCCGGACACGGCTGCTGGAGGTTTAGTGACACCGGGAAGCCCAAGCGCGAACAGTCACGCGCCGGTCGATCAGATCCTGGGAGAGTTGCACGGCGCCGTCCAGCGGATCGCCGCCAACGTCGAACGGGTTCTCGTCGGCAAACCCGACGTGGTCCGGCTCGCTCTCGTGACACTGCTCGCCGAGGGGCACCTGCTCGTGGAGGACGTGCCGGGTGTCGGCAAGACCTCTCTCGCGAAGGCGCTTGCCCGCTCCATCGACTGCACGGTGAGCCGCGTCCAGTTCACGCCGGACCTGTTGCCGAGCGACATCACCGGCTCGTCGATCTACAACCGGCAGGAGAACGACTTCGAGTTCCGGCCGGGACCGATCTTCGCGAACATCGTGGTCGGCGACGAGATCAACCGCGCCTCCCCCAAGACGCAGTCCGCGATGCTGGAATGCATGGAGGAGCACCAGGTCACGGTGGACGCGAACACCTATCCCCTGGGTTCGCCGTTCATGGTGATCGCGACGCAGAACCCGATCGAGATGGAGGGCACCTACGCCCTGCCGGAGGCACAGCGCGACAGGTTCACCGCGCGCGTGTCGATCGGCTACCCGGACCCGGCGGCCGAGCTCGCGATGGTCGACGAGCACGCCGGCCACAACCCGATCGACGACCTGCGGCCCGTCTCGGACGCGGCCCAGGTGCTGCGGCTGATCGAGGCCGTGCGCCGGGTGCACCTGTCCCCCGAGGTGCGTCGCTACGCCGTCGAACTGGTGTCGGCCACGCGCCGTCTGCCGGAGCTGCGACTGGGCGCCTCGCCGCGGTCCACGCTGCATCTCGTGCGCGCCGCACGGGCACAGGCCGCGCTCGCGGGCCGTGACTTCGTGGTGCCGGACGACATCCACTCGATCGCGATCCCGGTGCTCGCGCACCGGCTGGTGATGACCGCGGAGGCACAGGCCGCCCGCCGGTCCCCCGCCGACCTGATCAGGGCCCTGCTGCAGCGGGTGCCGGTACCCACGGCGGCGCTGGATCCGAGCGCCGCGTACGTCCGCAGCTTGAACAACAACGCAGGGACGCCACGCTGACGATGCGCACCGCACTCTCCGGTCTGACCACGCGCGGAAGATGCTTGCTGGCCGCGGGGTTCGCCGCCGGAGTGTGCGCCGCGGTCCTGAACGAACGCGACCTGCTCAGGGTCGCGGCGTTCGTGATCGCGCTGCCGCTGCTGGCCGCGTGGCTCGCGACGAGGGCTCGGGTGGGCTTGCACGCCGCCCGGTTCCTCGCGCCGAGCCGGGTGCCGGTCGGGGCGGCGTCCGAGGTGAAGCTGGACCTGCGCAGCACCGGCCGGCTGCCCACGGGCGGGCTGATGCTGGAGGACACCGTGCCGTACGCCCTGGGCGCGCGGCCGCGGTTCCTGGTGGAGCGGCTGCCCCGCAACACCCCCACGACGTTGCGTTACCCGCTCA
The DNA here is from genome assembly GCF_033949945.1 of Lentzea miocenica. NCBI lineage: Bacteria > Bacillati > Actinomycetota > Actinomycetes > Pseudonocardiales > Pseudonocardiaceae > Lentzea > Lentzea miocenica. The sequence continues at coordinate 23,807 of NZ_JAXAVW010000022.1, forward strand.
AGCCGGTCATGCGCGGCATCCAGCAGGTCGGCCCGCTGATGGCGCGGATCACCGACCCGTTCGGGCTGGCCGAGTTCGACCGCGAACTCGCCGGCCGGTCGCGGCTCGTCGTGGTCCCGCGCGTCGTGCGGCTGGCGGGCCTGCCCGGCGGCTCCGGGATGGGCGCGGGCGACGACGGCTCGGTGCGGCTGCGGGCGGGCCAGGGCGAGGACGACGCGGTGGTGCGGCCGTACCGCCAGGGCGACGACCTGCGAAAAGTCCACTGGCGGTCCACGGCGCGGCGCGACGAGCTGATGGTGCGCGTCGAGGAACGTCCGTGGCGCGGCGGCACGACCGTGCTGCTCGACCACCGAGTGCACGCGCACCGCGGTAGCGGACCCACGGCGTCGTTGGAGTGGGCGATCTCGTTCGTGGCCTCGGTCTGCCTGCACCTGCACCACTTCGGCCACCAGGTCCGCCTGGTCTCCGAGGACGGCAGGGTGCTCGCCGGCGGGGCGTCCGAGGGCGGGCACAGCGACCACGTGGTGCTGGACTCGCTGGCCGCGCTGCAGGGCTCGCACCGGCGTGAGCTCAGCGCCGGGATCGACCCCGGCGCCGGCCAGGAGGTCATCGCGGTGCTGGGTGGCGTGTCACCGGCGTCGGTGGAGGAACTGATCCGGTACCGGCCGCGTGGCATGCGCAGCCTGGCCGTGCTGCTGGACGTGAACGCCTGGGCCGGTGGCTCGGACGCCACCGCCCCCGAACCCGACGACGCGCGGCGGTTGCTGACCGGCGCCGGCTGGGGCGTGGCGATCGCGCGGCCGTCGGCCTCGATGCAACAGGTGTGGCAGGAGTTGTGCGCCTCGGCGGGCAACCGGGGACCGTCGATCCGGTCGGAGGTGGGCTGAGATGGGGACCCGTTCCGCCGCTCCCGCGAAGGGCGCGGAGCCCGAGTGGTTCACGTCGGCGACGCCGTGGATCGCCGCGCTGGCCGTCCTGTGCGCCTCGACCGCGCTCTCCGGCGTCATCGAGGGTGACCTGTGGCTGGTGCGCATCGGCGTGGTGATCATCGCGATCACCGTGACCGGCGCGTTCCTGCGCGCGACCCGGCTGACCCCGCCGCTGGTCGCGATCGCCCAGGTCTTCGTGCTGTTGTGCCTGCTCACGGCGTTGCACACGCGGTCGGGCATCTTCCTGTTCATCCCCGGCCCCGAGGCGCTGGGCGAACTCGGCGACGTGCTCGCGGAGTCCGTCGCGCAGGTGCAGACCGGGGTTCCGCCGGTGCACGCGTCGCCGGCGATCCAGGCGCTCGTGGTGCTGGCGATCGGCCTGGTCGCGGTGCTGGTGGACACGCTGGCCGTCGCGGCCGCGGCCCCGGCGGCGTCCGGGCTGGTGCTGCTGTGCGTGTTCGCGGTGCCCGCGTCGCTGGCCGACGAGATGCTGCCGTTCTGGACGTTCATCCTAGGCGCGGCGGCGTTCGCGATGCTGCTCGCGGTCGACGGTCAGCACCGGCACGAGGCGTGGCGGGGCAGGCTCGGGTCCGGCTCCGCCAGCGGGTCGGGCAGTTCCGCGACCTCGGTGGCGAGCATCGCGATGGTGATCGCGTTGGTCGTCGGTGCCGGCTTCACGTTCGTCGGCACGGTCGGCAGGCTGCCGGGCGGCAGCGGCGGTGGCGGCGGCAAGGGCGGCATCGGGCTCAGCGAGATGACGTCGTTGCGCGGCATGCTCAACCGCGGCCGGGCCGCCGAGGTGTTCTACGTGGAAGGCCTGTCGGAGTCGTACTACATGCGGGCGACCACGCTGGCCAGGTACGTGCCGAACAAGGGCTGGGAACGCGGTCTCAACCCCGACGGAAACCCGGCGCGTGGCGAGCTGCCGCCGCAGCCGGGCGACCGCGGTGAGGGCAAGACGACGACGATCAAGATCGAGCCGCGCGACTGGAAGAGCTACTGGCTGCCGACCTACGGCGCCGTGCGCAGCATCAACACCCCGGACGACGACTACCGGTTCGACCCGAAGAAGGGCTCGATCTTCACGACGCGGGAACGGGAGCCGGAGCCGTACGAGATCGGCACGGTGCTCTCGACGCCGACGAAGCAGGCGCTGCGGCTGGCCCCGCCCGGTGGGAAGAACGTCATCGAGCCGGAGTACTTCAAGTTCGACGGCGTCGAGCAGCCGGTGATCGACGCGGCGAACAAGGCGGTCGAGGGCGCCACCAACGACTTCGACAAGGCCGCCAAGCTCTCCGAGTTCTTCAACAGCCCGACGAGCGGGTTCAAGTACGACCTGAAGACCCAGGGCGACGTCACCAAGGACGCGCTGACGGACTTCGTCACCAGGTCCAAGGTCGGCTACTGCGAGCAGTACGCCTCCGCGATGGCCGTGATGGCCCGCGTGGTCGGGCTGGCGTCCCGCGTGGCGATCGGCTTCACGGCCGGCGTCGTCGTGGACAACAAGTACCGCATGATCAGCACCGAGGACGCCCACGCGTGGGTGGAGATCTTCTTCCCGAACTACGGCTGGATGACCTTCGACCCGACCCCGGTCGACGACGGCCGCGGTGTCGTGCCGCCGTACATGCGGGAGACGCAGGGACCCAACGACGAGCTGCCGACCGGCGAGACGAACTCCGAGTCCGTGGCGCCGTCCGCGACCGGGTCGGCCCCGACGTCCGCCGCCACCGACGGCACCGAGGACAACCAGAGCCTGCAGGAAGCCGGTCCCACCGGTCCGCCGACGTGGCTGCTGTGGGCGATCGGCGCGGCGCTGGCGCTGGCGGTCCTGGTGACGCTGTTCCTGGTGCTGGCGCTGCTCGGCGTGGTCGGCGCGGGCCTGATGGGCGCGACGTGGGCGCGCAAGCTGCTGATACCGGCCGCGGCCGGGTTGTGGCTGATGACCGCCGGCCTGGCCGCGGCGCTGATCTCGTGGTGGCTGGCGGTGCCGCTGGTGATAGCGGGTCTCGTCCTGACACCGTTGCTGGTTCGCACCGTGCGTCGGCGCAACCGCCTGCACGAGGTCGCGAAGCTCGGTCCCGGAGCGGCCTCGGCGGCCTGGAGCGAGCTCATGGCGGAGTCGATCGACCGGGGCGCGCCCGTGCCCGTGGCCGAGACGATCAGGACCGCCGCGCGCCGGTTGGCCCGTGAGCACAACCTGGACGACGCCGGCAAGGACGGGCTGCGGCTGGTGATCGGGACGATCGAACGGTCCTGGTACAGCGCGAACCCCGTCGCCGACCCGGCGCTGCCCGGAGCGCTGGCGGCGGTGCGACAGTCGTTGCGACAGAACGCTCCGCTGTCCTGGCGGGCGAGGCTGTTCCCGAAGTCGGTGCTGAAGCCGACGCCCGCGCCGGTGGCCGAGACACCGGAGCGGGAACCGGTTCCGGTGTAGGTCCCGAAGGCAAGCGAATGGGCCCGCTCCCTCTCGGGGGCGGGCCCATCGCTTTGTGATCCTGGAAGGCTTACTGCTCGTCGTCGAAACGACGGCGGAAGCGCTCCTCCATCCGTTCGGAGAACGAGCTGCGGCTGCGCGTCGGCTTGCCGTCCTCCTGCGCCCCCTCGGCTACCTGGTCACCGCGACGCAGTGTCGTCAGGGTGATGAGCACACCGAAGAACATGAGCAGGAAGCCGAAGACGCTCACCACGGGGATGCTGGCGATCGCGAGTTGCGGAAGCATCACTCCGGTGATGAGAGCGGCCACGCCGACCACGAACAACACGATGCCTTGCACGCGGCGTCGCTTCGACGGCCGCCGCAACTTGGCGCCTCGTACGGTGGATGCGAACTTCGGGTCCTCGGCGTAGAGCGCGCGCTCGATCTGGTCGAGCAGTCGCTGCTCGTGCTCGGAGAGTGGCATCGTTCCTCCTCCGGCACAGCGGTCGCGGGCGCCGGGTGTTTTCGGTTACCGCCGAACCCGGCGGACGACCCACCCTGGGGACGTCACCCCCCAGGATACGATCCGCGCGCCCCGGCGACTACCCAGTCGGCCTTCTCATACGGTCGGTTCTGTCACCATCATCCTCCTGGGGCAGTGGTGAGGCCCTCGTGAGGCACTTTCACGAGCCTTGTGGCCTGCCGTTCACATCTCGTTGGGCCGGGTGATCCGTCCGGGACAGCCCCGCTTGCTCGGATCAGTCCCATGACCGAACTCATCGTCAACGGCGACGCCGAGCAGGGCCTGACCGGCTGGCTCACCGTCGCGGGCGCCCCCGTCGTGCTGCGGTACGACACGGGGCAGGGGTATCCGGGGCCCGGTGATCCCGGACCGGCACAGCGCGGTGCCTCGTTCTTCGGCGGCGGCGACACGCCCCTGAGCACCCTGCGACAGAGCGTGACGCTGCCGCGGCGCGCGTCTCAGTTCGCGGTGTCCGCCTGGCTCGGCGGCTACGCCTCGCAGCAGGACGGCGCCCGGCTCTCCGTCGAGTTCCTCGACGCGGCCGGCACCCCGCGCGGCCTCGTCGTGCTCGGGCCGCTCACCGCGGAGGAACGCACGAGCCGCACCGGCCTGTTCGAACGAACCGCGCGCGGCACGGTGCCACCTGGCAGCCGGACCGCTGTCGTCACGCTGCAGATGACCCGATCCGGCGGTGGTACGTCGAACGACGGCTACGCGGACAACATCTCGTTCACGGTGGAGGGTCGCTGATGTTGAACCGACGTGATCTGCTGCGCGCCGCGGCCGCTGCCGGTGCCCTGGGCACCGTGTGGCCGTTGTCCGCCGGGCTGTCTCCCGCCGAGGCCCACGCGGCCGCTCTCGATCTCGGCGCGTCGTGGGATCCGGCGCCGTTCACCCTGGGCGTCGGATCCGGGGACCCGTTGCCGGACAGCGTGATCCTCTGGACGCGGCTGGCCCCGGAGCCGTTGGCGTTCGAGCAGCGCCTGTCCGAGATCGTCGAGGTCGAGTGGTCCATCGCCCTGGACCGCACGATGCGGTCGCGGGTGGCGTGCGGGACGGTCGCGGCCTCGAACCTGTTGGGGCACAGCGTGCACGTGCCCGTTCACGGTCTCCGTCCCGGTCGCACCTACTACTACCAGTTCTCGGCGCTCGGCAAGCGCAGTCGCGTCGGTCGCACGCGCACGGCTCCGGTCGGCGATGTCTCGAAGGTGCGCTTCGCAACGGCCAACTGCCAGGCGTTCCACGACGGCTTCTACGCGGCCCATCGTGGAATCGCGCGCGAGAACCTCGATTTCGTCGTGCACCTCGGCGACTACATCTACGAACACGGGCAGGTCGGCGGCACGCACGTGCGTGATCACGAGGGCCCCGCCGTGCTGTCTCTTGCGGACTATCGACGCCGCCACGCCCTGTACAAGGGCGACCCGTCGTTGCGCGACGCACACGCCGCGCACCCGTTCTTCCTGACGTGGGACGACTACCAAGTCTGTCAGCCAATAACACTCTATCAGGGCACCACGAGGCCGCCGTTGACAGAGCGCGTGGCTTGCTGAAAGCCTTGTGCCACAACGACTTAGCGGTCCTCGGCTCTGCGATCACAGCGGCTCACTGAGCGCTCTACCTCCGTCAGGCTCAAAGCAGCTCCCGCGCGTGAGCCTTTGCCTTTGAGTTCAGCCGATACTCATACACCGGCAGTCCAGGCTTGCTCGGATCCGTCAATCTGCGCAGAACGTATCCGTTCTCGAAGAGCTCCACCATGTGCTTTCGGACGGTGCCTACCGCGCAGTGCCGGATGCGTTTGTTGAGGCTTTTTACCGTGAACCACTGCTCCGGGTCATCGCAGACGATAGCCAGTTCGTTCCTGAGCTTTTCTGTTCCTCTCAGCAGCGGGGTGAATTTCCGCTGCTCAACCTTGGGCGACTTCTTGGCCAGGAACGCAAGAACGGGATCCTTGGCGCCTTTCGCAAGTTGCCAACGATCGGATTCGTAAGAAACCTTTCTCGGTAGCATCCTTACAATTCCGCACCTGCGAAGCGCGCGAAGCGCATACCATGTTGAAGCAAAGTTCCGCCTAGGTCCTCCACCTGCGACAATTTGAGAAGTTGTCAACGCGCCCGGAACTTCAGTAAGCCGTTGAAGGATATGTACCTTCAGCGCAATTCCCTGAGGATGAAGGCTGGCCAGCGCGAACCCAACTTGATCGCTCATCTGCGTCACTTACGACTCATCATTCCGCTGCCGAAGGGTCCGTTCTCGCAACCTAGTAAGTAGCTCGTCACGCTCCTCATTAGTCAGAGATAGCCACTTCTCGGCCACCGTATGTGCCGTCACTCCCTCACTTGTAATCTCATACTGTCGAGGGATCGGTTCGTTTGCCACGCTAGATGTTCCTTCGATTCCTGCGGCGAGTGGACATGCGCCTCCACCAGTCGAAGATGTCACCAATGATCCATGTCCATGTGCCGACCGCAACTATGCCGAAAATCACGGTTATTGTTGTCATTAGGCACCTCTGGGAAAGAATTTCACTAGTCGGAGCCGTAAGGCTCGTACGGGCGCCATTGAATACAAGCCGGGCGTTTGCACGTCCCCAGCCATTCGGACAACGCAGAGCGCGCGTCATCTATTGAGATCAATGCCGTGCGCGGAAACACCATGCCTGTAGTTCCATTAAAGATCAGGTCAACCTCCGGAAGTGGCCGTCTCGGGTTGTACGAGTTCGCAATGGCCATTTCCGGATCGTCGTGATCCGTGTAGTTCAGGGCCGCAAGCCCTAAGGACGGTCGGACGCTTATTCGCAATTGATGGTTGGGCTGCGGCCCTTCCTTAGTGCTGCGAAACTCGACATCCCCAATCGACATGGTCGTTTCCCACTTGGCATGGTCCGTTCGCAATACCTCGTCAATCAGTTGTTCGGACTGCTCCAGTCCATGCGTGACGCGCGCAATTCCAGTGGTGAGTACAGCTGTCACAATCATGCGATTCCGCACAATTTCAGGCGCCACCTTCGATAAGTAGAGGCACGCGCGATCGGATGCCTTTCCCGTATAGCGTTGAACTCGGCGCGAGGCAATGTCTATACCTGGATCTGCATGGCCCATGCAGATCCAGGTATAACGCCTGGTAGCCGTCGAGCCAGCATCGGTTGGCGTAACCCCATGGTGTCCTCTTCGGCTCGTATGTACGCTCGTCAGAGGCAGCGCATCCGCCGCAGACGCTGACGGGGGAAGACACGAGATGACGGCACTTGTTCCACCAGGCGGTAACCACGAGGATGGCCGCCGCTGTCAGGGTTGCAACGACACCCTTGCTGCGGCCAACTCAGCGAATCTCTGCGCGCGCTGCCACAGGGATCAACGTGATCAGCTTCGGACCCCACCCTCACAGCTACGGCATGAGTTCTTTGAGACCGATGAGTTTCGCGCGGCATTTGCAGAGCAGCACATCGGCCATGTTTTCAAGGCGTACCGAAACCACCCACGTCACCTGACACTTTTTGGCCGGTCGCTTACGCAAGAGCTGCTTGCACGGTGGTTGAACCTGAATCAGTCGAAGCTCAGCCGGATCGAGAACGGGCCTGCTGAGGAGAATCTCTTCTGGCTACGGAACTGGGCACGAACCCTTCATCTTCCGCAGCATCTTCTGTGGTTCGACCTTCCTGGACAAAGCCGATTCACAGCGCCTAACGCGTCCAGTCAAAACAACACGGGAAGCCAGGTACCGATCGACCCAGAGGCGCACAATCGTATTTTGGTCGCAAACACCGGCATGGACACTGCGGAACTAGTGCAACGCGTCCGCGCCTCAGCGATCGATCAACCTACGATTGACGCGTTGAGCATCACAGTCGAGCAGATGTGTTGCGATTACTCCCATGCTGACGCACGAGAGCTGATGACCAAAGGTCAAGCTTGGCTGAAAAAGGTTACCGAGCTACTTGGAAAACAGCTCACGCTTCCACAGCATCGCGAAGTCCTACACAACGCGGGCCTACTGGCGCTACTGGTTGGCTGTTTGGAATACGACCTTGGGGACCAGACGGCAGCTCAGGCAACACGTAAAATGGCCTTGGAGCTGGGAACCGAATCTGGCGACTCCTCAATCGTCGGCTGGGCACACGAGATGTTGGCTTGGTTCAATTTGACAGCGGGGAACTACAAGGCAGTAATCCCTCTCGCACAAGCGGGCATTATCGCCGCTCCATCCCAGTCAGTCGCCGTACAGCTCTACGGGCAGCAAGCCAAAGCTTACGCGCGAATGGGTATGGCGGACGAGGTTTACGAAGCATTGCAGCGCGGCAGTGAGCTACTCGGCGAGTTGCCTTACCCAGAACGACCCGAAAACCACTTTGTGGTTGATCCTGACAAGTTCGACTTTTACGCGATGGACACATACCGGATCGTTGGGCACGATGACCTTGCCAAGCGGAACGCCGAGGAAGTAATCCGGCGCAGCGTGAGTCCGGACGGTTTCGTTGTTTCGCCCATGCGCAGTACAGAGGCACAACTGACTTTGGCCGTCGTCGCAGCGCGAGCGGGCGACATTGAAGAGGCCGCAGCGATGGGCGTAGAAGCCTTGCAGCACGGCCGCCAGAGTCGCCCTTCTCTGCTCATGGTGGCGTCCGAGTTGGACCACGAACTGAGCACGTACGGCGCACGCGCGGGCGCAGACTTCCGCGACCTGTTCAAGGTCGTAAAGAACTCCAAAACCGGCACCGAGTGACGCCCGCTTGATCAACATGTCCGTGGTGAATATCCGGGCACTGCCGTATTCAATCTCGGAATATCGCCCCGAGACACACCGCTTCTGACCAGGCATATGCTGTCTCAGCATATCGCTATCTAGATCTCGATATAGAGTTCATCGCTGCGTTCCTGCGTACTTGATGCAGCGGCCCGCAAATCCGCGAGCCGCAACATCAAGCAAAGGAACACAATCATGAATTTCTCGCGTTCTGAGTTGTTGTCAATTGAGCAAGTGGCGTGGCTGACCGGTGGCGATGTTGCCAGCGTGTGCCGCGCGATCCGTGTCGGCTTGCTGCCCGTGGTGTGGCGGCGTGACCAGGTGCGAATTCCGGCACGTGCGTTGGCACACCTGGCCGTCCGCCCGGTGGGCGGTGACCACCGATGAACGAGAGCTTCGAGTGGGTCGCCGCAGAGCTTGACGAGTTGGCCGAGCTGGCAGATGACGAGTTGGCGCACACGGTCCGGAACACGGGCCTGTGCGGATGGTTGTCCACCAGTGGCGACTATCCCGAGTGGACTGGAGAGTTCCGGTCGGATCGGGAGTTGGCAGCGCGAGTGTGCGCGGCCTGCCCGGTACAGCGTGAGTGCCTGGAATGGGAGTTCCGCACCCGTGGTCACGCGACGTCGAGCGTGTGGGGTCCCCTGCCAGAGGACGCGCGCCGCGCGGTGTACGAGTGCTGGGAGGAACGCCGCGACGGCGGCACCGTGGCGGGTGAGCGGCCATGACCGGGATCGAGTTGTCCCCTCCGCTCATGCTGGCCGGGCTGGTCGCCGTCCTCGTGCTCTGGGTCGCGTGGCGGCTGTCAGTCAGGAGGGCGCGTAAGGCGGCCCAGGTGGCCCGTGGCGGCGTACGGCTGCTGTCACTGACTGGTCGGGTCCTTGTCGGCGCAGCGCTTATCTCGGGCGTTCAGTGGTTGGCGCTCACGCACCCGAGCGCGTCGGGGTGGGTGAAACTGGCCGCTCTGATGGTGCCTGCGATGTTCGCGTCATGGGTCTTCGTCCGGGCGCTGACAGTTGTCTCCGTTGAAGATCATATTGGGGGTCGGCGCCGGCGATGACCCACCAAGATGATCATGAGAAGCAGGGCGGCGCACTCGTCCGTCAAGTCCTAGATGGAGAGTTCGTCTCCGACGAAGAAACCGTTGCTCCACAACAGAAATCTCTGCCCATGATCAAGACCGCGGTGAGGTCCCTTGCGGATCTTGACGGGGTGGTCCGGGCGCGGTCGGTGATCGCGTATCGGGCACGCAACGCGCCGCGTGATGTCGCACGCCTGCTGTGGTTCCTCACCCGGGGGAGCGGGCGCTGGATTGCCAGAGGTTGGCGTTGGGCGTCGTACGCGGACCTCCGTGCCGACGCACGGGCGGCACGGATGACCGGGGACGTGCAAGCGCGGCGGACTGCTCAGGAGTTGATCAGGTCCGACGCACGGGCACGGTGGGCCAAGTTGGGGATCTTCCTCCGGAGGATGCTTGTCGGCGCGGCGGCCGTGACGGCGTTGCTGGTCCTCCTGGCGCTCGTGGACGCCGTTCTGGACCGCTCGGCTATGCCGGGGTGGCTCCAGGCCGTCTACGCCGTCAGGGGCGCTCTGACGGCCGCTGTGTCGGCGGCGTGGCCCTGGGTGCCGCCGTTGACCGTGGCGTGGCTGGTCGGTGCGGCAGTGTGGGAGGGCCGTGACCGCACGCCGGGTGCGGGATGGCTGACAAGGCCCGACCGCGACGATTCCGGTTCCTGGGTGGACGAAAGGATGATCACCAGGGCGCTTGCGCACCTCGGAATCGCACCGCTGAACTCGTTTCTCAAGGGTGGCGGTGAACTCGTCTACACGGTTGCGGCGCGAAAAGACGGCGACGGAACCCAGGCGCAAATCCGCCTACCTCTCGGAGTCACGGCGGAGATGGTGTCCGATCGCCGCAAAGTGTTGGCGGCCAACCTGGGGCGCGCGTCATTGGAGACGTGGCCCACCACTGGCGAGGAAGATGGAGTTCTGGATCTGTGGGTTGCCGACAAGGGCACGCTTTCCGGTGGTGCGGGTGAATGGCCGCTGTTGCATGACGGGACCGTCGATGTGTTCGAGGGTGTTCCGTTCGGTCTGACACAACGCGGAGTGGTAATCAACGCGCCGCTGATCGGAAGTAACTGGCTGGTCGGTGGCCGACCGGGCCAAGGGAAGACAAACCTTCTCCGAGTGCTCATGGTCGGAGCGGCACTCGATCCGACCGCCGAACTATGGGCGTTCGTCATGGGCGAAAGCCCAGACTTCGAACCACTGGCGCCGCGACTCCGCCGCTACCGAATGGGAATGGATGACTCGGTAGCCGCTGATGCCGTTCAAGCTCTCGAAGACCTTCTCAATGAGATGGAGCGACGGGGCCGTGTCCTCGGGGAACAACCAGGCCGACCGCCGAAGGTATCCCGCAGACTGGCCGACAATCACCGACTGGGCCTACACCCGATCATCCTGTCGATCGACGAATGTCACGAACTCTTCCAACACCCGAAGCACGGAAAGCGAGCGGCAGAACTCGCCGTCAAGCTGATCAAGCGAGGCCGCAAGTACGCAATCATTCTCCTGCTGGCCACCCAGTCCCCGACAAAGGACAGCATTCCCAAGGAGATCACCCGGAACGTGTCGTGCGGCACGGCGTTCGCCGTGGCGGACCACATCGCCAATGACGGACTGTTGGGGTCTGGAAGATACCGAGCAGGTGTGCGGGCAACCGAACTGAAGATGCACACCGACCGGGGAACCTGCGTAGCGGTTGGCGTGACACACAACTCCTTTGAACTCGTCCGCACGTTCTATCTGCCGTTCGAAGACGGCATTGATGAGGTCACCCCCGTCATTGCCCGCGCCATTGCAAACATGGAAAACCTACCCCTAACGGCTGGCTGGACCCTGAAAGAAATAGAGAATCCCGCACCAGTCGACCACCTGAACGACCTCCGTTCAGTAATCGAAGGAGAGCCCCGTGTCCGCACTCAAACTGTTCTTGCACGACTCGTTGCACTCAATCCCAAGGAGTATGAACCGTGGACCGCGCGCGACCTTCGCGCCGCACTTCTCGGATTCGGAATTCAACCGCGTAAGTCTGATGGCGCGATGGTCGTTCGGTTCGAGGACGTTGCCGACGCGATCGCCCGTCGGAGACTCGAAAGTGATGGCGCTCAGACCACAGTGGACGGAAGGGAGACGTCAGGGAGTCAGGGATCTTTCCCTAGCCCCTCCCTGGACCTAGCTCCCTCTGCCAGCCAGCACGAACACCCGCCAGGGAGGACGACCAGCCCGCACGAGAGCACCCCGACAACGGGCCCGATTCCACGGTCGAGCGGGCAGGCTAGCGACTCCCTCCCTGAGCGAGGGGAGGCAGGGCCGGACAGTGGCTGACAGGACGGGCCATGCGTCCACTGAGGACAGTTTTACGGCGACATTCACGCCGGGTCCAGATGGAGAGCTTTGGGTCTCCGTTGACGGCACTGATATTCAACAGCTGGCCGCCAGGATCAGCGCAGTGTGCAATGCACTGATCCCGAAACAGCGATCAAAAGTAGTGAACTACCACGCTGATCTGAAATAATAGAGAGCCCCTCCGCCATGCGCGGAGGGGCTCTCTATCATCCAAGTGATCGAGTTTCTACTCCACTTCGTTTCCTGACTCCGTAGACCCGATCTTTGTCCAGTCGAACATATCGGTGATGTCTACCGTCTTGCCAGTGTGGCCGATCCGGTCGCGCCATTCAATAAGTTCCGGCATTGCTTCCTGCCAGCCGTCCGGCAAATTCCAGCGAGCCGTCCAGGTGCCGTCGTGTCGTTTCTGCACCGCGAACTCAAAGCCCAATTCGATCCACTTGAGGCGCCGGTCTTCTGGTGACATTCCCTCTAGCGCTTGCTGCCAATTTTGATCGGTTGGGACCCACTGCACACCCCCCGGATCGACTGGGAGCGCCCTCAGCGTGTCGATATCGGCCAGAATCTTGTCACCGTCGGCCAAGATCCGGCGCCTATCTTCCGACGACTTGGCCCGAGCAACCCCGGACATCAGCTTGGCGTGTTCCCGTTCCAGCTTCACAATTTCGTTCGCATGGTTGGTTGGCGGCAGAACAACCCGTTTCCGAACCGGGACCATTGCAAAGATCGTGTAGAAGGCTTGTTCGGCCAGTGGCTCGATGTCTTCCGCGCGCATCATCGGACCGTGCGCGCGTGACGGACAGTGCCAGTAGTTGTACACATACTCCACGGTTTTGCCGCTTTTGCGGGTTCGTTTAGCCGTGTTGGACTGGTGCCACAGAGGATCCAGACATTCCGAGCACACAAAGACACCGGAGAACGCATGAGGCTGATTGCTGCCTCGCGTACTCGGTCGCGCCTTTTCCTCCAATCGCGCGATAATTTCCGCCTGCTCGGCAGGCTCAAAGATCCCAAGCTCCACAAGTTCTAGATCTTTCAGCATGCGACTAACCACGGTCGGCTGCCATTTATACCCCTTCAGTTCAACCGTCGCAGGGTCTTCTCCTCGCCGCTCCGCCGCTAGCTGCAATTGCCTGTCCCTTGGGGTCACAACCCCGTTTGTGTTCAACCAGTCGCACATCTTGGTGACCCCCTGCCCTTCCCGCGCCATCTTGGAAAGAGTGTGAAGAATCCTGACCGCGTACGGGTCAAGTCCAAGAATCCAACCGCCCTTAGGCAACTCAACGGGCATGGTGCCGTAGTTGTGGCCTTCCCCTGCCCATCGTCCCGCCTCTTTGAGGGCTGCTTTCGACGAACGGAACCGTTCCTTCATTCGTTCGCGTTCCATACGGGCAAACGCAGCAATCAACGTGATCAGGAACTCGGACATTGAATTGCTGGAGTCGATACCTTCACCAATGCTGACCAACCGCTTGCCCCGTGCCCGTAGCCAGTGCAGCAAGTTGAGCGCATCCACGACGTTTCGGACCAACCGGTCCAGCTTGGTGACAATCAACGTCTTCCACGGCTTCGGTGGCGCATCGGACAGCCAGACCTTGAGCCCGTCCCGCTTGTGGGGCTCCAAGTCACCAGAAACGTGCAAGTCCCTTACAGACTCGACGATCGGAATGTCATAAGCGTTCGCCCATCGACGCGTATCCCGTGTCTGCACCTCATCCGAGGTGCTTTCGTCTGAGAAGTGCGATTGCCGGATGTAGCACAGTGCGGCATCGTCGTCCGATGTGAACGCGACGATCGGGTGCTGATCGCGCTCACTCGCCTGCTTCTTGTACTGGCGGCGTTTCCGGGGCGTCGGTGCGCTCATGGTCGGCATCCTCGCTGGTAGGGGCCATATCAAGTGTACTTGGTTGACACACTTGGTGGGACCACGAGGTTGCGAACGACTACAGCGGCACGGACGGCTCGGCGCCGTTCGTGAAGCGTCGCGCGGCGGCCTACCAGGCCTGGTACGAACACCTGCCGATCCGCGCGGGGTCGGCGCTGGAGCCGCAGATCTACCGGCGGCGGCAGTGGGGCTCGCTGCTCGACCTCACCGTGCTGGATCTCCGGCAGTACCGGTCCGCGCAGAATCTTCCTGGCGGCACGATTTTGGGCGCTGGGCAGAAACAGTGGCTGCTGGACGGGATCTCGGGCGCCCGCGAGGCCTGGCAGGTGTGGATCAACTCGATCATGCTGTCGCAGCTCGCCCGCACCGGCGGTGGCTACTACTTCACCGACCAGTGGGACGGATTTCTGGCCGAACGGCGCGAGGTGCTCGGGCACGTGGCCGCTTCGGAGATGAAGGACCTCGTCGTGCTGACCGGGGACTGGCACTCGGCGTTCGTCGACGACATCCGGCCGGACTTCGACGACCTGTCGTCACCCGTGATCGGCACGGAGTTCACGGCGCACTCGGTCACCTCGGGGGCGTACTCGCCGGAGTGGAACGCGGTGAACGGGCCGGTGATGGGCGCGGCGAACCCGCACCTGAAGTACTTCGAGGGCAACAGGTACGGGTACGACGTGTACGAGGTGACGCCACAGCGGTTCACCACGCACATGAAGGTGATCGGCGACCGCCGTGACGCTGCTTCGCCGGTTTCGACGCTGACGACGTTCCACGTCGATCGCGGGAAGGCCGGGAGTTACGAGGATCCGGAGACGGTGGGCTCGCCCGCGCAGTACCGGCGTCCGTGAGAAGTGTCAGACCCGCTGAGCAAGCTCGAATTCGGGGGTTCCCAGGCCCTGTGAGGCCGGAGTGCGGAGCCCCCGAATCCGATGCTACTCAGCGGGTCTGACAGTTCAGCTGGCGATCTTGTAGGCGCGGATGATCGTCACCTCACCCGTGTTGCCCGCCGCGTCCGTGGTCTTGGCACGCAGCGAAGCGAACTTCGCGTCCTTCGGGTGATGCACGATCGCCTTGTCCCCGGCCACCTGTACCTGCTTCCAGGTCTTGCCGTCGTCGAACGACACCTCGACTGCGACGCGCTTGACCTTCGGCGTGTTCTCCGCCTGTTCGACCTTCAGCGGGACGAGCAGCACACGGCCGTGTGCGGTGTCCTTGTCGTCGAGCTTGGGCTGGAAGCGGACCACCGTGAGCGGCAGGCGCGTGATGTCGGTCGTGTGCTTGGCCTTGAAGGTCCAGGCCCCGCTGACCTTCGTCGACAGCTCGGCGTCGCGACTGTGCTCCATCTCGGCCCGGTACGAGCCTTCAGCCGCCGGCACGTCGAAAATCGCCGCCTGCTGGGGGAACTCGCCGAGCTTGGTGCCGTTGTGGAACAACGAGGTCTTCGCCGTTCCGGTGCCGACCCGGCCCTCGCCACCGTTGCTGTCGGTGAAGAGCGGGACCCTGACGGCGATCTGGTCTTCGAGCCTCGCGATGCCGAAGCCCGGCGCCGACGGGACGGACGGGCCGAGGACGGCCTTCCCGAACGTCTGCGAGTACTTCCTGCCGCCCTTGAAGGAACCGGGCGGGGTCTCCGCGGAGTACTCGTTGACGTTGCCGGGAGCGACGCGGTCGTAGATCCAGCTCCACTTGCCACCCGTGGTCGACACCAGGTCGACGGCTCGGCCGTTGTCGGGCACCACGGTGAACCAGGCGAAGCCGCCGCTGCCGTCGGTCGGATGCGGCATCGCCGCGACGCCGTGGCGATAGCCCTCGCCTCCCGGACGGAAGCTGCTCGTCATCTCGGCGAGCTCGTTCGTCTTGGCGGTGCGCTCGAAGCCGGTCGGCATGCCCTTCTCGGTGTACATCAGGCGGTAGCTGACCGGGGTCTTCTCGTCGCGAGGTGTGCCCTGGAACTGCTCGGCGAACGTCGTCGTGAAGCCCGGCGCGTCCGGTCCGATCTGGGCGGTGGACACGTGGCCCGCCAGGCCCTCGAAGAACGCCCAGCCGGAGCCGTACGCCTCGCCCGCCACCTGCGTGGTGTACGAGATCGTGCCGATCATGCCCTTGGCTGCCGCGTCCGGCGTCTTCAGCGCGACCGGTTTGGCCTTGCGCGCGTCGACCGTGATCGAGGTCTTGCCGCCCACCACGAACCTGGGCTGCACCTGGAACACGACCTTGTGGTCCGGCGTGATCACGGCGCTGTCGACGATGTACTCGCCCTTGGGCAGCCGGACGTTCTTGGCAGAGGCCGAGTAGCCCTTGCCGGTCTTGGTGTTGACGAACACCGTGCCGTGGTTCTCGGCCGGGTTGCCGTCGACGCCCAGCACCGAGACGCCGACGTCGTAGCTCTCGACCTCTCGGTTGACGCTGACCAGCGTGCGCAGGCCGTTCGACGCGACGATCGCACCGCTGTAGGCGCCGTCGGCCACGTTCACCTTGGTGTCAGCGGTGATCGTCGCCTTGGCCTCACCTCCGGCGGGGACGGTGACCTTCGCCGGGGACACCGTGAACAGACCGGCGGGCGAGGGCTTGCCGTCCGGTCCGGTGATGTCCGCGGTCAGGTCGAGCGTCACGGGCTCCTTGCCCGGATTGCGGTAGGTGACCTCGCGGACGACCTTCTGATCGTCGTCGTGCGGCCACTGCTGAACGCCGAAGTTGATGTTGCTCGGCTCCGCGATCACCTGCTGCGCCAGCATCTTCGGCACGTCGACGCGGCCGGTGCCCTGGTCGAACGGCTTCAGCGCCGGATTTGCCTTGGCCGACGCCATGATCGTCGCCTTGAGCCGTGTGCCGGTCCAGTCCGGGTGCTGCTGCTTGAGCAGCGCGACGACGCCCGCGACGTGCGGGGTGGCCATCGACGTGCCGGACATCGCGACGTGGCCCTGCGTTCCGGCCTCGGCCGCCACGATGTCGACGCCGGGCGCGGTCACGTCCGGCTTCACCGCACCGTCCGCGGCGGGGCCACGGCTGGAGAACGGCGCGATGCCGTCGTTGCGGTCCACGGCACCCACGGTCAGCGCGGACTCCGCGCTGCCCGGTGAGCCGATCGTCTCCGGCCGCCCCGAGTTGCCCGCCGCGATCACGAACAGCGCGCCGGTCTGGCCGGAGATCCGGTTGACCGCCTCCTCGATCGGGTCGATGTCAGGGGTGTCCCCGCCGCCCAGGCTCATGTTGATGACGTGCGCGCCCTGCTCGGCCGCCCACTGCATGCCGCCGAGGATCGCCGACTCGGTGCAGCCGCCCGGCTGGCAGACCTTGCCGTCGAGGATCTCCGCGTCCGGCGCGACCCCGCGGTACTTGTCGCCCTTGCTGGCGATCGTCGACGCGACGTGCGTGCCGTGGCCGACCTCGTCGGTGTTGTCCGGCGAGTCGGTGAAGTTCTTCTCGGCGACCTGCTTGCCCCGCAGGTCCGGGTGCTTCTCGTCGACGCCCGTGTCGAGCACGGCGACCTTCACGCCCTTGCCGGTGACACCGGCCTGCCATGCTTCTGGCGCGCCGATCTGCTTGGTGCTGCGGTCGAGCGTCACCTTGCGGACGCCGTCGAGCCACACCTTCTCGACCGCGCCGGACCGCAGCGACTCCCAGGCGCTGCCCGACTTCTCGACCGAGCCGGTCACCAGGTCGGCCACGGATCCCTTGGCGCTCAACGCGGTGATGCCCGATCGTGCGCCCGCCGCCGGCCGCACGATCACCGGCACCGAGTCGCGCCGCGCGTCGTCGTAGCCGAACTCGACCAGCGACGTCACGTCGAACAGCCTCGGATCCAGCTTCCCTTGGGACACCAGCACAACCGCGTCCGCGGGCACGACGTGCTGATGCCCGTTCCGCGTGAACGTGCGCACGGCGAGCTTGCCCCGCCCCGGACCCGGCACGTACCGCACGACGCGGTTGCCGACCAGGTCCACCCGGTCACCGGTGATCAGCGTGACGCTCTGGTCACGTTGCCCCGGCGCCGATTCCTCCGCATGCGCGACGGCAGCCGTTGTCGTGGTGACAAGGCCTGCCGACAGCGCGAGCGCGGTGATCCCCCGACGGGCACCTCGCTGTCCTGCTCTCACTGGTTACCTCCAGTGTTCGATGAGGTGTTGCCTCAGTGACCGTAGAGACACCGAGCGTCACCCCACCTCCATCTGAAGGCCGGAGGTGGTGCCGGGGATGTCATCCCGCAGAGGTACGCGGAGTGGCCGATCGACCGGTTGACACGAGCCGCGCTGGGTTTCGCGACAGCCGCTGTTTCGGGATTGAGTCGTGACCGTCCTTTCGTGCACACTGCGTGCTGCCGCCATCTGCGGCACTGGGGGCTTTGGGGGAAGGTCGCTTTACTCATGCGTGTTTCGTTGCGTGCTGCCATCGCTGTCGCGCTTCTCGTCGGTTTCTACGTGCTCGCCTTCGGGTTGATCGGCGGACTCCTCGCGCTGGAGACGTACGCCCTGATCGAACGGCCGTTCGTCGGCCTGAAGCTGGCACTGTTCGTCGTGCCAGTGGTGTTCGCGCTGGTCAAGGGCCTGATCTCGCTGGAACGCCGCGCGCAGGACGAGGTGCCCGGCACCCTCGTCACGCCTGCGGAACAGCCCGCGCTCTGGGACCTCGTCCACCGCCTGGCCGCCGACGTCGGCACCCGCCCGCCGGACGAGATCCGGATCCTCGCCGCGGTGAACGCCGGCGTCGCCGAGGACACCCGCTTCCTGGGCCTGCGCGTGCTGAAGCGCAGGATGTTCATCGGTGCTCCGCTGCTCACCTCCCTGACCGAGAAGCAACTCATCGCCGTGCTCGCCCACGAGCTCGGGCACTACGCCAACAAGGACACGCGCCTGGCCGGCGTCGTGGTCTCCGGCCGCAACGCCATGCTGCGCGCCGGCTCCCACATGAACGCCGAACGCTGGTTCCAGCGCATGATCGCCAAGCTGTTCCTGGGCTACGCCAAGCTGTACCTCCGTGTCTCCCAGACGATCAGCAGGCACCAGGAGTTCGCCGCCGACCGCTTCTCCGCCTCACTCGCCGGCTCGTCCGCCGCCGCCTCCGCCCTGCGCGAGCTGCCGGTGATCGACGCCGCGTGGGACCTCTTCACCAACCGCCACCTGACCGTCGCGTGGGAACTCGGCTACCTCCCCACGACGTTCTTCGACGGCTTCGCCCGCCTGCGCACCTCCTCCGAACTCCACGAGGAGCTGGAGCAGATCCGCCAGCACCCGACAGACCCCGACCGCGGCCCGTACGACTCGCACCCGCCGCTGCAGGACCGCATCGCCGCCATCGAGGCCCTGGGCCTCGAACCCGAGTCGGGCTGGGGCGACCGCCCGGCGATCGAACTGCTCACGGACCCGATGCCGTTGCTGGACGCCGCCGTGCTGAACACGCTGGTGTCCGACGCGGGCCAGAAGGAACGCGTCGACTGGGCCACGCTCGGCCACATCGGCGCCCGCGCCCGCGTGGTGCAAGGCACCCAACGGCTGTTGCAGGCAGCCGCCACTGCGACGAACCAGCCGCCGTCACTCACGACCGTCCTCGACGCACTGGACGCGGGCCACCTGGCCGACCTCGGCTCGTACACCCCCGGCGCCAGGGACGCGGGCCCGCGAGCCCGCCGCGAGATGGCCCGCGGCGAGGTGCTGCCCGAGCTGTCCGCGTTGGTGGCACTGGCCTTCTCCGACGCGGGCCTCGCTCACTGGGAACTGGACTGGCTGGGACGAACCACGTTCGTCACCTCCTCTCACGACTTCGACATGACCGACCACCTGGACGCCGCGGTCGCCGACAACGGCAGCACCGAGGGCCTGCGAGGCGTGCTCGCCACAGCCGGCGTAGCCCTCGACTACCGCCCCGCGAACTGACTTACTTCCTGGAGAAACCCCGTGGTGCTCTCACTTCTGTTCAAGCCCAAGGAACTCGTCAACGTCTTCCGCCTCATGCGCGAGGCCAAGCGCCTGGGCGTGGAAATCGACGAACTCCCCACCGACGTGGTAGCCGCCTACGTGCTGCCCAAGACCCACCCCGAGCGCTACGGCCTGGTCCCCGACACCGAGGTGACCACAACCACGCCCATCGAGGACCTGGCCCTCGCCGCCGTGAAGGACGACGTCCGCGCCGGCAACTGGGAGAACGCCGCCGACCTGGTCACCGCCACGCACGGCGACTGGGACCGCCGCCAGCGCGTGGTGTGGGCCCTGGCCGACCTCGCCGCCAAGGACGAGACCTGGATGACCGCCTGGCAGGCAGCCCGCCCGGGCGACCCGCACTGGCTGGTGGTGCACGCGATGTCACTCGTGTCCCTGGCCTGGGACATCCGCGGCAGCGCCCGCGCCTCCGAAACCACCCGCGAACAGTTCGAGGGCTTCCACCGCGTCCTCTTCGAGGCCCGCGAAGCCGCGGGCGTGGCTGCCTCCGTTCTGCCGGACGACCCGACTCCGTTGAACACCTTGCTGACCCTCGCGCGTGGCCTGCAGGTGGACCACGACGAGTTCCGCGCGATCTGGACCGAACTGGTTTCGCGGGATCCGTTGCACCACAACGGACACCAGCAGGCCCTGCAGTACTGGTGCCGCAAGTGGCACGGATCCGACGAACTCGCTCTGGAGTTCGCCCTGGAGGCCGCGGCCAAGTCTCCGAAGTTCCTGTCTTTGCCGCTGCACGCCGCCTATGAGGCGCAGAGCACCTCGCCGGACATGTGGAAGGCGCCTTCGGTGGTGGCCTCCTTGGACGCGTTGCTGGGACGGCTCGTCGACGAGGGCTCCGACACCTACGCGGTCCGGGACGACCGGGGGTACGCGGCGTTCGGGTTGATCCGGTTGGAGCGGTTCGAGGAGGCTCTGGGGCAGTTCCGGGCTTTGGGGACGCTGGCGGATGCTGGGCCTTGGGACTACTTCGAGGAGCCGCGGATCACGTTCTTGAGCTTGCGGGGGTTGGCGATCAAGGCTGTGGCGAAGGGCAAGGGAGTCAAGGCTCCGGTTCGGTAGGGAGCCCGGGATGCGGGCTTCGCGGGGCTGGGGCCCTGCGGGGCCGGGTTGGGGGCTCGGGACACGGGCTCCCCGGGGCTGGGGCCCTGCGGGGCCGGGTCGGGGGCTCGGGACGCTGGCTCTGCGGGGCTGGGGTGCGGGCTCGACGAGGTCGGGGTTCGGGGCTCGGGGCTCGGGGCTCGACGGGGTTCGGACCGCCCGGAGTGGGCCCCACGGGGTTGAGTGCCGACGAGGTTGGGGCTGCCTCCACCGGGGTTGAGGGCACCACGGGGTTGGATTGTGGGCTCCACCGGGTTCGGTTGTGGGCTCCACCGGGTTCGGTTGTGGGCTCCACGGGGTTCGGGGCTCGATGGGGTTCGGGGCTCAACGGGGTTCGGGGCTCAACGGGGTTGAGTTGCGGGCTCCGTGGAGCTGGGTTGCGGGCTTCGCGAGGTCGGGTTGCGGGCTTGGGGCTGCGGCCTAGGGGCCTGGGGACTGGCGCGGTTGCGGTGCCGGGCGCGTTGCGGCACCAGGCACGGTTGCGGCACCAGGCACGGTTGCGGCGCCAGGCACGGTTGCGGTGCCGGAGCGGTGGTGCGGCGCCAGGCGCGGTGGTGCGGTGCCGGAGCGGTGGTGCGGCGCCAGGCGCGGTGGTGCGGGGCGGGGTGTGGCTGGGTGGCGCCGCGATGGGCGGGCCGCGTGGCATTGCGTTGATGGTCGCGCTCGTGGGCGATGTGGCGACGGGTGCGCCCAAGCTCCGCGGCGCCGCCTGGATGGGTACGCCCAGGTGCGATGCCGCGATGGGCGAGCCCCGCGTGGCGATGCCGCGCCAGGTTGCGGTGAAATCGGCGTTGGTCAACGCGCGGAACGTTGTGCGCTAGCCGATTGCCAACGGCATGCGGGCCTGCGGGACGGCTGGCGGGCGGCGTTCCATCACGGACAGTTCGAGTTGGCGGGCCGGCGATTCGCCCAGGAGTTTGCGGGCGAGGGTGGTGCCCTTGCGCGGGGCGAGAGCCAACTCGGCGCGGAGGGCTGCCGCGCCTACGTAGTGGGTGACCTCGTCGAGGATGGCTTTGGTGTCGGCGATCGAGCGGGTGCGGCGGATCGCGTCCACGGCGGCGCGTTCGAGGGGGGCCACGTGGAAGCCTCGGCGGATTGCCGGTTTGGGTAGGCGGTCTGTGCGTTCCAGGTGCAGGGTTGCGTAGCCGCAGGCTTTTGAGTGACGTGGGGCCAGTACGTGGATGGCGTCGGCTGTGGGCAGGACGGATCTCATGCCGTGCAGGTAGAGGGCGTCGAAGGCGGTGAGCATGGCGCGCTCGCCCGCGTAGAGGAGGGCTGCCTGCACCAGTTGTTCGCGGGACGGGCCGGCTCGGGACAGCAGGAAGATGCTGGGGAACAGGCGTTGCCAGGGGCCGCCTGGGCGGGATCGCTGGTCGATCAGCGACGAGGACAGTCCTATGTGGATCAGGGCTGCCACCGGGGCTACGCGGTGGGCGAAGAGGGAGCCGAGGGCTTCCAGGTCGATGGGGTGGCGCATGGGTTCATCTTGGGGGAGGGAGAGCGCGGGGAACCGGGGGTGAGTGGAAGCTGTGGACAAGTCACGGGTTGTGGACAAGTCGCGATCACTCGGGCTTCGGTTCGGGCTCTACTGTCCTTTCTGGACTTTCGCGCAGCAGGGAGGCTGGGCGGACGGCTAGTGAGCCGAAGCGGGAACGGGCCTGGTCGGCGGCTTGGTCGGCTTCGCGCCAGCCGCGTTCCGGGGCGTCGAAGATCAGTTGCTGGGCGGAGTCGGCGTTGTCAAGGCCCTCTATTCGGACGCCGATCAGGCGGACCGCGCCCGGTGGGACCTGGGTGTCCAGCAGCTCGGCGGCGGTGCGGTAGACCTCTTGGGTCACGTCGGTCGACACCGGGAGGGTGCGCGAGCGGGTGATCGTGGTGAAGTCGGAGAAGCGGACCTTGATGGAGACCGTTCGGCCGCGCAAACCCTTGGCGCGCAAGGAACCCGTTGAGCGCTCGGACAGACGGAGAAGCTCACGGCGCAGCAGCGCGCGGTCGTGGTGGTCGACCTCGAAGGTTTCCTCGGCGCCGATCGACTTCTCCCGCGACGTGGGCACGACCGCGCGGTCGTCGACGCCCGAGGCCAGAGCGAAGAGGTGCTCCGCCAACGCAACGCCGATCATGCGGCGCAGCCGGGGCAGAGGAGTCCTGGCCACGTCGGCGACGGTCTCCAGGCCCAGTTCCTCAAGGCGCGCGGCGGTTTTCGCACCGACGCCCCACAGTGCGGACACCGGCAGCGGGTGAAGGAAGTCCAGGACATCAGAAGAAGGCACGACCATCATGCCGTCGGGCTTGCACATGCCCGAAGCGAGTTTCGCGAGGAACTTCGTCGGGGCCACACCGACGGAACAAGACACACCGTGATCAGCGAACACACGCGACCTGACCAGCTCACCGATGCCACCGGGCGTGAGACCCAACCGGCGAAGCGCACCGCCGACGTCCAAAAAAGCCTCGTCCAACGAGAGAGGCTCCACCAACGGCGTGATGTCGCGGAAGATCGCCATCACGCCACGCGAGACCTCCTGATAGAGGTCGAACTGCGGCGGCAGGTACACGGCGTTGGGGATCAGGCGACGCGCGTGAGCGGTAGGCATCGCGGACCGCACGCCGTACTCGCGCGCGATGTAGTTCGCGGAACACACGACGCCACGCCCACCAACGCCACCGACGACGACAGGCACGGACGCGAGCTCGGGGCGTTCGCGAATCTCCACTGACGCGTAGAAGGCGTCCATGTCGACGTGCAGCATCCGGCAACCCGTGTCGTCGGGCCACACACCATCACGCGCACGGAACCGGTCGACCAGGCCGCGTGGCAGGCTCGCACTGCGGCCCATGAACACCCCCTCGAACGTGAGTTCGAGACGAATCCTACAGTTTGTACACGCGCGCCGCGTTGTCCGACGCGATGAGCCGTGCGATCCGATGCGCGTCCTCCTCGAGGAACGCGTCACGACGCAGTCCGTCAGACAAGAACTCCGACAACGCACGACGGAACAGCAACGCGCCGAGGTAGTACAACTCGGGCAGACCGAACGCGTCGGACGAGAACAAGAACTTGCCGTAAGGCACGATCTCCAGCGCCTCCGCCAGCACCCGAGGCGCCTGATGCCCCAGCCCGTGCGTCGCCAGCCCGAGATCGCAGAACACGTGCGGGAACACCTGCGCGAGATACCCGGCCTGCCGGTGGAACGGGTAGTTGTGCAGCAACAGCACAGGCACGCCGAGAGAAGCCGTCGCGCGCAAGAACGGCGTCAACAACGACGGATCGCAACGGTGCAGATCGATGTCCGAGTCGCCGTAACCCACGTGGAACTGCAACGGCAGCCCAGCGTCCAACGCCTCCCACGCCAGCCAAGTGATCACCACCGGCGACACCAGCCGACCGGACGACCACGCCTCCACCGCGAGCACGACGTCCGAATCCACCGGCCGCGCACCCGGCAGATCAAGCCCAACCCGATACGCCGCAACGGACTTCGCCCCCACCGCCGACGAAGAAGCAAGCCGCGAACGCACGGCGTCCAAGAACTCCGACGGCGACACCGAAGGCCTCAGCTCCTCAGCCAGGTGCTCCAGCCGCACGACGTCGTGCGACACCACCCCGGCCAACGACCCGAGCTCGGCACCGGACAACAGCCGATCAGGCTGGAACCCGCCGTCCACCAGGAACGTGTGGATCCCCGACGCCATCAGGAACGTCCGCGACACCTCGGTGATGTGCAGCGAGTTCCGCCGTTCGAGGTACGCCTCAGCCGAAGCGTGCCGAGGCAGGTCCAACAGCGGTGCACACCATCGTCGCACCGCGAACCCGAGAGCCGAGTCGAAGAAAGACCCGCCCAACGGTGAGACCGCGTCGGCCTCCAGCAACAGCGACTCGAACTCCTCACGCGTGCTGTCGGTGCGCAACACACCGTGGCAGTGGTGATCAATCAACCCGAGTTCGGCGACGAACGGCAAGATGCCCATAACCTTAGGATCGTGGACTCTGCGGAACGGGACCAGCGGTTCGACCGGGCGACCGAACTCTTCGACGGGCTCAACGCGAAGAACGTGAGCGTCGTGGCGCTCACCTGGGTCGACAACAGCGGCATCACACGCACGAAGTCCGTGCCTCTGCGCAGACTGGCTCACGCGGCAGCACACGGCTTGGGCGCCTCACCGGTGTTCGACGTGTTCCTGTTCGACGACTGGATCATCCAGGGCCGGTTCGCCGGCGGACCCGTCGGCGACCTGCGACTGCACCCCGACCTCGACCGCCTCACGATCCTCGCGGGTCAGCCCGGCTGGGCCTGGGCACCCGCCGACCGCCACTTCCAGAGCGGCGTCCCCTACCCCATGGACCAGCGGCTTCAAGCTCGCAGGGCCGAGCAGAACCTGCACGACCTGGGACTGACCGCCAAGGCCGGCTTCGAGATCGAGTGGTGCGTCGGCAAGGCGGACACCGACGACTGGGTCCCCGCGACGAGCGGCTCCGCCTACGGGCACGCCCGCCAGGTCGAGCTGTCCGACTACTGCGTCGACCTCCTCAACGCGCTCGACCAGCAGGACGTCGAGGTCCTCCAGTTCCACCCCGAGTACGCCGCGGGCCAGTTCGAGGTCTCCACCGCACCTGAGGACCCGGTCGCCGCGGCGGACACCGCGGTTCTCGTGAAAGAGACCATCCGCGCTGTCACGATCCGGCACGGCATGCGGCCGTCGTTCTCCCCCAAGGTGATCAACGGCGGCGTCGGCAACGGCGGCCACCTGCACTTCAGCCTCTGGCGCGACGGCACGAACCTCTTCGACGGCTTCCAGGACGAGGCCAGGCAGTTCAGCGCGGGCGTGCTCAACCACATCCGCGCGTTGTGCGCCATCGGCTGCCCCTCTCTCGCGAGCTACCTCAGGCTCGTACCGCACACGTGGGCAGCTCCGTTCGCGGCATGGGGCGAGGAGAACCGCGAAACGGCGCTGCGCCTGATCCGGGACAACCTGGAAATCAAGTGCTTCGACCTGACCGCGAACCCGTACCTCGTCGTCGCGGGCGTGATCGCGGCCGGTCTGGACGGCATCGCGACCCGGACCGAACTACCGGAAGGCCTCAACGTCGACCCGGCGCTGCTCGACGGCATCCCGCGGCTGCCCACGTCCCTCAGGGAAGCCGTCGAGGAGTTCGAGAAGGACGCCGTGCTCACCGAGGCGTTCGGCCAGGAACTGGCGGGCACGATCGTCGACGTGCGGCGCGGCGAGATGGAGCGCTACAAGGACGCCAGCCCGCAGGGAATCGCCAACATCACTCGCTGGCGGTATTGATCTCCTTGCGCAGCCGCAGCAACGCCCGGTGCTGAGCCACCCGCACCGCACCGGGCGTGGAACCCACCGCTTCGGCGGTCTCCTCCGCCGACAACCCCACCACCACACGCAGCACAACGATCTCGCGCTGCTTCTCCGGCAACACGCGCAGAAGCGCCGCCATCCGGTCTGAGAGCTCGCCCTGCATCGCCCGCTGCTCCGGCCCTGCCGCGGTGTCCATCGACTCCGGCACCTCTGGCACGGCCTCGGAGCGGTTCCGCGAGAAGCTCCGGAACGAGTCGGCGACCTTGTGCGCCGCGATCCCGTAGACGAAGGCCAGGAACGGACGCCCCTGGTCGCGATACGAGGGCAACGAGGTCAGCACGGCCAGGCAGACCTCCTGCGCCACGTCGTCCGCCGACGCGAACGAGCCGACGCGCGCGCGGCAGTACCGGACGATCAACGGCCGGATGGTGCCGAGAAGCCGGTTGATGGCGACCGGGTCACCCGCCACAGCGCGCGCGACGTGGTCGTCAGCGGCCTCAGGGCGGCTCGAGTAGTAGGTGGGCGCAGGCGGATCAACGGGGATCTTGGGAGCATCCGCGGTCCGCTCCACCAACGAGTCGAGGGCTTCCGGCGTGACGTCGATCGACCCACCGACTGAGGAGCCCTTGAGAGCTTCCGCAGGGACCTTGCGGTGCAGACCGGGTGAGAACTCCACGCAGATCACCGTTCCTCGTCTGGATGCCGGCGCACGGCCTGACGCGCGCGCCGGATCCGTCCTTCGACCGCGCGCGGGGTGAGTCGCAACAACTCAGCGATCTCCGCGTGCGAGTAGCCCTGGTCGTGAAGGAAGAGCAACCGCCTGTTGTCCTCGCTCAACGCGGCGAAAGCCGCGTTGGCCGCTGCCTGCTCGATGACCGCGTCCTCGGGTGTCCCCTCGGTCACGATGTTGTCGAGCGAGGCGAAGCTGTCCACGAGCCGCACGTCCTGCCAGCCGCTCACACGCCTCTGCCAGCGCCGGTAGACGTTCGGGAACGCCAGTACGCACGCGTTGACGAAGTACTCGGTGAGCGGTTGACCGTGCTCGACTGACCATTGCCTGCCGAGCAACCCGCGGTCGCGGAAGTAGACGAAGCCATCGAACACCGCGTCGCTCGCCAGCTCTTCGGCTTCCTGCGGCGAGATCTCCTGCTGATGCAGGTAACGGCCGTGCCGCCCGCACCGGGAGAACATCGCGCCGGACCGCACGAGCTTCGTAACGATCGTGAGTCCGTGTCCGAGAAGCTGACGATGGAACTGGTCCCAGCGTGGCCCGGTGAGCCCTGACTCACGGAAGTGCTGCACGAGCACTCCGTCGATGCGCAGCCGGTCGGCGGCGAGCGCTGAGTCCGAACTCCCCATGCCCCCTGGTCCTTATGTCGGCGTCTTCCTGCCTCTAGGTATGTCGTTTGGGTGCATCAATCCCACGCACCCGCCCCCACTCGTAACAAAAGCAAACGAACATCACCCGATCGGGACAGCCAAAGCGGCAATTTCCTTGCGCAGGCGCCCGAGTGCACGGTGCTGAGCGACCCGGACCGCACCAGGCGTCGAGCCGACGGCCTCCGCGGTCTCCTCGGCCGACAGACCCACCACCACGCGCAGCACGAGAATCTCGCGCTGCTTCTCCGGCAGAACGCGCAACAGCTCGCCCAGCGCTCCATTCAGCTCACCCTGCAGGGCGAAATCTTCGGGCCCGCCGACGCGCGAAGGCTGATCGGGCACCTCCGCCGTTGGCTCCGCACGGTTACGAGCAAGTGCACGGTGCGCGTCAGCAACCTTGTGCGCCGCGATGCCGTAGACGAATGCCAGGAAGGGCCTGCCTTGCTCCCGGTAGTTCGGCAGCGCCGTCAGCACAGCGAGGCAGACGTCCTGCGCGACGTCGTCCGCGGTTGTCGCCGAACGCCCCACACGCACGCGACAGTACTTGACCACCAGCGGTCGCAGGTAGCGAAGCACCTGGTCAGTAGCCCTGCGGTCGCCCTGCACCGCCAAGCTGACCAGTTCCGCGGATAAAGCCGAACTCTCCATTCGAAGTGTCCCCTCGTCGACGTCCCGAAGAGGAGACGTGCGACACGTCACTCCTTATGCAGAAAGTAGGGAGAAACTTCAACGTCACCCGTTTGCAGCAACCATCAGCGGTTGGTAATAGGCGTCGAGCAACCACTCCACGTAACCGAAACCGGCGCGTTCCACCAATTCGGTGATTTCATGACGGGTAATCGCCCAATATCGTGCCTTGCCCACGAAGACGCGCCACGACTCGGCTTCGTGCAGCCGGAACATCTCCAGTTCGTACTGGTCGCCGTCCCAATGCCAGAGCTGGAACCACACGACCCGACCCGGCCCCACGGACGGAGGCGTCGACAACGGCCGTTCGCGCCGGATTGCGTCGTAGTCGCGCGTCGAGATGATGAGCCGGCCGCCAGGACGCAGCACACGGCGCATCTCACGCAACGCCGCGAGCACATCATCAGAGGTCAACAGGTGTGGCAACGCGTTGTCAGCTGCCAGGACCACGTCGAACGAAGCATCAGCGAACGGCAGGGAACGCATGTCCGCCGCCGCCACGGGCAACGCGACACCACGCGCAGAGGCCTCCACAACGGCCCGAGAAGCCGCCTTGGGGCTCAGATCGGCACCCACGACCTCGTAGCCGCGCAGAGCCAGACCGATCGCCTGAGTGCCGATGCCGCACGCACAGTCCAGGACGCGCGCGCCGGGTGGAACGAACTCGGCGAGCTGCGCGGCCTGCCGGGCCATCGACGCGTCCCAGTCCGGGAACATCAGGTCGTACGTCCCGGCCAGCCCGTCGTAGAAGGCGCCGGTCAAATCAGTTCCTCGACCCCCACGGACGAGCGCAGCTTCGCCAGCGCGCGGTGCTGAGCCACCCGCACGGCACCCGGCGTCGAGCCGACCGCCTCGGCTGTCTCCTCCGCCGACAAGCCGACCACGACGCGCAGCAGCAAGATCTCGCGCTGCTTGTCCGGCAGCACCAGGAGCAACTGGCCCAGCCGCACCGAGAGCGACCCGAGCAGCGCGTTCTCCTCCGGATCGACGGTCAGCGACGGCCCGTCCGGCACCTCGGCGACCGGCTCGGAGCGGTTGCGCGCCGACACGCGGTGCGCGTCCGCGACCTTGTGCGCGGCGATGCCGTAGACGAACGCGAGGAACGGTCGGCCCTGCTCGCGGTAGGCGGGCAACGCCGTGAGGACCGCCAGGCAGACTTCCTGCGCCACGTCGTCCGCCGACGCATACGCCCGTTCGTTGCGACCGACGCGCGCACGGCAGTAGCGCGACACGAGCGGCCGGACAGACGCCAGCAGCCGGTCGAGGGCACGCCGGTCACCCGCAACGGCCTCGTTCACGAGCGAGGCCAGCAGGTCCGAACTCTCCATGGCGTTGGTCCCTACGTCGGCTGCGAACACACTATCTTTCGCCGCAAAGTCGTTTGGGACCACTCATCAGGACCATAAAAGTTCCTGATGCAAACGCTGTCAGACAGTGCGGCGGGCGAGCACGTGCAGTCGGGCGGCGACGTCCCGGAGCGGAGACCGCGTGGCAGCGGCCAGTTCCAGCTCGGCGAGCGCGTCGGCGGCACCCGGATTCGCATCCAGCACGACGCCGGGCACGAGATCGGAAACAATGCCATGACCTTGCAGGAGCTCGACAGAAAGCCCCGCCTCGAGAACCAGTTTCTCAAGACCCGGGACGTCGAACCGGCGTTGCAGCGGGTCACGCGTGCCCGCCAGCTGACCGGCGTCGTCGTCCAGCAACCTTCGTGCGTCGACGATACGGCCGGCGATCGCGCGGTGCAGGATCGCCGCGAACCTGTTCGCGACCAGGACCGACACGGCACCGCCTGGCGCGACCGCGGCGGCCAGCGAGGACAGCGCGGCCGGAGCGTCGTCGACGACCTCCAGCAGCCCGTGCGCCAGCACCAGATCCGCCTCACCAGCGGGAACACCCAACGAGTCGGTGTCGCCCTGGACCGCGTTGATCGTCACGCCGGCCTCACGCGCACGGGTGTGCAGCGTGGCCAATGCGTTCGGCGACGGCTCCACGACCGTGACCGCGCACCCCGCCGCGGCGAGAGGCACGGCCCAGACACCGCTGCCGCCACCAACGTCGAGCACGCGCGGAGGTTCTCCACCCCTGCGCTCTCTCGCGGCGGCCAATTCGGCGTCGAGCACCCTGTGTACGGCGTCCGGTCGCATGGCACTAAGAGTAGGAGACCCTAGAGTAGGTCTGTGCATACGGTGTCCGTGCTCAGCCTCAAGGGAGGCGTCGGCAAGACGACGGTGGTCCTCGGCCTCGCCTCTGCCGCCCTCCGTCGTGGCGTTCGCACGCTGGTGATCGACCTAGACCCGCAGTGCAACGCCACGTCGACGCTGGAACCCGAGGAGTCCAAGGCAAGCATCTACGACGTCCTCCAGGTCCCCTCCGAGGAGAACCTGGAGGAAGCGATCCGGCCGAGCAGGTGGGGCGACGGCATCGACGTGCTGTCCGGGTCCGAGGACGCCGAGCTGCTCAACCACCCGGATCCGAACGAGTCGCGGTTGCACCGTCTGAAAGACGCGTTGCGCACGTTGCGGGACATGTACGACGAGTTCCCGTACCAGCTCGTGCTGCTCGACTGCCCGCCCTCGCTGGGCCAGCTGACCCGGTCGGCGCTGGTGGCGGCCGATCGCGCGCTGCTGGTCACCGAACCGACGATGTTCGCGGTGGCGGGTGTGCAGCGGGCGTTCGAGGCGGTGCAGAACGAGCGTGAGAGCAACAACGCCGACCTGCAGCCGTTGGGCGTCGTGGTGAACCGGGTGCGTCCGCGCTCGCACGAGCACCAGTTCCGCATCGAGGAGCTGCGCGACATCTTCGGCCCGCTGGTGATGCCGGTGGCGCTGCCGGACCGGCTCGCGGTGCAGCAGGCTCAGGGCGCGTGCATGCCGATCCACGAGTGGGGCACGCCGGGCGCGCGTGAGGTGGCGCTGGCGTTCAACCTGCTGTTGGCCCGCATCCAGCGCATCTCCCGCAGCCGCCGCCGCGCGGTGCACCACGACTTCGACGACGACGAGATCCAGGAAGCGGTGGATGCCTGAGGGCGACACCGTCTTCCTGGCCGGCCATCGGATGCACGAGGCGCTGGCCGGGAAGACCCTGCTGCGCGCCGAGCTGCGGCACCCTCGACTGTCCACACTGGAGCTGACCGGGCTGGACGTCCTCGGCGTGCGCACGTACGGCAAGCGCATGTTCACCAGGTTCTCCGACGGCAACAGCCTGCACAGCCACTTCCGGATGGACGGTTCGTGGCACCTCTACCGGCCCGGCGAGCGCTGGCGGCGGCCCGCGCACCAGGCTCGCGCGGTCTTCGAGGTGGACGACCGGCAGGCCATCGGATTCGCGTTGCACGACATGGAGTTCCTGCCGACCGCCCGAGAAGATGAGCTGATTTCGCATCTTGGGCCGGATCTGCTTTCGCCGGAGTTCGACGCCACTGAGGCCGTTCGGCGGTTGACCGAGGATCCCTCACGACCAGTCGGCATCGCATTGTTGGACCAGCGCGTGATGGCCGGCGTCGGCAATCTCTACCGTGCGGAAGTCTGTTTCCTGTTAGGCGTTCTGCCGACGGCACCTGTGTCATCTGTGGACGCCTCACGTGCAGTTGCGTTGTCACGCAAACTGTTGCAGGCCAACCAGTGGCGGCCGGAACAGATCACGACCGGTGACCGGCGCGTCCAGCACTACGTTTTCGAGCGCACCGGCAAACCCTGTTTGCGTTGCGGCACAAGAGTCCGATCGGGCGAGTTCGAGACCAGATTTGTGTACTTCTGCCCAAAATGCCAGTCCGGTTGAACCGCGACGCTCTCCTGGCCGTGTCCTTCGACATGGCGGTAAATCTGGATGCGCTGCGCCCGGGCTACACCGACGACCCGTACTCGGTGCTGAAAAGCCTGCGCGAGTCAGGCCCGGTGCACCGGGTCGAGACCCTCGGGGTGCCGATGTGGCTCGTGACCCGCTATCCCGACGTGCGCGCCGCGTTGGACAACCCGCTGCTGTCCTCGCACGGCTCAGCGCTCGCCGAACCCCTGCGCGGCCATCCGCACTTCGCGTCGTGGTGGTTCGGCGACCTCTCGGACCACATGATGAACAGCGACGGGCCCGACCACACCCGGCTGCGACGCGCGGTGTCGAGCGAACTGACCCCGCGCCGCATCGCCGCGCTGCGCCCCCGCATCGAGCAGCTGGCGGACTCGCTGGCCGACTCGTTCGCCGACTCCGGGCGCTGCGACCTGATCCGCGACTTCGCGGCACCGCTGCCGATCACCGTGATCATGGAGCTGCTCGGTGTTCCGGCCGTCGACCAGGAGAACTTCCGGTACTGGTCGGACGTGGTCACCGGGCTGGCCGACGGCGACGCCTCCTCGGCCCGTGAGGAGACCTCCGGCTACCTGCGCGACCTGGTCGCGCACAAGCGGACGTCCGGCGACGACGACCTGATCGGCGCCCTGGCCCGGGCCACCGGCGAGGCCGCGCTGACCGACAGCGAACTGGCCTCGCTGGCGTTCCTGCTGCTCGTGGCGGGCTACACGACGGCCGTCGACCTGGTCGGCAACGGCGTGCTGGCGTTGCTGCGCGACCCGGAACAGCTCGAACTGCTGCAACGCTCGTCGTCACTGCTGCCCGGCGCCATCGAGGAGTTCCTGCGGTTCGACGGCCCGACCTCGCACCTGCTGCGGTTCGCCGCGCAGCCGCTGACCATCGGCGGCGTGCAGATCCCGGCCGGTGACGTCGTGCTGCTGTCCCTGGCCTCCGCCGAGCACGACAGCGCCCGGTACCCGCGGGCGGACCAGCTCAACATCGAGCGGGCCGACCGGCAGCACCTGGCGTTCGGGCACGGCATCCACTTCTGCCTCGGCGCGCCGCTGGCCCGGCTGGAGGGCGAGGTGGCGTTCCGGACCCTGCTGAACCGCTGCGCCGGGCTCACGCTGGACACGTCCGCGCCGCTGGGGTGGCGGGTGTCGCTGGGAAGCCGCGGGCTGCGGGCGCTGCCGGTGACGTTCCGGACCAAGCCGAGGATGCCGCTGGACGAGCAGGCAACGATCAAGGTGCCCAAGCCGTCCTGACCCGCGCACCGGTGCTGGGGTCACGCGCCCGTCCTGAGCAGGCGTTATAGGGTGGGCTCGTGGTTTACAAGCAGGTGGTTCGCAGGGCGTTGTTCGGGATGCACGGCGGCGACGCGGAGCGGGTCCACGAGACCACGCTCAACGTCATGGCCCGGCTGAGTCCGTTGGCCAAGTTCGCGCGCAACCAGAACAACCCGCGCACGGTGTTCGGCATCAGGTTCCCCAACCCGGTGGGGCTCGCGGCTGGGCTGGACAAGGACGGGCGCGCGCTGCCGGCGTGGGGTGCGCTGGGGTTCGGGTTCGTCGAGGTCGGCACCGTCACCTGGCACGCGCAGCCGGGCAACCCGAAGCCGCGGCTGTTCCGGCTGCGCGAGGACGAGGCGATCATCAACCGGATGGGCTTCAACAACGCGGGTGCGCAAGCGCTCGCGCGGAAGCTCGACAGGACCAGGCTCAACACTCCACTGGGCATCAGCCTCGGCAAGTCCAAGATCACGCCGGTCGAGGACGCCGTGCAGG
This sequence comes from Lentzea miocenica, assembly GCF_033949945.1. Taxonomy (NCBI): domain Bacteria; kingdom Bacillati; phylum Actinomycetota; class Actinomycetes; order Pseudonocardiales; family Pseudonocardiaceae; genus Lentzea; species Lentzea miocenica. The sequence goes on from NZ_JAXAVW010000022.1 coordinate 57,704, forward strand.
ACTACCTGAACTCGCTCAACGCGCTGAAGGACCACGGCGACTACTACGCGATCAACGTCAGCTCGCCCAACACGCCCGGTCTGCGCAGCCTCCAGGACAAGGGCGCGCTCACCGAACTGGTGCAGGCGCTGACGCGGGCCACGGACAAGCCGATGCTCGTCAAGATCGCGCCGGACCTCACCGACGACGCCATCGAAGAGGTCATCCAGGTGTGCCTCGACAACGGCATCAAGGGCCTCATCGCCACGAACACCACGCTCAGCCGTGAGGGCCTCACGAGCGTGCACAAGGGCGAGACCGGCGGCCTCAGCGGCAGGCCCCTCACCCAGCGTGCGAACGACGTGGTGCGGTTCATCACCAAGAACAGCGAGCTGCCGGTCATCGGCGTCGGCGGCATCGCGAGCGCCGACGACGCCAAGCGCATGATCGACGCCGGTGCCAGCCTCGTGCAGATCTACACCGGGTTCATCTACGAAGGCCCTGGGCTCGTCAGCAGGATCAACCAGGCACTGAGGTGAGCGTTCGCTCGACGTGTTCCCAACGGCCGATCGGGCGATAGCCGCGCAGCACGGTCAGCAGCGAGCGCAGCACGGCCACGAAGTCCACGAACACGATCACCATCAGCAGCGGGTAGGCCAACGGCGCCAACGCGAGCAACGGCGCCTTGGCCCGCCACGGTTCGGTCAGGTCGCCGATGATGGTGAAGAACGCAACGCCCGTGTAGACCGCGCACAGCAACAGGATGCCGGTGAACCAGCCGGTCTGGAGCGTTGCGCTGATGACCACGTAGATGAAGAGGGGCTCGAACAGCACGAGCACCTCCCCCGCCGCCGTGTACGGCAGGTGCACCCACGACAGAAGGCGCGAACAGGAGGTGCCGAAGAAGAGCGAGCGGTGCTTGTAGAACGCTTGCAGGCGGCCGAACTTCCACCGGAACCGTTGCCGCAGCAGGCCGTGCGGTGACGGCACGGCCTGGGTGTACGCGATCGCGTCGGCGGCGAAGATGATGCGCCAGTTGAAGTTTCCGCGCACGGACAGGATCTTCATCGAGAAGTCGATGTCCTCGGTCATCGTGTCCGTGTCGAAGTAGCCGCACGCGCGCACGATCGACGTACGGAACATCGAACCCACACCGCCGATCACGTACTCGCAGTTGAACACCGTGTAGCCCTGCTTCAGCCGGTGCACCACCGCGTACTCCAAGCGCTGCACCCAACCCAGCACGCCACGCGGCGAATCGATCTTCACGTTCGCCGCGGCGGCGAGCACGAGCGGGTCCGCGAAGTGCGCGACCATCCGCGAGACAGCGGAACGGGACAGCGTCGAGTCGGCGTCCAGCACCATCACCAGGCCGTCACCGACCAGGCGCATGCCGGTGTTGATCGCCGCCGCCTTGCCCTTGTTCGGTTGCGAGACAACGTGAACGCGCGATCCGAAGCCCTGCAATGCCGCGAGGGTGCCGTCCGTCGAACCGTCGTCGACCACGATCACCGACACATCCGCGTAGCAACTGTCCAAAACAGACTGAACAGCACGAGCAACGCAGAGTTCCTCGTTGTACGCCGGAATGACCACCCAAACCGTTGGGGTGTAAGGCAACGGGCGCGAGCGGTGCAACGACAGGTCGTAGAGGTCGGCCGCCACCAGAACCACGCACACGCGCACGACACCGATCATGGCGAGCGGCACCATGAGCCAGGTCAGCGATGTCATCGGCGGTGGCGCAGCAGTCGGATGCGGGACGCGACGAGGCTGCCCGCGATGATCGCACAGGCCGTGAACAGCACCACGTAGTACGCGGCGACCATGGTGGAACTCCCTCCGTAGACCGGAAACAGGATCGGTCCGAAGTGGAGGGAGGAAAACCACACAAACGGGTTAAGGCTGGTTACGCCGCGCAGCGCGCAGCCAGCGCATGATCGGGTGCAGGATCACGACGAGCAGCGAGCCCCACACCATGCCGCCCATCTGGAGCTCGCCGATCTCGATGGTCAGGTCGCCGACGCCGGCCACCAGCGCCGCGCCGCCGACCATCGCGTTCGCCGGGTTCGCCAGGTCGACACCGCGGTCCATCCAGATGCGCACGCCGATCAGCACGATCAGGCCGTAGAGCACCAGCGTGCAGCCGCCGAGCACTCCCGGCGGGATGGTGCCGAACAGCGCGATGGCCTTCGGGGAGAACGCGAGCGCGGCGGCGAACACACCGGCGAACGCGAACGCCGCCGTCGTGTAGATGCGCGTCACGGCCATCACGCCGATGTTCTCGGAGTACGTCGTCGTCCCGGCGCCGCCGCCCAGACCGGACAACGCGGTCGACAGCCCGTTCGCGATGATCGCGTCGCCCACGCTGCCGTCGAGGTTGCGGCCGGTCAGCGCCGCGACCGCCTTCACGTGCCCGACGACCTCGGCCACCAGCACGATCACCACGGGCAGCATCAGCAGCACCACGGACGGCCGGAGCTCTGGCTGGTGCAGCTGCGGCAGGCCCACCCACGCGGCGTCCCGCAGCGCGTCGAACTTGGACTCGGGCACGGCACCGAACAGCAGGCCGCCGATCCACACCCCGAGGAAGCCCACCAGGATCGAGAACCGGAACAGCCATCCGCGGCCCAGCACGCCGGCCAGCAGGATCACCGCGGTCGTGATGGCGGCCAGCAACGGCTGCTCGGCGAAGTTCGAGGTGGCCTGGTGCGAGAGGTTCAGGCCGATGATGATCACGACGGCACCGGTGACGACCGGCGGCATGACCGACTCCAGCAGTCGCACGCCGAGCGCCTTGACCGCGATGCCGACGACGATCACCAGCAGACCCGCGGCGACGACCCCGCCCAGCTGGGCGGCCATGCCCTGTTCTCGTGCGGCCACCAGCGGCGCCACGAAGGCGAAGGACGAGCCCAGGTAGCTCGGGACGCGGTTCTTGGTGATCACCAGGAACAGCAGCGTGCCCAGGCCGGAGAACAGCAGAGTGGTGGCCACGGGAAGGCCGGTGGCGGTGGGAACGAGCACCGTCGCGCCGAACATGGCGACCAGGTGCTGCACTCCGAACCCGATGGTGAGCGGCCAGCTCACCCGTTCCTGGGGTGCGACGGTTTCACTGTCGGTGATCCGACCGTCCCCGTGCACGGTCCACAACGCCAACGCACTGCCTCCCGGCAATTCAGCCGGACTTCCCGCAGACCGGCCCCGGAATCCTGCCACGCCATGTAGTGGCTACGGCTAGATAACGGTCTGATAATCACACGATTGCCCTAAAGATCTCTAGAGAGACTCGCCGAATAGGCGCATGTGATTACAGAGAGTCACGATCAGTACGCTGAATAGCCTGACACGTCTCGCATCGCAGACGCGAGACCCGCCATGTGATCGGTGGCGTCGTCCAGGACCTCGCGCGGATCCTGGAACTGCGTGCTGGCCGCCAGCGCCTGTCCGGCGGCGGCCACCAACGCACAGTAGCGGTCCACGCCGTCCGCCAGTTGGATTCTGAGCACCCGCACGCCCTCGACCAACGACGCGCGCTCCAGCGGCGGTGCCGTGTCACGTGCGCGCTCCACGGCCTGCAGCTGCGCGGACACCGCACGGATGGCCGTGGAGGCCTCCTGGGCGGTCTGACGGGCGTGCTGGACGGACTCGGTCGGCATCGTCGTGAGCGCGGGCGAGTCGAGCTGCACGAGCAGCTGGTTCATCGCGTCCTCGGCGCCGTGCAGCTTCTCCATCGGCACGCGCGCCGACGAGGCGTGCGCGGGCAGCGGCGGCCGGGGCGGTGGCGGCGGCGACAACGCCAGCCGCTGCCGGGCGGCACTCAGCTCGCGCAGCTTGAACCCGCTGCGCACGGCGAGCAGACCGGGCACGGCCGCGCCGATCGTGCCGCCGACCGCGGCCCACGTGCCGAGCACGCCGGTGAAGCCGAAGACGGCGAGCGTGCCGAAGATCGTGATCAGGGCCAGCCAGAACGTGAGCACGGCGTTGGTGCGCTTGCGCCTGCGTTCGAGCTTGGCGACCGGGTCGTTCCACTTCTGCAGGCGGTACCGCGCCTGCTCGGCCAGCGGGTGGCCCTGGAGCGACGCACCCAACTCGTTGACGACCTTGCGGACGATCTCGTTGTTGGGACGGTTTCTCCAGGGCTCCATGATCACCTGCTGACTCCTCCGATCCCGCTCAGTTCTGAGCCGGCGGGACCTGCTGTTGCGTGGTCTTCTGCTCCTGCTGGACGCGCTGGGCGATCTCGGCCTGGATCTGCGCGGCGGCGCTGTTGCCGGCGGTCACCTGCGGCGGCGTGCTGGCCTGGCCGCCGTGCATGGACGCGCGGATCTGCTCGAGCCGCGACGAACCGGCCATCTGCGTGGTCGAGGCCTGCACCTCGAGCATGCGGCCCTGCACCGAGTTCTGAGCGAGCTCGGCGGACCCGATCGCGGTCGCGTAACGCTTCTCGATCTTGTCGCGAACCTCTTCCAACGACGGCACGTTGCCCGGCGCGGCGAGCTCGCTCATCTGGGTCAGCGACGCGGAGACCTGCTCCTGCATCTTGGCCTGCTCCAGCTGGCTGAGGAGCTTGGTGCGCTCGGCCAGCTTCTGCTGCAGCATCATCGAGTTGCGCTCGACGGCCTGCTTGGCCTGTGCGGCGGCCTGCAGCGACTGGTCGTGCAGCGTCTTGAGGTCCTCGATGCCCTGCTCGGCGGTGACGAGCTGGGTGGCGAAGCTCTGCGCGGCGTTCTCGAACTGCGTCGCCTTCTGCTCGTCCCCCTTGGAGCGCGCCTCGTCGGCGAGCACGAGTGCCTGACGTGCGGAGGCCTGGAGCTTCTCCACGTCGCCCAGCTGCCGGTTCAGCTTCATCTCCAGCTGCCGCTGGTTGCCGATCACGGCCGCGGCCTGCTGAGAGAGCGCCTGGTGCTGACGCTGCGCCTCCTCGATGGCCTGCTGGATCTGCACCTTCGGGTCAGCGTGCTCGTCGATCTTCGACGAGAACGACGCCATCAGGTACTTCCAGAACTTCACGAACGGACTGGCCATCTCCTACGCCTGCCTTCTCGGTGCCGGTGTTGGATCCATCGTCTCAATTGTGCGTCGGCGTATCCACCGACACGGGGAGATATCCGGGAACACCCTGACCCACCCCGGGACTTAGGAGTACACACGCCTGACGACGTGCCAATCCTGCCCGCACCCGCGTCCCGGGACGCGGTGACCCAACGTGCTGTGGCCAAGCCGTTGCCTGCCGTTCAGCGTTGCTGGCGTCGTTGCATGGTGAACGTACGAAGGGGCGAAGTTGTTGCAGACCGTCACGTGGTGGCGGCCACAGCTTCAGATCGATTCGCCCGAATGCCAGCGACCCCGTTCGCTTCAAGGCGAACGGGGTCGAGTGAGTAGTGGGTTCAGGCAGCAACCACTGCCTTGGGAGCCTCGCCGATCTTGCTGGTGAGGCGGTGGCTGAGCATCGGCTGCAGGCGCAGGTCGGACAGGTCGTCCGACAGCGTGGACGGCAGCACACGGCCACCCTCCAGCTTCCCGCGTTCCGCTCGTCCGTCTGGAACGGTGTCCGGCACCGTGTCCGGCGTCTGCTGGACGGCGCCGATGTCGGAGGCGACGTGGTGCAGCAGTTCGGACAGCGGCAGCTCTAACGCGTCACAGATGGCCGAGAGGAGTTCGCTGGACGCCTCTTTGCGGCCGCGTTCCACCTCGGACAGGTACCCCAGGCTCACGCGGGCGGTCCGAGAGACCTCGCGCAGCGTGCGGCGTTGGTTGGTGCGGGCATGGCGAAGTCGATCACCGATCGCCTCGCGTAGCAGCACGGTCATCGCGCGCCTCCTTCCGGCCGGCCGTGTCCCTACGTTACCGATCGACACCGACAACGGGCAGTGACTTCCGAACACGTCCGCCAAGGGCGAACGAACGCCGAGTCATCGTTTGTTCCCGTCCTCGGTCATCAGCAGGTATTCCGACAGCAGGACCAGCGCTTTTTCCACGGCTGTGAAACGCACCGCTTTTCTGTCGCCACTCACCGTGATTGTCCGCACTGTGGACACTCCAGGTCCGCTCAAGCCGATGTGGACCGTCCCCGGAGCGACTCCGTCCTGCGGATCGGGGCCGGCGACCCCGGTCAGTCCGATTCCCCAGTCCGACCCGCACCGGTTCCGGGCACCTTCGGCCAGCTGGATCGCCACGTCGGGATGCACGGCGCCGTGCTCGTCGAGCAACTGCTGATCCACGCCCGCGAGCTCGTGCTTGAGCTCGGTCGCGTAGACGATCAACCCACCGCGGACCACGGCACTCGCCCCCGGTGTGTCGACGATCGTCGCGCACAGCAGACCCGCGGTCAGCGACTCGGCCGTGGCAACGGTGTGGTGCCTCGCTTTGAGCAGCTCGACGACGCTGGTCACAGCACCGCCCGACCTGCTCTTGCCTTCAACTTGAACGCTCGGACGACGTAGTCGATTCCCGTGACGATGGTGAGAACCAGCGCGACGGCCATGATCACCCACGCGATGAGCTGCAGCACGTCGTTCTGCGGGAGCACGAACAGCCCGATCGCGATGACCTGGGCCAGCGTCTTGGCCTTGCCGCCGCGGCTGGCGGGGATCACGCCGTAGCGGATCACCCAGAACCGCAGCAGCGTCACGCCGACCTCGCGCACGGCGATGACGATCGTGATCCACCACGGCAGCACGTCGAGAATGCTCAGGCCGACCAGCGCGGACCCGGTCAGCGCCTTGTCCGCGATCGGATCGGCGATCTTGCCGAAGTCGGTGATCAGCCCGTGCTTGCGGGCCAGCGTGCCGTCGATGTGGTCGGTGAAGCTCGCGACGGCGAAGATCCCGAACGCGATCAGCCGCCACGTGGTGTCGAAGCCGCCGGCCTCGAAGAGGGAGAACAGGAAGACCGGAACAAGTGCCAGCCTCGCCATCGTGAGGATGTTGGCGACGTTGAGCAGCGGGACCTTCCTGGCCTCTGTCATGTCGCGATTACCTCTACGACCAGGTCGACGCCCTCGGAGTCGACCACGCGACAACGAACCAGGTCACCGCGCTTGAGGCCCTCGGCTTCGAGCACGATGCACTCGCCGTCGACCTCGGGCGCCTGGTGCTCGGCCCGGCCGACGCAGTCGCTCTCCTCGTCAGCCTCGTGCTCGATCAGCACGACGACCTCGGTGCCGACCCGGTCCTCCGCGCGCTGGCTGGTCAGCTCCTCGACGAGGTTGCCGATCCGCTGCACGCGCTCCGCGATGGTGTCCGCGTCGAGCTTGCCGTCGAGCTCCTCGGCCTCCGTGCCGTCCTCGTCGGAGTAGCCGAAGATGCCGACCGCGTCGAGCCGCGCCTCGGTGAGGAACCGCTCGAGCTCCCGCAGGTCCGCCTCGGTCTCACCGGGGAAGCCCACGATGAAGTTGCTGCGGATGCCCGCCTCGGGCGCGTGCTCGCGGATCTGCCACACGAGCTTGAGGAAGCTGTCGGTGTCGCCGAACCGGCGCATGCGGCGCAGCACGTTCTCGCTGGAGTGCTGGAACGACATGTCGAAGTAGTTCGCGACCTTGTCGGTCTTCGCGATGGCGGCGACGAGGCTGGGCTTGGTCTCGGCCGGCTGCAGGTAGCTGACCCGCACCCGGTCGACGCCGGGGATGCTCGCCAGCCGCGGCAGCAACTGCTCCAGGGCGCCCTGGTCGCGCGGCAGGTCCTTGCCGTAGCTCGTCGAGTTCTCGCTGACGAGGAACAGCTCCTTGACGCCGTTCTCGGCGAGCCACATGGCCTCGGACACGATCTCGTCCGGGTGCCGCGACACGAACGCGCCGCGGAAGCTCGGGATCGCGCAGAAGCTGCACCGCCGGTCACAGCCGGACGCGATCTTCAACGGCGCCACGGGTGCGTCGTCGAGCCTGCGGCGCTGGACCTTGGTCGGCCCCCAGCCGTGGCCGGGCACCTGCACGTCGTTCTTGGCGCCCTGGCGCTCGACCGGCGTGATCGGCAGCAGCGTGCGGCGGTCGACCGGCACGTGCGACTCGACCGGCTTGCCGTGCAGCACGTCCTGAAGGCGCTCGGCGAGGTCGTTGTACTGGTCGAAGCCCAGGACCGCGGCCGCCTCCGGGAGGCTGTCCGCGAGCTCCTTGCCGTACCGCTCAGCCATGCACCCGACCGCGACGACCTTGGCGCCGGTGTCGGACGCGGCGAGCAGCATGTCGACCGAGTCCTTCTTCGCCTGCTCGACGAAGCCGCACGTGTTGACGACGACGACGTCAGCGCCTTCGTCCACCAGCTCCCAACCGCCCTCGCCGAGGCGTCCGGCGAGTTCTTCGGAGTCGACCTCGTTGCGGGCGCAGCCCAGGGTCAGCAGCGACACGCGTCGCGGAGTGGTGGGAGAAGACACGGTGCTCAGAGTAACCGGGTCGGGCGTCAGACCTTGAATTCAGTGCCGCAAGAGCACTTCGACGAGGCGCCACACGTCTGTCGACGGATTGCCAGCCGGAAGCTCCTTCGCACGCTTGATCGCTACCTCGACGCGGTCGTCGAACGCCGCGTAGTCGAGCTTCTTGTCGTAGCCGGGAAGGTGCTTGGCCAGCAGCTTGCATGCTGCTTTGCCGCTGTCGATGTGACCTCGGTGGTCGGCGAAGTGCAGGACGAGCCAGAGCTCGAAGCAGGGGTCGGACACCACGAGTCCGACACCCTGACGGTCCGCTTCGGCGCGAGCAGCCTCGATGTCGAACTCGTCCACATCGACCACGCACCACATGCTGTCGTACTCGTCCTCGGTGAAGATGCTCTTCGCATATCTCACGAGCTTTTCAGGAGAGTCTGTTTTCTGCCTCACCTTGACGCGGGCGCGATGGACGCGCGCGAGCCCGTTGAAGTATGCAGGCTCGGTGCATCTACCTCCCGTAACAATGAGAACGTGACCTGGCCTCAGTTCACACCTTCGACCGCCTCGCGATTGCGTGTTCTCCCGTTTCTTGTCACGCTTCGCCACGATCACCCCGAACGACTTCCGTGAACCTGTCTTCGAACAGTTCCGGCACTGCCCCGTAGCGACCGGCCAGATAGCGACGTTCGAGGTTGTCTTCGTTACGCGGCTTGAAATCAGTCAACGGGTAGAGCGAACTGGCTCCACTGCTCCGTTCCTTCTCGACGAACCAAACCTCGTCGCGAGCCAGCACCTCCTCCGCGAACGGGGCGTTCAGCAGTGTCGCGTCGTGCGTGGTGAAAATGAGCTGCCCGCCAGCCGCGTTCGCGCGGTCATCGTTGAAGAGCGAGATGAGTCGCATCGTCAGCAGCGGGTGCAGACTCGCATCGATCTCGTCGATGACCAGGCAGCCTCCGTCACGCAAGACCGACAGAACCGTTGGGAGCACGCTCAGCCAAGACCGTGTGCCAGCCGACTCCTCGTCGAGCCGGAATGGCTCTGCACACCCGCCATGGATCAGATGGACCGTCGGCCTGCGAGGCAGAGCACCACCATGAAACACATGCCGCTTCAGAGAAGAAGCTGAACCTTCAGACGCGAGCTCGGCAAGGTATCGATACATACTCGCATCGATCAACGCGGATCTCGTTTTCCCTGCGCCAGCATTTTGAAACACAAGAGAGGTGAGCGCCTGCTCCAAAAAGCCTTCTTCTGCCACTACAACATCATCAATCCCGACGTCTGCAGCACGAACAAGATCGACCAGTTCATTCTTGAACTCCGGGCGCTCCAGCAGAAATTCTGCTATCTCGTTCCCGAAAACACGTCCGTCGGCGTTCACACGAAAACGAAGAGAGTTGACGAACCAGCGGTACACCGGCAGCACCCAGAAGACCTTGAGCTGCGCGGCGAGGCTGACGAGAAGCGCGTTCGGCCGGAGCATCGTTTCCAGAACTTCCAGCGCAGACTTCGACTCGTCGAGCGTGCTACCAAACTTGATGCCGTCGCCGACGCGCTCGAACAGCACCCGCTTGCGCTTCTCCGGATAGCTGTACAGCCACTCCTCCCGAACGCGCACGTCGTCCACTTCGACGCCGTACGTATACCGCACGCCGTCCTGGATCAACTCGACCACGTACGTAGACGGATCAGCGCGCTTGCCGGCGTCGAGCTTGAACGGGCGACGGCCGACCACCCCGGCGTCTGGACCCCATACGGCGAACGAGTCCCTCACTGCCTCCGCCATGAATTTCAGGCCGTCGAGGAGGTTCGACTTGCCGGAGGCGTTGGCGCCGTAGATCGCCACGACGGGCAGGGTCTCGCGACCTCTGGCGTACGCGGGCATGAGCAACAACTCGTGTTCGTCACGGAACGAACGATGATTCTCCAGCCGGAAGCTCCTGAGCATCCAGACCACCTCCTTCAAGGATTTTCGAGCCACCTTGTGCAATTAAACCGCACGGAAGCTCCTGAAGCTTTCCCTAGCTGCAATCTCACAGCCAAGCACACCGCCGAGTAGCCAGCCACGAGTGCGGCCCATACTTGACGGTTGTGACCAGTGGGGTAGTAGTGCGGCGCGCCCGCACCAGCGATGTGCGCGCCATGAAGGCGTTGATCGACGGGTATGCCGGCAAGGTCCTGCTGACCAAACCGCTGGTCACGCTGTACGAGGCGGTCCAGGAGTTCTGGGTGGCCGAGGAGGACGGCGAGCTGCTCGGCTGCGGCGCCCTGCACGTGATGTGGGAGGACCTGGCCGAAATCCGTTCCGTCGCCGTCTCCCCCACGGCACTGGGCAGGGGCGTCGGGCACCGGATCGTGGCGCAGCTCATCGCGACGGCCAAGGAGCTCGAACTCGCGCGCATCTTCGTGCTCACGTTCGAGACCAAGTTCTTCAACAAGCACGGCTTCGTCGAGATCGAGGGCACGCCGGTGAGCCCCGAGGTCTACGAGGAGATCATGCGAAGCGTCGACGAGGGCGTGGCCGAGTTCCTGGACCTCAGCTACGTGAAGCCGAACACGCTCGGCAACAGCCGGATGCTCCTGGAGTTGTAACTCTTCGAGTAATTACTCGAAGAGTCTTGACTCGACTAGCCCTGGCGCTCCAAGATCTGCGGTGTGCCCGAATCGCTGACCGTCGACGAGCTCGCTGCCCGGATCGGCCTGCCCAGCAGCACCATTCGCATGTACCAGACGAAGGGTGTGCTGCACGCGCCGAGAAGGCAGGGACGCGTGGCGTACTACGACGCCTCGCACGTCGAGCGGTTGACGTTGGTGCAGCGGTTGCAGCAGCGGGGGTTCTCGCTGCCGGCGATCGCCGAACTGATCACGGCACGAGAGAAGGGCGAGTCGGTCGCCGCGGTGCTCGGCGTGGGCGAGACCGAGGGGCCCGACGACTGGGTTCGGATCAAGGTGCGCGACATCAAGCACCTGATTCCGATGGGAGACGTCCAACCGCGACTCCTCCTCCGGGCTATGCGGTTGGGCTTGGTGCGGTGGAAGTACGGATGGCCGCACGCGCGTCGCTGGGCACTCGAGGCAGGCGGAAGGCTCGCCGGTCTGCGGGTGCCCAGCGATGACGTCATGGACAGCTTCACGCGGCTGCGCACGGCGACCGACGCGGTGGCGGCGGACTTCGTGCGGTTGTTCGAGCGGCAGTTCTGGCCAGAGCTGGCGCGCAAGGCCGGTGACGAGAACCAGCTCGAGAACGTGCGGGCGTTGCTGGTCGAGCTGACCTACACGGCGGAGACCGCGGTGGTGGGAACGCTGCGCGAGTCGATCAGGGACGCGGCGGAGGAGTTCGCGTCACGGCACGGGTTGCTGCCCAGCGCCGACTTCCAGCCCGCGTGGGCCGAGCAGCCGTTGCCGCCGATCGCCGAGAACCTGATGGATCCGGCGGGTGATCTGCCGAGCGAGCAGGAGATCGAGAACTTCCTGAAACGGGGGGACGAGGATGAGCCTGGTCGCTGATCCCGCGTGGCACGCCCAAGTCAGAGACGAAGGCCTTGTGGTCTACGCGGGAGCTGATCTCGCCTACCTGATTCCAGACCTGCCCAGGGCGGTGGCCGTGGCGCTGGCGGGACTGTTCGAGCCAGTTTTGAGGGGAGTGGCTCGAACAGTCGACGAAAGCCGGTTGGGGGAACCGGTCAGCCGGCACGTGGCCCAGCTGAGGACCCTGGGCGCTCTCCGCCCGGCCGGGTTGCCATCCGATGGACCGTCGCCGATGGGGGTCGGCACGCGGTTCGTCGGACAGGCGCCCGCCGGGCTGGTGGAGCGGTTGCCGCACAACGACGATCCGGACCTCCTGCTCGTCGTGCGGACGACAGGCACGTTGGTCGACCTGGTCGAGGTGGCGCGCGAAACGACGGTCCCGCACCTGTTGCTGGACCTCGCGTACCACCACACCGCCGCTATCGGGCCCTTCGTGGTGCCCGGTGCCGGCGCGTGCCTGGCGTGCCTCGCGGTGCGGACGGGGCGGCGGTGGGGGGATCCACCGCCTCCCCCGCGTCCGGCGGCGATGTCCTTCGACTTCCCGATCTCACTTGCCCTGCAAGCCGTTCAGAACATCCGCAACGGCTCGTTGGCGCTGCTCGACGCGGTCGTGACCGTCAACCTCGACGAGTTCACGACGACGCGCGAGAGCGTGCTGCCGGCGGCCGACTGCGAGATCTGCCCGAAGGCCGAGTTCGGGCGCGTGACACTTCCTTGGGGGAATCATGAACGGGACAGCGGTCCGGTTACCTGACCAGTTCTCGCCGGGTGCGGCCGCCGCCAACGCCGCGACGCCCACCTGTTGCTGCTGTTGTTGCTGTTGCGCGATTTCCTCGGTCGGCGCCGCCGTGCACATCCCGGAAGCGCTGTACCAGGACACCAAAGAGCTGGAACGCCCGCGCAGTGCTCTCGTCCTGCCCGCCGCGATCTTCCCGCTCCTGGTCGTCGTGCTGCCGTTCGTCACGATGGGCGCGGTCTTCGACGTCCACTGGGGCTGGTGGCTCGGCGGCTTCGTCCTCGCGCTGGGCTGGGCGGTCGCGGCCGGGTTCATCGCCAGGTCACCGAAACCGTGGATGAGCGCGGTGCGGCTGCTCGGCTGGGGCTTGCTGTGGTGCGTCGAGCCGTTCGTCGTGCTGATGCTGCTCGGGCCGATCGCCGCGGTCACGGAGCTCACGGTCGTCGTGTCGGTGATCTACCTCGGTGGCGCGCTGGCGTTCGGGTACTGGCTGTGGCGGCGTTACCGGAGCAAGCGGTGAAGACCGTCGCGGAGGCGCTGATCGAGCGCGCGGTCGGCTGGCGGCAGGGTGTGGTGTCACAGCTGCATCCCGTTCCGCACAGTCTGTCCGATGTGGACGTCGAGGGCTGGGCCGCGGTACCCGAGCCGTTCGCCACGGGCGGTACTTCCGGTGGCACCAGCAAGACCGCCGCGATCGCCGAGGCGTTGGAACGGCACGCCGCCGCGCGTTCGCCGTTGGAGATCGTCACCGACGGCGAGTGCTGGCCGCTGGAACACTTCAGCCTGCACACGGTCGAGCAACGCGTCCGGGGCGACTACCGCTACCGCAAGGGATACGTCGACACGAAGTACACGCGGGCGTGGACGTTGCCGGACAACGAACCGATCCGCGTGCCGGCCGGGCTCGTCGGCCTCGACGTCTCCTACGGGCTGCCCGCGACCTCGTCCGGGCTCGCGGCCGGTCCGTCGACGACCAGCGCGTTGCTGAGGGCGGTGCAGGAACTGGTCGAGCGCGACGCGTTCACCACGACCTGGCTGCACTCCATTGCACCTCAACGGTTCGCCGCAGACCTTCCGCACGGCGCCCAAGCCTTCGACCTCACGCCTGCCTACAGCCCGCACCCGGTGATCACGGTGGCAGGCTCGCTGCCGATCGCCGGAAAGCCGCGGCCGACGCTCGGCCTCGCGTGCCGGGCAACGGTCGAAGAGGCGTTGCGGAAGGCCTACGAGGAGTGGGTGCAGGGCACGGTGTTCATCGAGGTGTGGCTGGCGCGCAACGGAGACGAGCCCGTCGAGAACGTCACCGACTTCGACAAGCACGCCGTGTACTACGCGACTCACCCGGAGAAGTGGGACGCACTGCCGTGGTTCGGCGGCTTCGAGACGGAACCGCCTCGCGACGCCGAACACCTTGGCACCGAAGCAGAACTGACCGAGCTGGTGCACGCACTGCACCGCGCGGACATCCGGCTCGCCTACCGCGAACTGACCACACCCGAGCTGTCCGCGGTCGGGCTGCACTGCGTTCGCGTCCTCTCCCCCGACCTGGCGCCGCTGCACGCCGACCACCGCTGGCCCCACCTCGGTGGCCGGGCGGGCGAGCCGCACTGGCGCTACCCGCACGCCTCACCGGGCGTGTTCCCCAATCCCGCACCGCATCCGCTGGGGTGACCGCGTGTTCAACGACTTCTGGGCCGCCAGCCGGTTCTCCCCGCTGCACCAGCGCAGGCTCGGCGAACGGCTGCGCGACTTCCGCCCGCAGCCACCGTTGATCGATCCACTGGAACTGCCTACCGCACCTCAACCCCTGCCGAAGCCCACGGACCGGCTGCAGAAGCTGTTCCAGGCACGGAAGAGCACGCGGGAGTTCACGGACAAACCGCTGACGGACAGGCAACTCGGCGCGGTCCTCGGCGCGCTGGGAGACAACAGCGTCCCGTCCGCCGGTGGCCTGAACCCGTTGCACTGCTACGCCTTCCACCACAACCGGGCGGTCCGCTACGACATCCGCCGGCACGCTCTGCAGGACATCGGCGAAGCGCCCGGGAACCTGGCGGAGATCCTGGGCACGCCCGAAGTGCCGCCGCTCGCGATAGTGCTCGTGTTAAAAGACAACGAGGCCTTCGACAAGTACGGAGAGCGAGCAGGGCGCTTCGGCTTGATCGAAGCCGGAGCTGCCGCGCAGAGCATCTGCCTCCGTTTGGCGGAGCAGAAACTCGGCGGCTGTCTGCTCGGCGGAGTAGCGGACAACGAGATGCTTCACGCACTTGGCCTACCGCGCGAACTTCGTGTGGCCACAGCGATCGCGTGCGGTCACATCCGAGGCACATGATCACCTGACGTTCATCAGATCGTGTCTACCGAGGACAGTCGATCACCCGCTACAACTGGCGAGACCCTGCTCACACTCCGAGGAGCTCGCCATGTCGAAGACCCTGCGCTCGGCATTCGTGGGTGCCGCCGCGACCTTGGCCCTGATCTTCACCGGTGCCCCGGCTCAAGCCGTGGACATCGTCGCGGTGACCGACGACTACCTCTACACGAAGACCATCGGTCAGTTCACAACAGCGCGCGCACAGCAGCCCTACCCCGGCCAGCTCGACTGGTCGTCCGACGGCTGTTCGTACTCGCCGGACAACCCCTTCGGCTTCAAGTTCCTGCCGTCCTGCCACCGGCACGACTTCGGCTACCGCAACTACAAGCGGCAGTCGCGGTGGACCGAGGCGAACCGGCTGCGCATCGACAACAACTTCAAGGCCGACATGTACCGGTCCTGCGGCAGCAACTTCGCCTGCAAGTGGACCGCGGACCTGTACTACAAGGCGGTCCGGGAGTTCGGCGGCAGCGCGTCGTCCACGGCGAGCAGCATCCAGAAAGCCGGGCTGAAGTAACTCAGTCCTCGTCGTCCACGTCGGCGGGGCCGCCTCCACGCATCAGGTAGACCACGGACTCCAGCTCGTCCGGCTTGATCAGCACCTCACGTGCCTTCGAGCCCTCGGACGGGCCGACCACCCCGCGGGTCTCCAGCAGGTCCATGAGGCGCCCCGCCTTCGCGAACCCGACGCGCAGCTTGCGTTGCAGCATCGACGTCGAGCCGAACTGCGACGTGACGATCAGCTCGGTCGCCTGCACCAGCAGCTCCAGGTCGTCGCCGATGTCGGCGTCGACCTCCTTCTTCTCCGCCGCCTTCTGGGCCGTGACACCGTCGGTGTACTCGGGCTGGGCCTGGTTCTTCGTGAACTCGACGATCGCCGAGATCTCCTCGTCGCCCACGAACGCGCCCTGGATGCGCACCGGCTTCGAGGCGCCCATCGGCAGGTACAGGGCGTCACCCATGCCGATCAGCTTCTCCGCACCTGGCTGGTCCAGGATCACCCGCGAGTCGGTCAGCGAGGAAGTGGCGAACGCCAGCCGGGACGGCACGTTCGTCTTGATCAGACCGGTGACGACGTCGACGGACGGTCGCTGCGTGGCCAGCACCAGGTGGATGCCGGCCGCACGCGCCTTCTGCGTGATGCGGACGATCGCGTCTTCCACGTCGCGCGGCGCGGTCATCATCAGGTCGGCGAGCTCGTCGACGATGGCCATGATGTACGGGTACGGCCGGTAGACGCGCTCGGATCCCGGCGGCGCGCTGATCTCGCCGGACTTCACCTTGCGGTTGAAGTCGTCGACGTGGCGCACCCGGTTGACCTGCATGTCCTGGTAGCGCTGCTCCATCTCCTCGACGAGCCACGCCAGCGCCGCCGCGGCCTTCTTCGGCTGCGTGATGATCGGCGTGATCAGGTGCGGGATGCCCTCGTACGGCGTCAGCTCGACCATCTTCGGGTCGATCAGGATCATCCGGACCTCGTCCGGCGTCGCGCGGGCCAGCAGCGACACCAGCATCGAGTTCACGAACGACGACTTGCCGGAACCCGTGGAGCCCGCGACCAGCAGGTGCGGCATCTTCGTCAGGTTCGCGGTGACCATGTGGCCCTCGATGTCCTTGCCGAGGCCGATCACCATCGGGTGCGTGTCCTTGACCGTGGACGACGCGCGCAGCACGTCACCGAGGCGCACCATCTCGCGGTCGCTGTTCGGCACCTCGATGCCGACCGCCGACTTGCCGGGGATCGGCGCCAGCAGGCGGACGTTGTCCGTCGCCACGGCGTACGCGATGTTCTTGGTCAGCGCGGTGATCTTCTCGACCTTCACGCCGGGGCCGAGCTCGACCTCGTAACGCGTGACCGTCGGGCCGCGGGTGAAGCCGGTGACCTGGGCGTCGATCGAGAACTGGTCCAGCACGCCGGAGATCGCCTCGATCATGAGGTCGTTCGCCTTGCTGCGGGTCTTCGGCGCGTCGCCGTCCTTGAGCACGTCCGGCGGCGGCAGCTGGTACTCGCCCTCCACCGCGCGCACGGCCATCGCCGGGGCGGCGGCCTTCTCCTTCTTCGGCGCGGGCTTCGGGGCGGGCTCCGGTTCCTCCAGCGGAAGCTCGGCCTGCGGCTCCTCCTCCACGGGTGCCACGGCCTGACGACGGCGCGACGGGCGGCGCAGCTTGACCGGTTTCGGCTCCTCGGCCTCTTCGTCCTCGGCCGGAGACTCCTCGTTCTTGGCACCGGGGTGCAGCAGCGAGCGGATTCGTTCGGGCGCCTGGCGGATCGGCGTGTGCGTCACGACCAGCAGGCCGTACCCGAAGATCAGGAACAGCAGCGGCCCTGCGACCCACGGCGTGAGGCCCTGCGCCAGGAACCCGCCGGCGAGATAACCGAGTGCCCCGCCGGCGGTGCGGCGTTCGATCGGGTCCATCGGCAGGCCGCCGATGAGGTGGAACATGCCGAGCACGCCGATCATCATCAGCAACGAGCCGATGATCAGCCGCGGCCGCGCGTCCGGCTTCGGGTCGGTGCGCATCAACGTCACGCCGATGCCGAGCAACACCACCGGCACGATCACCGCGGGGAACCCGACGGAGCTGCGCACGGCGACGTCGACCCACTGCCCGACCGGTCCACCGGCCTGCCACCACACACCGGCGCCGGTGATGACCGCGAGTGCGATCAGCAGCAGCCCCAGGCCGTCACGGCGGTGTTCCGGATCCAGGTCTTTGGTACGGCTGACGGTGCGCACCAGACTGCCGACACCACGTCCCAAAGCGCCCCACACCGCACTGATCGCACCGCTGCTCTTGCGGGGAGCGGGCTTTCTGGACGCGGTGGAGCGCGCCCGCGGCTTGGCTGGTGCTTTGCCGCGTGACGTGGTCTTTCGTGAAGTCCCTGTACGCCCGGCCATGTGTATAAGGTAGTCCCTCGCGTCTCACCAGCCACGTTTGCAACTGGGACGCGTGCGAAAGCTCATGGTTCCCCCGATCCGGCACGGTGTCGTTCCGACACGCCGTACGCTGCCCCGCGTGTCCACACCGCTTTTCTGGCGCGTGCTCATGGTGGTCGACCGGGGCCTGATCGCGCTGACTGGCAAGCTCGAGGTATCGGGCGACATCCCGCCGGAACTGCTCGGCAAGCCGTTGCTGCTCGCCTCCAACCACATCGGCAACCTCGACCCGATGGTGCTGATCGCGGCCTGCCGCAAGATCGGCGTCAACCCGCGCTTCATGCTCGCGGGCGGCCTGCTCGACGCGCCGATCATGGGCCCGGCTCTGAAGGCCTGCGGTCACCTGCGCGTGGACCGGAGGTCTGCCAACGTCGGCGAGGCGATGCACCGGGCCGTCGAGGCGTTGCGGAAGGGCGGCGACCCGATCGCCGTCTACCCCGAGGGCAAGATCAGCCTGGACCCCGGCATGTGGCCCGAACGCGGCAAGACCGGCGTCGCGCGCATGGCGCTGGGCGGCGGCATCCCGGTGATCCCGATCAGCCAGTGGGGCGCGCACGAGGCCGTGTACTGGGGCAACCTCAGCGTCGGCGGCTGGAAGGACCTCCTGCCGTACCTGACGTCCTGGCTGCGCGCGGTCCGCAAGCGGCCGACGTTCAAGGTCCACTTCGGCAAGCCCGTCGAGCTGTCGGATCTGAACGCCGAGACCATGGGCGACGCCCGCCGCGCCCACGAGCGGATCATGATCGCGATCACCGAGGGCTTGGTGCCGTTGCGTCTCGACGAGCCGGACGTGCCGAAGTTCCACGACCCGACGCGGCCGACGACCGGCTCCTCCCCCTGGCGGCCAGCCTGATCGAGCAGGCGAGCACCGTGATCAGCATCAGGAACGGCATCGGCCTGCCGGTGTAGAGGCTGATCGCGAAGTCGGCCGCCGGGATGGTGATCGCCGCGACGAACGTGAGCGCGCTCGCCGTGGGCAGCTTGACCTTCGGGTCCGCCCACGGCGTGCGACCCCACGGTTTGGCCACGCTGAGCCACGTCTGGAACGCGATGGCGCCGACCATCAGCCCGGTCGCGACCGGCATCCAGACGGTGACATGGCCTTCCGTCGCGGCCTGCAGGTTGTCGCTCAGGATGAAGATGCCGATGTAGAGCTGGCTGACGGTGATCACGAACTTCGCGAGCACCCACCAGTGCCGGAAGTAGCCCCACGGCGTCGTGGCGCTGAGTGCCAGGCCGGTGAACGCGCTGGTGTTGGCCATGATCGCGAGCACCTGGTGGTCGAGCACCCGCGCCATCTTGAACGCGTTGACGTCACTCGTCTTCATGCCGTAGATCAGCAGGGCCAGCAACGCCACGGCCTGGCTGAGCCAGCCGACCGACGTGACGACGTGCAGCCACACCAACAGGGTCCGCGCGCGCTTCTGCATGACATGTAGCTTGCCTACGCATCACGCCGGGCGCATCAGGGATGTCCCCGATCAGGCCAGCTCGTGCAGCCGCGCCCGCACTTCCGGGGTGAGCGGGTGGTCGTAGTCCTCGTAGATCGTCAGCGCTTCCAGCAGGTGCGTCCGCGCCACGTCCGGCTGCCCCGCGCTCGCCTCACCCAGGCCGTGCAGCGCCTCCGCGAGACTCTTGCGGTCACCGAGCACCCGCAGGAACGCCAGCGCGTGCCGGAACGACTCGCGCGACTCGACGGGCCGGCCGAGTTTGCACTGCGCCCAGCCGATGCTGACGAGTGCCATCGCCTTGCCGTGCATCGCGTCGTGCGAGTCCATCAGCTCGAACGCCATCCGCGCCGACTCCAGCGAGGCCTCGTGCTGGCCGGCCGAGCGCAGGATGTCGCTGAGGAACAGCCTGGTGCCGCCCTCGCCGAACCACGAGCCGACCTCGGCGTGCCGGGTCAGGGCCTCGCCGAACCTGTCGACGGCGAGGTCGAACTGACGCAGGCCGCCGTACGCCATGCCCAGCCCGGTGAGGCTCCAAGCGGCACCGACGCGGTCGTCGATCTCGCCGCGGATCGCCAGCGCGCGGTCGAAGAGTTCCAGGGCGTCGGCGAACCGCTGGCCGCGGAAGGCGGCAAGACCCTGGCCGTGTATCGCCCACGCACGTGCGGCCTGGTTGCCGTCACGAGCAGCAGTGCGTTCGGCGACGCGGTAGGTGCGCGTCCACTCGTCCAGCGCGCTGGAGACGATGAAGTAGTTCCACAGCGCCACCGGGATCTGCCACGAGGTGGGCGAGTGGTGGTCCTCGGCGAGCCTCGTGACGGCCAGCAGGTTCGAGGATTCGGTGCGGCACCAGGTGAACGCCTCGTCGTGCGAGGCGAAGTCCTGAGTGGACAGTGGCGGCAGCAGGAACGCCGGGTGGTCCGGGGGCGCGATGACGGTGCCCGCGGCGTTCGCGGTGTCGAAGTACCACCCGAGCATGCGCGACACGGCCTCGTCACGGCCGCTCGACGACTCCTCGGTGGCGCTGAGTTCCGTGGCGTACAGGCGAAGCAGGTCGTGCAGGCGGAAACGTCCGCGCGCGACCTCCTCGATCATGTGCCCGCCCGCCAGCACGTCGACCAACGTCCGTGCGCGCGACACCGGCACCCCGGACACCGCGGCGATGGCGTTCAGGCTGATCTCCGCACCCGGATGCAGGCCGATCAGCCGGAACATCCGGGCGGCGTCAGGCTTCAGGGCCAGGTACGACCACGAGAACGCCGCACGCACGGCCGTGTCCTCGTCGTCGCCGGTCGCCAGCACGTTCAACCGGTCGCGCTCGTCGGCGAGGTCGCTCGCCAGGTCGGCCAGCGTCAGATGCGGCCGGGTGACCACGCGTTCGGCCGCGATCCGCACCGCCAGCGGCAGATGCCCGCACAGTTCGACGAGCTTGGCCGCGGCGGCGGGTTCGGCGGCGACGCGGTCCGCGCCCACCGCCGAGGTCAGCAGCGCCAGCCCCTCGTCGGGCGTCAACGTCGACAACGTCAGCGAGTGCGCGCCGTCCCGCGCGACCAGGCCGCCGAGGTGGTTGCGCGAGGTCACCAGCACCATCGACGTCGACCGGCCAGGCAGCAGCGGGCGCACCTGCTCCGCCAGCCGTGCGTTGTCGAGCAGCACCAGCACCCGTTTGCCCGCCAGCACACTCCGGTACAGCGCGGACTTCGCGGGCAGGTCGTCCGGGATGCGTTCGGCCGGCACGCCGAGACTCTGCAACAGCTGGTGCAACGCGGTGCCGGGCTGGACCGGCGGTGACGACGCGTCGAACCCGCGCAGATCGACGTGCAGCTGCCCGTCGGGGAACCTGGCCGCCACCTGGTGCGCGAATCGGACAGCCAGAGCGGTCTTGCCGACGCCACCGGTGCCGGTGATGGCGACCAGAACCGGTGAGTGGTCGTGCGGAACGACGTCGGCGAGCTTCGCGAGTTCCTTCTCGCGGCCGGTGAAGTCGCGGACGCCGTGCGGCAACTGGACCGGGACCAGCACGGGCGCCGCGGGTTCCGGCTGCGGGTCGTGGCGGCCGACGAGGAGTTGCTCGTGCAGCTGACGGAGTTCCGGACCCGGCTCGATGCCGAGTTCCTCGATCAGCAACCGGCGCAAGTCCGTGTAAACGGCGAGCGCCTCGGCCTGCCTGCCGCCGCGGTACAGCGCGGACATCAGCAGGCCGTGCAACCGCTCCCGCAGCGGATGCGCGCTGACCAGCGTCGTGAGCTCCCCCGCCACCTCTGTCTCACGGCCGACGGACAGCATCAACGCCGCACGCTGCTCCACGGCCGTGAGTCGCAGTTCGGCCAGGCGCGCGCGTTCCACCGCGGCGAACGGTCCAGGAACGCCGTCCAGAGCGATGCCACGCCACAACCCCAAAGCGGCGTCGAACGCGCTGATGGCCTCCGCGGGCCGGTCACGCAGCCGGCCCGCGTCGTCCAGATGGATGCGGAACTCGGCCGCGTCCGAGCCGGCGGACGAGAGCCTCAGCAAATATCCAGCGTCTGTGGAGAGCAACACGGAACTCGGCGCGCGTGAAGCCCTGTCCGGCTCGAAAAGCCGCCGCAGCCCGGCGACGTAGGTGTGGATGCCGTTGTCCGCGCTGGCAGGTGGATCATCGCCCCAGACGGCGTCGATCAGCTCACTGCGCGACACGACGTGGTTGGCGCGCAAGGCGAGCACCGCGAGCACAGCTCTCTGCCGCGGCGGCCCCAGGGTGAGCTCCTGACCGTCCACCGTTGCCGCGAGCGCGCCCAGCAGGCTGACGCGCAACTCGTTCTGCACCCTGTGTCTCACTTCGTCGCTGTCCGCAGTCACCCAGCAACCTACCGTCAGATTTCGTCCAGAAGCCATCCAGAGCACGTGCAGAGACGTTCTCCACACTTCACATGAGGTGGATTGGGTCGAAATGAGGGGGCGGCGATGAACGCGGCGGATGTCTTCGACACGCTGGGGATGGAATACCAACGCGCTTGGTCGCACCAACCCGCGCTGCACGGCACCTTGGCCTGGTTCGCCGCGACGCAGCCCTCCGGCTCCCGCGTGCTCGACATCGGCTGCGGCACCGGAGTTCCGGTGGCCCGCGTCCTCGCCAAAGCGGGCATGAAGGTCACCGGCCTCGACGTCTCCCCGGTGATGGTCGACATCGCGACCGCCCAGGTCCCGGAGGCGACGTTCCACAAGATCGACATCCGCGACTTCGAGTCGCCGCCCGGCTCGTGGGACGTGATCTGCGCGGTGTTCTCGCTGCTGCAGATGACCCAGGCCGAGATCATCCAGACCCTCGGCGACATCTCCACCTGGCTGCGGCCCGGCGGTCACTTCTTCCTCGCCACCGTCGCGATCGACGTCGAGCAGGTCACGCTGCCGTGGATGGGCCAGGAGATCGAGGTGTCGTCGTTCTCCGAGGAGAAGTTCGAGGAGCACCTCGGCAACGTCGGCCTGCGCGTCGTGCGCCGGAGCCGGCCGGTCTTCACCCCGTCCTTCCCCGGCGCCATGCCGGAGGAGTCGCTGCACCTGGTGTGCCAGCGCCCCTGACGCCCCGGGCCGCCGCCGGCGGCTCAGAGCGTGCGTGTTCCTAGTGCTGTTCGGCCAGCGCGCGACCGATGAAGTGCGCTGAGAGCGTCGCGAAGATGTAGGCCTGCAACACCTGGATCAACGCCTCCAGGAAGACGATCGCGATCGCCAGCCCGAAGCCGAGCGCGGACACCGGCTTGAGCCAGACGTTGCTCTGCAGCAACAGGAACTCGGCACCGAGCGTGAACACCAGCACCAGCAGGTGGCCCGCGAACATCGCCGCGAACACCCGGATGGCGAGGTTCACCGGGTCGAAGAAGAACTTGAGGATGACCTCGGTCGGGATCAGCAGGCCCCACAGCACCGGCTTCGGCACGTCCGCGATGATGAACTGGTTGCGCAGGTAGCCCCGCAACCCGAACTTCCTGATGCCCACGAAGTGGTAGAGCGGGAAGACGATGAGCAACGCCACCGCCGCCGGGAACCCGAAGTGCGTGAAAGTCGGGAACTGCACCAGCGGGATCAACCCGTAGAGGTTGTTCACCAGCACGAAGCAGAAGATGCTGACGATCAGCGGCACGTACGGCGCGAACTCCTTCGCGCCGATCTGCTCACGCGCGACGGTGTTGCGCCCGAAGTCGTAGACCGACTCGGCGGCGAACTGCCACCGCGACGGCACGAGCTTCAACTTGCTGGTGGTGGCCAGGAAGAACACCACGATGATCGCGACCGAGAGCACCAGCAGCACCATCGGCTTGGTGATCTCGAGGTCGAACGGCAGCCCGAACGGTTCGCGCCAGGTGAAGATCGGCGGCAAGAAGATGTCGGGCTTGCCGGGTGGGGTGAAGACAGGACTGTCGGCCATGGGCGTCCCCCTCGTCCAAGGTCTTGGGATCTGACCTTACCGAACGAGGGGGACGCAGATCACAGCAGGGTCACGTTCACACCGGAATGACCGTGGGAACGATCATCGGCCGGCGGCGGTAGGTCTCCGCCACCCAACGGCCGACAACCCGGCGCACGGCCTGAGCGATCCGGTGGGTGTCGGCGATGCCCTCGGCCTCGGTCCGCGCGAGCTCCATCTCCACCAGCGGCACCACGGCTTCGAGCGCCTTGGGGTCGTCGGAGAAGCCACGCCCGGAGATCGTCGGCGCCGTCACGGCACGTCCCGTCGTCCGGTCGATGGCGACCGAGATCGAGATGAAGCCGCCCTCGCCCAGCACCAGCCGGTCGGACAGCGTCGACTCGCCGACGTCGCCCACGGACAGCCCGTCGACGTAGACGTGGCCCACGACAACGCGTCCGGACACCGCGGCCTTGCCGTCGATCAGGTCGACGACGACGCCGTCTTCAGCGATCACGACGTGGTCCTCGGCAACGCCCGTGGCGACCGCGAGGGCCGCGTTCGCGCGCAGGTGACGCCACTCGCCGTGCACCGGCATCACGTTCGACGGCCGGACAGCGTTGTACAGGAACAAAAGTTCGCCGGCCGGTGAGTGGCCGGAGACGTGCACCTTGGCGTTGCCCTGGTGCACCACGGTCGCGCCGAGCTTGGCGAGGCCGTTGACGACGTTGAAGACCGCGTTCTCGTTGCCGGGGATGAGCGACGACGCCAGGATCACCGTGTCGCCCGCGCGGATCGAGATCTGCCGGTGCTCGCCGCGGGCCATCCGCGACAACGCCGACAGCGGCTCGCCCTGCGACCCGGTGGACACGAAGATGACCTCGTCCTCCTCCATCCGCATGGCGACGTCGAGGTCGACGAAGAGGCCGTCCGGCACGTTCAGGAAGCCCAGGTCGGACGCGATGCCCATGTTGCGCACCATCGAGCGGCCGACGAACGCGATCTTGCGCTTGTACTGCACGGCCACGTCGAGCACCTGCTGCACCCGGTGCACGTGCGAGGCGAAGCACGCGACGATGACCCGCTGCGACGCCTTGCGGATCACGTTCTCCAGCACCGGGCCGATCTCGCGCTCGGGCACCACGAAACCGGGCACTTCGGCGTTGGTCGAGTCGACGAGGAACAGGTCCACGCCCTCGTCGCCCAGCCGCGAGAACCCGGCCAGGTCGGTCAGGCGGCCGTCCAGCGGCAGCTGGTCCAGCTTGATGTCACCGGTGTGCAGCACCAGACCTGCGGCGGTGCGGATGGCGACGGCCAGCGCGTCCGGGATCGAGTGGTTGACCGCGAAGAACTCCAGCTCGAACGGCCCGAACGAGCGGTGCTCGCCCTCGCGGACCTCGACGAGCTGCGGGTTCTGCCGGTGCTCGCGGCACTTCGCGGCGAGCAATGCCAGCGTGAAGCGGGAGCCGACGACCGGCAGGTCGGGGCGCAGCTTCAGCAGGAACGGCACGGCACCGATGTGGTCCTCGTGGCCGTGGGTCAGGACGATCGCCTCGATGTCGTCCAGGCGATCCTCGATGGCGCGGAAGTCGGGCAGGATCAGGTCCACGCCCGGTTGGTCGTCTTCGGGGAACAGAACGCCGCAGTCGACCACGAGCAGCCGTCCGGCGTGCTCGAAAACTGTCATGTTGCGGCCGACCTCGCCAATTCCGCCGAGTGCGACGACCCGGAGGCCGCCTTCCGGCAGTGCGGGCGGCAATTCGGTCGAGTGGGTCACGCGTTGACTCCCAGTTCGGCCGCGATGGCCTCGATGTCTTCGGCCGCGGCGGGCACCAGCGGCAGACGTGGGTTGCCCACGTCCAGTCCGCGCAGGCGCAGTGCGGCCTTCATGTACGTCACGCCGGGAACCCGGCGGAATGGTCGCAGCAGCGGCAGCAGCGACTCGTGGATTTCCTTTGCCCGGACCACGTCTCCGGATTCGAACGCTTCAACAAGATCTCGCAGGCGGTCGGCCGCGAGGTGGCCGATGACGCTCACGAACCCGACGGCGCCCACGGACAGCCACGGCAGGTTCAGCGGGTCGTCGCCCGAGTAGTAGGCGAGGTCGGTGCTCGCGATGACCCGGCTGCCGGCGTGCAGGTCGCCCTTGGCGTCCTTCACGGCCAGGATCCGGGGGTGTTCCGCCAGCCGCAGGATCGTGTCGACCTCGATCGGCACGACCGCGCGCGGCGGGATGTCGTACAGCATCACCGGCAGGTCCGACGCGTCCGCGATGGCGGTGAAATGCGCGAGCAGGCCTTCCTGCGGCGGCCGCGAGTAGTACGGCGTCACGACCAGCGCGCCGTGCGCGCCCGCCTTCTCGGCCTGCTGCGCGAGGTGGATGCTGTGCGCGGTGTCGTACGTGCCCGCACCGGCGACCACGGTCGCGCGGTCACCGACGGCCTCGACCACGGCGGTGATCAGCGCCGCCTTCTCGCGGTCGGTCGTCGTGGGGCTCTCCCCGGTCGTACCGTTCACGACCAGGCCGTCGTTGCCCAGGTCCACCAGGTGTTTCGCCAGCTCCTGCGCCTTGGCGAGGTCGACCTCGCCGCGCGAGTCGAACGGCGTGACCATGGCGGTGAGAACGCGGCCGAACGGGCGGTTCGGCCCTGCGTAGGGGCTTCCGGGCATGCGCAGAAACTACCCGAGTTCAGACACTTCGGTTCAACGACCGCACTCGTTCGACCGCGTCGGGGTCTCCGCTGTATTCCACGCGGACCTGGTCGCGCCCGAACGCGAGCATCACCAGCTCGGCCACCTCGCCCGTGATCACCACGCCGTTCGCCCCCGGCTTGGCGACGATGTGCTCGCCATCAGGCCTCACCAGCGTCACGCCGACGGGCGACGACTTGTAGGTGAACTTCGCGGTGAACGGCAGGAACTTCCACAGCACGTGCTCGCGCTTCCCGTCGTACGGCCGCGGTTCCCAGTCGGCCTGTGCCCGCCGCACGTCCTCGTGGTGCACGAAGTACTCGGTGGTGTTGATGTACGAGTCGAGGGGCTGGATCCAGAACGGCGGCGTGCGCACCAGATCCAGGAGCTCCCCCCACGCCTTGTGCGCGTAGTCCCCCTGCACCTTCTCCGCCCACTTCGCGAAGGGCTTGAGCAGGATGCCCGGCGCGGTGTCCGGGCGCCGCTCGCGGATCGCGAGGTGCGCGGCCAGGTCCCTGTTCGTCCAGGTGCCGCACAACGTGGGCGCGTCAGGGCCGAGCTCGGTCATCAGGTCGACAAGGGCCTTGCGCTCATCGCGGGCAACACTCACCCCGCCATTTCACCACAGGCGGTGCTCAGGCCTCGTTCGGCTGGTAGCAGTCCTTGAAGCCGTCCGGCTTGGCGGAGTTGTCGGCCAGCAGCTTGACCACCTGGTCGCGCGTCAGGTTCTCCGGGTAGTTCGGCCAGTCCGGTTCCTGCCCCTTGACGTGGAGCTCGTCCAGCCAGTAGCCGGACTGCCCCGAGGTCTTGGCGAACTCCAGGTCGCAGCCCTTCACCCGCACCATCACCTCGATGGTCTTCTCCGAGGACTTGATCGTGCGCTTGCCGACCTTCTTGGCCTTCTTCGCCGTCTCCGTGCTGGGCTCGCCGACGTTGGTGAAGCCGGCGGCCTTGAGCTCGGAGACGAACTTGTCCTCGTTGCTGGCGCAGGCCGACAGGCCGGCCGTGCAGCCGAGGACGAGCAGGGCGGAAATGATCCTTCTCTTCACGCGGGCAGACTAGTGCCGCGACCGGCAGCCTTTGCCCCGTATTCGACATTCAGACGGGTGCGTCGTGGTGCCGGCCCCGCGTCCTCATCCTGGTTGGCTGTGGGCGTGGGGCCGGTGCCGCGAGGCGCCCTGCTGAGTGCCGAAGACGCGGTGAAGGTTGCCGGTCGCGGCGCTAGTTGTCCTTCTTCGCGCTGATGGTGCTGTTCATCTGACTGGCGTCCTTTTTGCTCGCGACGCAGTAGATGCGACGCTGCGCGTTGTCGTTCTTGTCCTTCTTCCACGCCGACTCGGTGGGGATCAGCGTCGTGAGCTTGAGCGTGCCGCCGTCCTTGATCCACGGCGAGTTCAGCGTCAGCTCGCAACGGGAGACGCCGAGGCTCGTCAGCGACTCGACACCGGGGTATGCCGCGTCGGGCATGTTCGACTGCAGCGGCAGGGTCTCGGCCACGTCGAACACCTCGAAGTCGTGCGGCTTGTCGCACTCCTCGCGGGCGTCGGAGTCGAGCTGCTTGGTCGGCGCGACCGCACCGTTGCCGCACACGTTCTCCGACAGGCCGAAGACGGGGACCTCACCGCCCTCGCCGTACGTCAGCGCGCTGCTGCCGCTGCTTGCTCCGGGCGAGGTGAACGCCTTGTGCGCGTAGATGCCACCGGTGAACGCGGCCGCGGCGATGACGACCGCGCCGACCAGCGCGAGGAGGCGGTTGCGCTTCTTCTTCGCGGGGTCGGCGGCGGGAGCCTGCTGGTACTGCTGGGTCTGGGCGGGCGCGATCCCGGTGGGCGGCGTCGGCTGGTTGCCGATGCTGGCGAGCATCGCGCGGGCCTGCGGGCCGGACAGCCTGGCGTTCGGGTCGGCGATCAGCAGACCGGTGATCACGGCGCCGAGCACGCCGGTCGCGCGGGTTAGGCGCGGGGTCTCGCTCATGATCGCGTGCAGCGTCGAGGCCGTGGAGGAGCGTTCGAACGGGCTCCAGCCCTCGACGGCGTAGCAAAGGGTCGCGCCGAGCGCCCACAGGTCGGACGCGGGGCCCGCCTCGTGGCCGTGGATGCGTTCCGGCGACATGTACGCGGGCGAACCGATGAGGCTGCCGCTGGTGGTCAGCCGCGGGTCGTCGACGGCCTGGGCGATGCCGAAGTCGGTGAGCTTGACCTTGCCGTCCGGGCGGACCATCAGGTTGCCGGGCTTGACGTCGCGGTGCACGATCCCTGCCTGGTGCGCGGCCTCCAGCGCGGACAGCGACTGCAGCGCGATCGACACGACCTGGTTCGGCGGCATCGGGCCGTGCGTGCCGATCAACGTCGACAGCGTCGCCGCCTCGACCAGCTCCATGACGATGTACGTGGTGCCGTTCTCGTTGATCGCGTCGAAAACGGTCACGACCGCGGGGTCGTTGAGCTTGCCGGCCGTGCGCGCCTCACGCAGAGCGCGCTCTTCGAGCACTCGGCGTTCCTCGAACGCGATGCCGTCCGGGAGGTGTAGCTCCTTGATCGCGACGAAGCGTCCGATGTGGCGGTCCTGGGCACGCCACACGATTCCCATGCCACCGCGGCCGAGCTCGGCAACCAGGGCGTACCTGCCCGCGATGACGCGCGGTTCGACTGCCTGTCCGTGCAACGTGCGCTCCTACAAACCGATGAGCCGGGGCGTTGACGGTACTTCAGACCCGCCACACGGAGGATCGGTTCCTAGGCTTCCGGCGCTACAACCAGTTCGTGACCTGCCGCACGCAACGCCAGAACCGCACGGCCGAGATCGGTGTGCTTCACGAGCAGGTGGTCGGTGTCGTACGTGGACAGTGCGAAAAGGGACACACCAGCGGCAGCCAGCTCACCCGCGAGCGCGGCCATGATGCCGGTGAGCGTGAACTCCAGCGGCCCGCGCACGGTGAGCAGCCGCCAGCCCTTCTCGGAGGTGTCACTCTCCAGAGTGAACGAGGACGGCGCGATGATCGACAGTTCCGCCGGGGTCCTGGTCACGGAGACCAGCCCGTCGGCCGGATCGAGCAGCCCTGCGGGGAGCGGGGCGTCCGCCGCCAGGCGCGTGACCGCGTATTCGCCGGGCCGGACGTCCACGATGAGCCGCTTCATGGATGTCAGCCTTCAACCACCAGTGGGCTGGAAGCAACTTCTGTGCCGTCCGGGAGTGTCGAGATCACGAAGTCCGCGAACGCGTTCGGTGCCGCCTTCGTCAGTTCACGCAGGCAGGCGACCGCGAGCTCGCGCAGTTCCACGTTGATGTGCTCGGTCGCGCGCATCGCGATGAAGTGCCGCCACGAGCGGTAGTTGCCCGTCACGACGATCTCGGTGACGGTCGCGTTGGGCAGCACCGACCTGGCCATCTGCCGCGCGCGCCGGCCGTTGACCGTCTTCTCGAGGCTGTGCACCAGGTCCTCGTACGCCTTCAGGCTCGCCTCGGTCGCGGCGACGAACCGCGCGTGCAGCTCCGGGTCGCGCGCGATCAGGTCCGGCTCCACCACGTCGGTCGGATCGGTGCGCTGGGAGAGCTGCGAGTACGAGAAGTGCCGGTGCCGGATCAGCTCGTGGGTGAGCGACCGGGGCAGCTCGGTCAGGTAGAGCGTCGCGCTGCCGTGCTCGAACGCGGCGAGGTGGCCGACGTCGAGCAGGTGGTGCAGGAACGTCGCGTTGGTGTTCGTCTTCGGGTTCGAGCGGTCCCAGGACTGGTAGCAGGCCCGGCCGGCGAACTCGACGAGCGCCGCGCCGCCGTCCGCGTCGGTCGTCCACGGCACGTCGTCCGGCGGGATGAACTCCGTCTTCGCCACCAAGCGCACTCTCGGCATGTGCCGAACTTAGCCCTGACACCAGCTGATGGTTGCACGATGTCGAAAGTGACGTCATAGTGGTGTCATGGATCTGTCGCCGTACATCGCGTCACTGCGCGAGGACCTGGCGACGGCCGCATCAGCGGGGGACGACAACACCCGTCGAACGGCCGCCGCGTTGTCCGCAGCGCTCGAGCCAGCCGCGCGACTGGCAATCATGAACGCACTGTCCGACCTGGCCGCGGAGGTCACCGCCTCCCTGGACGGCCAGGTCGTGGACGTTCGACTGGCAGGCCGGGACGTCCAGGTGGTCGTCACGGGCTCGCCCGAACCGGAGCAGGAGACCGGCCCTCAGCACGAGGTGCCGCACTTTGGCGCAGGTGACGCCACCGGTGACATCAGCCGCATCACGCTGCGCATGATCAACGAGCTCAAGTCGAAGGCCGAGGCGGCAGCGTCCGCCCAGGGCGTGTCGCTGAACTCGTTCATCCAGCAGGCCGTGGGTGGCGCGGTGCACGGCAAGCACAAGCATCAGCAGCACAAGGGGTGGAGCGGAAACGCCGGCTCGGGCTCGCGCGTCCGCGGATGGGTGCAGGGGTGAGCGGGATGACCGAACCGACAGACAGCGAACCGTCCGGCGTGGTGCGCCAGCAGAGCTTCGAGTTCGCGGGCGTCGCCGAGATCGACATCTCACTGCTCAGCGGCCGCGTGCAGGTGCAGCTGGTCGACGACCCCGGCGTGCACGTCGAGGTGCGGCACGACCCGAACGCGGGCAACTCGTGGACCGAGGGCCTGTCCAGCGTGCTGAGCTGGGTCAGCGGCCAGTTCGGCCCGGACAAGACGACCCCTGCGGCAGGTCCGGAAGAGGCCGTGCGCGACGCACGCGTCGAACTGCTGGGCAACCGTTTGCGCATCGAGTCGTCCAAGGCGCTGCCGTTGCGCGCGGTGCCGCTCTCGGTGGTGGTGACAGCGCCCGTGGGTTCGCACGTGTCGTCACGGACCGGTGCGGCTGACGTCATCGTGACGGGCGGCGCGGGCCGTCTCGACCTGAACACCGGCACGGGCAGCGTGTCCGCGGACCGGGCGACCGGCGACGCCAAGGTGAACTCCGGCGCCGGCACCGTGCGCCTGGGCACGATGCTCTCGTCACTGAAGGCCAAGACCGGCAGCGGTGACGTCGAGGTGTCGTCGGTGGGCGGCACCACCACGCTGATCACCGGCACCGGTGACGTGTGGCTGGGCGCCGTGCAGGGCAACGTCCAGGTCCGCACCGGCAGCGGCGATCTGACCGTGGCCGACGCCGCCTCCGGCGAGATCCAGCTCGGCACCGGCTCCGGCCACATCCGCGTCGGCATCCGGCAGGGCACGCTCGCCCGCATCGACCTGGTGTCCACGTCCGGCACCGCCCGCAGCGACTTCGACGTCTCATCGCAGCCGCTGGGCGACGCCTCGCTGACGATCACGGGCCGCACGGGCAGCGGCAACGCACTGGTGACCGCCGCCGCAAGCTGACCGGGGGGTCGGAAAAACGCACGCGGGGACCTTTCGTACCACCGTGCGGCACGAAAGGTCCCCGCGTGCGGCAAGTGGAGGCGCGGCTAGGGCTCCTGGAACGGTTTGGAGCCGCCGGGGACGTCGTCCGGGAAGATCGGGCACCGGATCTCGCCGGTCAGGAACTTCCTGATGAACGCCGAGAAGCTGCCGTCGAACGACCAGCTCCGCTGCAGGTCCGTGATCATCACGGACCACTCGTCCGGCTCGCCGCGGGTGTACCAGAGGCAGTGGTCGCCGTTGACCGTGCACCCCCACGGCAACAGGCCAGGCGAGTCGGGGTGCACGCGCAAACCGGGTTGCCGGCGAAGGGCGCGCAGGAGCTTGGGCGCCTGCGCCATCCAGTTCATGAACCCGGCACGGGCGGTGGGGTGCAGGATCCGGACGTAACCGCCGACGATCAGCGGTGGATACGCCTCCGCGAGGTGCACGTAGTCGCTGGGAAGCGCTGTGCCCGCCCGTGCTTTGACCGCGTCCCAGTCAACCGGGTCCGGACGCCTTTCGGGCGCTCCCAGCAGATCGATCCACTCGTCAGGCGGCACCGTTCACCTCCGTGACCCTCAAGCATCGCCTGCGGCACTCGGGATTCGGTTGTACCGCAATCCATCGACGACCAGTGAGACAACGGCGTCGAACGCGTCCTGAATGTGAGGATTCCCCCACTCCTGGGCGTGGGCCGGGTGGTGGAACTTCTCGGTCGCGTCCCACACCGCCTGCGCTGTCTTCTGGACGTCGTCGGTCACGAACTCGTGGGTTTCCACTCCGGCCGAAATGATGCGCGCGACGTGCCCGACCATGTGCTCGAGGTGGTAGTCGGGGATGACGTTGCTCTCCTTGACCAGCACCTGGAACGTCGCGAACAGCTCAGGGTCCTCGCTGTGGCCGTGCCGCTTCTTGTCGAACAACGCCTGCAGCCAGGCCCGCAGGGTTTCCGCGGCGGTGAGCCCCTGGTCGAACTTCGGCGCCATCTCGACGTGCACCGCGTCGAGCCAGCGCCGGGTCACCGCCTCCCGCAGCGCGGCCTTCGTGGCGAAGTGGCGGTAGACGCTGCCGTGGCTGACCCCGAGCGCCTTGGCGACGTCGACCACCGTCGCCTTGGCGGGCCCGTACCGTCGCAGCACCTCTTCGGTCGCCGCGAGGATCGCCTCGCCGGTCAACGCCTCCGCCACTTACCTCACCTCTCGCTGTCCAGCATGGCCATCTGCTCGGCCGCGTACCTCGTGCCCGCAGCGGCCCCAACAGGAGCAACGGCCTCGATCTCCTGCAGTTCCCGCTCGGTGAACGTCACGTCGACGGCACCGATCGCCTCCTTCAGCCTCGCACGCTTGGTCGTGCCGACGAGAGGCACCACGTCCTCCCCGCGCGCCGCGACCCACGCGATCGCGAGCTGCGCGACCGTGACGCCCTTGTTCTCGGCGATCTCGTTGAGCTTCGCGACGAGTGCGATGTTGCGGGTCAGGTTGTCGCCCTGGAACCGGGGCGTGTGACCGCGCCAGTCGTCGGAGGCGATGGTGGGCGGCGTGGCCGAGATCAGGCCGCGCGACAGCACTCCGTACGCGGTGATGCTGATGCCGAGCTCCCGCGTGGTCTGCAGGATCTCCCGCTCGACACCGCGCTCCAGCAGGCCGTACTCGATCTGCAGGTCCGCGATCGGGTGGACGGCGTGGGCCCGGCGGATGGTCTCCGCACCGACCTCGGACAGGCCGATGTGCCGGACGCGGCCCTTCTCGATCTGCTCGGCGATGGCGCCGATGGTGTCCTCGATCGGCACGGACGGGTCGAGCCGCGCCGGCCGGTAGATGTCGACGTGGTCGGTGCCGAGCCTGTTCAGCGAGTACGCGAGGAAGTTGGCCACCGCGACCGGCCGGGTGTCGAACCCGATGAACGCCCCGTCGGCGTCGCGCATGCCGCCGAACTTGACGCTGAGCAGCACCTCGTCCCGGCGGCCCTTGATGGCCTCGCTGATGAGCAGCTCGTTGTGGCCCTGCCCGTAGAAGTCACCGGTGTCGAGCAGCGTGACGCCCGCGTCCACGGCGGCGCGAATGGTCGCGATGCTCTCGTCGCGGTCGGCCGGACCGTACGCGTTGGACATGCCCATGCAGCCCAGCCCGATGGCGGACACGACCGGGCCGGTGGCTCCGAGCTGACGCTTCTGCATTGCCGAACTCCTTCGTCTCTTCGGTGAGGTCCAGCCTGCCCGATCAGCTGACAGATTTCAATATCTGTCAGTCGTCAGTTGTCAGCACCATTGACAAAATAGTTTTGAACGTTCAAAGTTGTTTTTGCGATGAGAGACGTGATCTATCTGGACCGGATGGAGCAGGCCGAGACCCTGCTCAAGCCGCAGCGCGTGGAGGTGCTGCGGCAGCTCGCCGCGCCGCGTTCGTGCACCGAGGTCGCCGAGGTGCTCGACCAGACGCCGCAACGCGTGCACTACCACGTGAAACAGCTGGTCAAGGCCGGTCTTGCCACCCAGGTCGCCGAACGCAAGGTGCGCGGCGTCCAGGAAGGCCTCTACCAGGCCGTGGCGCGCTCGTACTGGCTGTCACCGCGGCTGGTCGGCCGGATCGGATCACGCGACGAGCTGGCGCTGGGGCACCTCGTCGACCTCGCCGAGCAGGTGCAGGCGGACGTGGCGGCGCTGGACCGCGACACCGAACTGCCCTCCGTCGGCGTCTCCGGCGAGATCAGGGTCCGCCCGGAAGACCGGCAGCAGTTCCTGGCCGAGCTGCAGACGACGTTGCAGGACCTCTTCACCCGATACGGCGGCGCGGAGGGGGATGCGTTCCGCATCGCGCTCGCCTGCTACCCGAAGGGAGACAACCGATGAGCACGGGCACCATCCGCGTTCGCACGACGGCACCCACCGCGAGGATCTACGAGGCGCTGACGACGGCAGAGGGCCTGCGAACGTGGCTCGCCGAGCACGCCGCCGTGGATCTGGAACAGGGGACGTTCGAGTTCTGGGGGCGCTACACGCCGGAGGGCGAGCGGGGACGGCAGAAACTGCTGGGCGTGGACGACACGTCGGTGCGCTTCTCGTGGTTCCTGAACGGCACGGACCACACGATCTCGCTCGGGATCGAGGAACGCGACGGCGAGACGGTGATCGCCATGACGCAGTCCCCGTACCCGGCCTGGGGCGAGGGCATCGGCAACGACGACGACATGGCCGAGATCATCCAGACGTTCTGGCCGCTGGTGCTGGCGAACCTGGTCGAGCACCTCGAAGGCCGGCCGGTGTTCGGGTTCTGCGACTTCACCACGCCAGAGCAGCGGTTCGAGACCGACATCGCGGCGACGCCCGCGGCCATCATCGACGCGCTGACCGACCCGGAGGTGTTCGCGCGGTGGTTCGGCGCGCGGATGGAGATCGAGCCGCACGTCGGCGGCCGGTGGACGATGGGCAGCCTCGAGACCGACGAGAACGCGGCGAAGATCCTCGCACTCGACGAGGAGCACTTCACCCTGGACTTCCCGCAAGGGATGGTGGCGTCCTGGGAGCTCAAGGGCTCGGAGGGCAGGACGCGGCTGACGTTCGTGCAGAGCGGGTTCGACACCGCCAACCCGCCGTACGGTCCGTGGATGGGCTGGCTCAGCGGGTTCGCGGATCTGCGGCGCATGCTGGAGCTGCCCAACTGGCGCCCGATGTGGCACTCGTACGACATCCCCGGCCTGCCCGACGGAGTGCTCACCTACTGAACAATCAGGCGTCAGGAGGCGGGTGAGAGCCAGATCATTCGGTTCTCACCCGTTTGCGCCTGGATTTCGTCGGCGCAGGCTCGATAACTTCGGGGTCGTGCTTGATTCAGCCCGAGTCGCCGTCGCCGCCGTGTTGATCGCCTTCTCCGTGACGGCGTCGATCATCTTCAGCTAGAACCACGCCATGACCATGGACGGTGAGGCCGCGAGGAAGCTGAACCTCGCGAAGCGGCCCACCATGCCGGTCACGATGAACATCAGCGTGGACATCCCCGCGAGCCCGGCGAGCACGCTCGTCGCCATGAACGGCGGCACCCCCACCAGCGCGCTCACCGCGTGCGTGCCGGCCATCCAGTTCGGGTGCGCCTTGCACTTCACGTGGATCCAGTCACCCCAGCGGTGCATGCGCGTGCCCGGTCCGAACCAGCGTGCGAGACGCGATGGCTTGGTGCGCACCGGCTTGGTGCGGTGCATGAACTTGGGCAGCTTGATGTCGCCTCGTGCCGCGTAGAAGTACAGCAGCTTGCCGAGCACCTGGGCGACGGCGACCACCAGACCCACGAGGAAGCACGAGACGCCGGGCCAGCGCGCGCCGATGCCCACCACCCACATTTCGACGCTGATGAAGGGGATGAGGGCCGAGCCGAACGCGACCCCGAAGGTGAGGCCAACCAAGCCGAGCACCCGGCCGAGGCTACACAGGTCTCAGGCGTCGAGTCGGACCGCGAGCGGCCCGGAAACCCGGATCTCGCGCAACGGACGACCGCCTGCGTCCAATGTGCGCACCGTGCCGTCACCCGTCCAGCCCAGTCGTTCGTAGAAACTCTTCGAGGCCTTGTCGGCTTCCGGCACCCACGCGATGCCGCGCGTCGCACCCGATTCCTTGAGGCGTGCGCAGGCCTCAGCGACCAGCCGCGTGCCGTGGCCCCTCCTCCCCCACCGAGGCTCCACGAGAACGCTGAGCAGTGCGGTCGTCGCGGCGTCGTCCGGCAGCGAACCGTCCGCCTTGGCCACCTCCTCGTCCGGAGCCTTGCTCGCCACCACGAATCCGACCGTCCAGTCGCCTTCCGTCGCTTTGAGCACGGCGCCGCTCTGGACGGTCAGCGCCCACGCCTCGTCGGCGTCCAGCGTGTCCAGCACTTCCTGCGGGAGGAGTTCGGCGTAGGCGAGCCGCCACGTCTCCCGATGGATGCGGACGATCTCCGAAAGGTCAGCAGCGGTGGCGAGTTGCACGCCGGCGTCGGCCATAACCGCACCTTATAGACGCCGTGTCGCGGAATTGTCAGGGGTGCGTGGCAACATCGGCGACGTGCAGAGGATGAGTGCGGACGTGGCCCGTCGGATCGCGCTGGGCGCACAGGGTTTCACCGATCTGAGGCCCGCGGTGGCCACGCGCAGGCACCTGCAACGGGTGCTCTCGCGCGTGCAGCTGTTGCAGATCGACTCCGTGAACGTGGCCGTGCGCGCGCACTACATGCCGCTGTTCTCCCGCCTGGGCTCCTACGACCCGGCGTTGCTGGACGAGGCCGCGTGGACGCACTCCACCCGCAAGCCCCGCATGCTGGTCGAGACCTGGGCCCACGAGGCGTCGCTGGTGCCGGTGCTCGACTGGCCGCTGTTCCACTCGGGCGCGAAGAAGCGCGGCTGGTGGCAGAACTACCAGACCATTCTCGAACGCTCACCCCAGCTGGTCGACGAGGTGCTGGCCGCGGTGAAGGAGCTCGGCCCGATCGGCGCCGGTGCCCTGGAGAAGGCGCTGATCGGCGACTCCGGCCGGTCGAAGGGCCCCTGGTGGGACTGGTCCGAGGTCAAGCGCGTGTGCGAGGTCCTGTTCGGCGTCGGCGTCCTCACGACCGGCACGCGCCGCAGCTTCGAGCGCCTGTACGACCTGACCGAACGCGTCATTCCCTCCGACGTCCTGGCCCAGAAGTGGACGCCGGAAGAGGGCGCCCGCGAACTGATCACCCGTTCCGCGGTGGCGTTGGGAGTGGCCACGGAACCGGACCTGCGCGACTACTACCGCCTCGACCCGCGCCGTTCCCAGGCCGCGGTGGCGTCCCTGGTGGAGGACGGCGTGCTGGAGCCCGTCTCCGTCGACGGCTGGCGCGGGGCCGGCTACCGGCACGTCGACGCGAAAGCCCCGCGGAGGGTGCTCGGGCGCGCGTTGCTGTGCCCGTTCGACCCGCTGATCTGGGAGCGGGCGCGGACCGAGCGCATCTTCGGCTTCCGGTACCGCATCGAGATCTACGTTCCTGAGCCGCGGCGGGTGCACGGCTACTACGTGTTCCCGTTCCTGTTGGACGGCGAACTCGTGGCCCGCGTGGACATCAAGGCCGACCGGGCGGCCGGGGTGCTGCGGGTGCAGTCGGCGTTCGCGGAGGAAGGTGTCGATCGGTCTCGGGTGGCGGCCGAGCTGGCCGGGGAGCTGAAGCACATGGCCGAGTGGCTGGCGCTGGAGGACGTGCTGGTGGTGCAGAAGGGAGACCTGGCCGCGGACCTGATCGCCGCCGTCGTCAACGGCTGACCGGCGGAAGCAGCCTGGCCACGAAGTCTTCCGCGACCTGAGTCAACTGCTCGGCGGGCAGGCCGCTGCGTCCCATGTGGACGAGGCCCTGCTGGGCCGCCTGCAGCGTGCGCGCGAACGCCACCGGGTCAATCCCGGCGGGCAGGTCGCCCTCGCGCTGCGCCCGTTCCACGGTGGCCGCGACCAGCAGCACGATGCGCTCGTACGCCTCGCGCGCCCTCTCGGCGACTTCCGGATCGGTGCCGGCGAGTTCGGTGGTGCTGTTGGCCAGGTAGCAGCCCTGGACCAGGGACAGGGCTCCGGCCAGGAGGAACCCGCGCAGCCCGTCGACGGCACGCTCGGACTCCTCCAGGTTCTGCCGCAGCCCCGCGCAGGAGTCGGTCACGTAGTCGTCGAGGGTCCGCATGAACAGCTTGTGCTTGTCCCCGAAAGCGCCGTAGAGGCTGCCTTTGCCGAGCCCGGACGCCCTGGTGAGGTCCTCCAGGGAGGTGGCCGCGTAGCCCGCGGCCCAGAACTGGTCGCGGACGTCGCGCAGGACGTCCTGTTCCTCGAACTGCCGCGGTCGTGCCACGCCTCCGACGATAGCGGTTGTTGACCGATCGGTCCATAACTGGTTAGTTTTGGACCGAGAGGTACAGAACTAACCAGGAGGACAGTCGGATGGGTGCGCTTGCTTCACGGACCGCGCTGGTCACGGGTGGTACGTCGGGTATCGGTCTCGCGATCGCCGCGCGGTTCGTCGAGGAAGGAGCCGACGTCTTCATCACCGGCAGGCGTCAGCCGGAACTGGACGCGGCGGTGGCCCAGCTCGGCCCGAAAGCCGTCGGTGTCCGCGGTGACGTGTCTGATCTGGACGACCTGGACCGGCTGTTCGCCCGCATCGCCGCACACGGCAAGGGACTCGACGTGGTCGTCGCGAACGCTGGCGGCACCGCGGCCGTGGAGAGCATCGAGACGCTGACCCCGGAGGCGTTCGACTCCGACTTCCGGATCAACGTGCGCGGCACGGCTTTCACCGTGCAGAAGGCACTGCCGCTGCTCAACGCCGACGCGTCGATCATCACCCTCGGCTCGACCTCGGCGTCCCGCGCGACCGCGGCGTTCGGCACCTACTCCGCGACCAAGGCCGCCATCCGCCAGCTCAGCAGGGTCTGGGCGCTGGAACTCGCGCCTCGCGGCGTCCGGGTGAACACGCTGGTGCCGGGTCCGACCGAGACCACCGGCCTGAAGAACGCGCTGGCCAACACCCCCGCAGGCGTCGACGCGATGCTCGAACGCGAAGCAAGCAGGGTCGCGCTCGCCCGTGTGGGACATCCCGACGAGATCGCCGAGGCGGCACTGTTCCTGGCCACGAACCAGTCGAGTTTCGTGACCGGCAGCGAGCTGTTCGCCGACGGAGGTGAGGCCCAGGTCCTGATCTGACCACGAGATCAGGCGTGCAGCTCGATGGCCTTCCGCATGGTCTCGCGCGCCCGCCCGCGGTCCCCCGCGATGTCGTAGGCGTACGCGAGCCGGAACCACATCCGCCAGTCCTCGGGCGAAGCCTCGACCTCGGCCCGCCGCTCCTCGAACCACGAGTCCGCCGCGTCCCGGTCGACCCGGCCGGACGGACGGCGAGGCAGGTGCGAGACATCGGGCAGCAGCCCGTCCGCGTCGAGCTCGCGGGCCATCTTCTCGGTCTCCCACCCGAACCGCAGGTTCGAGTACACGAGCCAGACGCCGAGCAACGGCAGGATCAGCACACCCACGCCGAGGAGGATCCCGACCAGCTCACCGGTCCGCAGCAGAGCGACAGCCCGACCGGTGAGCAGGACGAAGTAGACCGCGAGAGCCGCGATCAGCACCCCGACGGTGACGCGGACCTTCACAGGTCCAGGTACTTGTCGAGGCCCACCGCGAGCCCGGGACGACCGACGATCTCCCGCACTCCCAGCACGACACCGGGCATGAACGACGTGCGGTGCAACGAGTCCTGACGGATCGTCAGCGTCTCGCTCTCGCCACCGAACACGACCTCCTGGTGCGCGATCATCCCGGAGATCCGCAGCGAGTGAACCCGCACGCCGTCGACGACAGCACCGCGCGCACCCGGCTCTTCCTGCGTGGTCGCGTCGGGCATCGGGTCCATGCCCTCCCGCGCCGCCGCGATCAGGCGAGCGGTGTGGGCGGCCGTGCCCGAGGGCGCGTCGGCCTTGCGCGGGTGGTGCAGCTCGATGATCTCGGCCGACTCGTAGTAGCGGGCGGCGATCTCCGAGAAGCGCATCAGCAGCACGGCACCGATGCCGAAGTTCGGCGCGACGAGCACGCCGACGTCCGAACGATCCGCCAGCAGCTGTTCCACCGCGGCGAGCTTCTCGTTGTCGAAGCCGGAAGTGCCGACCACGCAATGGATCCCGTTGGCGATGCAGAACTCCAGGTTCCCCATCACCACGTCGGGATGCGTGAAGTCGACGACGACCTGCGCACCCGAATCCACGAGAGCCTGCAACGGGTCGTCGGCGTCGATCGCCGCCACGACCTCCATGTCCTTCGCGGCCTCGACCGCGCGGACCACCTCGGAACCCATGCGGCCCCGCGCGCCGAGAACTCCGACGCGAATCATGCAATCACCTCGTGTACCTGGTCCGGCAGATCGTCAGCGTGATCGTAAGGTCCGACCACCGCCGCGGCGACGGGCCGGCGCAGCAGATCACGTGCGAGCAGCGCCACTTCGTCGGCGGTGACCTCGTCGATGCGCGCGAGGGTCGCCTCGACGCTCAGGTGGTCGCCGTAGTTCAGTTCGGACTTGCCGATGCGCGACATCCGGGAGCTGGTGTCCTCCAGGCCCAGGACGAGCGCACCGCGCAGCTGTCCCTTGCCGCGAGCCACTTCCGCGTCGGAGAGTCCGCCACGTGCGACGTCCACGAGCACCTCGCGGATGACGCCGGCGGTCTCGCCCAGCCGATCGGGCTGGCAGCCCGCGTAGACGGCGAACGTGCCGGTGTCCGCGTACAGGCCGACCGACGAGTACACCTGGTAGGCCAGGCCTCGCCGTTCGCGGACCTCCTGGAACAACCGGGAGCTCATGCCGCCGCCGATGGCCGCGTTCAGGACGTTCAACGCGAACCGGCGTTCGTCGTGACGGTCGATACCGCGCATGCCG
This sequence comes from Lentzea miocenica, assembly GCF_033949945.1. NCBI lineage: Bacteria > Bacillati > Actinomycetota > Actinomycetes > Pseudonocardiales > Pseudonocardiaceae > Lentzea > Lentzea miocenica. Next base: position 98,889 of record NZ_JAXAVW010000022.1, read on the forward strand.
AGCATCATGTGCGCCTGCTCGGTGTCATCGGTGTGCAGCACCAGCTTGCGCGCGTCCGCGATGCGTGCGCGACCCGCCCGTGGCGTGACCGCGCTGCCCTCCCGCGACAGCCGCTCACCGATCGCCTTGCGCACCAGGCGCATGACGTGCGTGTGCTCGATGTTGCCCGCGACGGCGAAGACCATGCGCGGCAACGTGTAGCGCTTCTTGTAGAACGAGTAGAGGTTGTCCCTCTCCATGTCCTGAATGGACTTCTCGGTGCCCAGCACCGGGCGCCCCAGCGCATGCCCGCCGAACAACGCCTCGATGAACGCGTCGTGCAGCAGGTCCTCGGGGTCGTCGTCGCGCATCGCGATCTCTTCGAGCACGACACCGCGTTCGGTCTCGAAGTCACGCGGGCCGCAGATCGCCTCGAACACCACGTCGGACACCAGATCCACCGCGAGCGGCAGGTCCTCGTCCAGCACGTGCGCGTAGTAGCAGGTGTGCTCCTTGGCGGTGAACGCGTTCAGCTCGCCGCCGACCGCGTCGATCTCCTCGGCGATGCCCGCGGCCGACCTGCGCGCGGTTCCCTTGAACAGCAGGTGTTCCAGGTAGTGCGCGGCACCCGCGACTTCGGGCCGTTCGTCACGGGACCCGACCTGCACCCACAGCCCGACCGAGGCGGACCGCACGCCGGGGATGCGCTCGGTGATGACCCGCAGGCCGGAGGGCAGCATGCTGCGCCGCACCTCCGACCCGGCGGACATCTCGAGCACCCGCGTGCTGCCCGGCCGCTGGAGGTGCCCCAACCGTCCGGTACGCGGACGGCCGCGGGTGGATGCACCCGCGGCCGTCACGTTGTTGTCTGTCGCACTCACTGCGCGGGAGCCGCCTCAGCAGCCTCAGTGGCCTCGACGGCCTCCGGGGCGTCGGCGGGCGCCTCGGCAGCGTCCTCGTTCACGACGACGAGGCTGATCTTGCCGCGCTGGTCGATGTCGGCGATCTCGACGCGGAGCTTGTCGCCGACCTTGACGACGTCCTCCACCTTCGCGATGCGCTTGCCGTTGCCCAGCTTCGAGATGTGGACGAGGCCGTCCTTGCCGGGCAGCAGCGAGACGAACGCGCCGAACGCGGCCGTCTTCACCACGGTGCCCAGGAAGCGCTCGCCGACCTTCGGCAGCTGCGGGTTCGCGATCGCGTTGATCATGCCGATCGCGGCCTCGGCCGAGGGGCCGTCCGCCGCACCGACGTAGATCGTGCCGTCGTCCTCGATGGAGATGTCGGCACCGGTCTGCTCGGTGATCGAGTTGATCATCTTGCCCTTCGGGCCGATGACCTCGCCGATCTTGTCGGTCGGGATCTTGACCGACGTCACGCGCGGCGCGAAGGCGCTCATCTCGTCCGGGTCGGAGATGGCCTCGGCCATGACCTCGAGGATCGTGTAGCGAGCGTCGCGGGCCTGGCCCAGCGCCGCCGCCAGCACCTCGGACGGGATGCCGTCGAGCTTCGTGTCGAGCTGCAGCGCCGTCACGAACTCCTTGGTGCCTGCCACCTTGAAGTCCATGTCGCCGAACGCGTCCTCGGCACCGAGGATGTCGGTCAGCGCCACGTAGCGGGTCTCGCCGTCGACCTCGTCGGAGACGAGGCCCATCGCGATGCCGGAGACCGGCGCCTTCAGCGGGACGCCCGCGTTGAGCAGCGACAGCGTCGAGGCGCAGACGGAGCCCATGGACGTCGAGCCGTTGGAGCTCAGCGCCTCGGACACCTGGCGGATCGCGTAGGGGAACTCCTCGCGCTTGGGCAGCACGGGCATGATCGCCCGCTCGGCCAGCGCGCCGTGGCCGATCTCGCGGCGCTTCGGCGAACCCACGCGGCCGGTCTCACCGGTCGAGTAGGGCGGGAAGTTGTAGTGGTGCAGGTAACGCTTGTGCGTCTCCGGGGCGAGCGAGTCGATCTGCTGCTCCATGCGCAGCATGTTCAGCGTGGTGACACCCAGGATCTGGGTCTCGCCGCGCTCGAACAGCGCCGAACCGTGCGTCCTCGGGATCACGGCCACCTCGGCACCGAGGTCACGGATGTCCGTGAGGCCACGGCCGTCGATGCGGATCTGGTCGCGCAGGATGCGCTGGCGCACGAGCTTCTTGGTCAGCGAGCGGAACGCCGCGCCGATCTCCTTCTCGCGGCCCTCGAACTGCTCGGCGAGCTTCTCGAGCGTCGCCGCCTTGATCTCGTCGAGCTTGTTCTCGCGCTCGGCCTTGCCCGCGATGGTCAGCGCCTGGGCCAGCTCGGCCGAAGCGGACTGCTCGACGGACTCGAACGCGTCGGCCTGGTAGGCCGGGTACGTCGGGTACTCGCCGGTGGCCTTCGCGGCGACCTGGGCGAGCTGCGCCTGGGCCTCGCAGAGGACCTTGATGAACGGCTTGGCGGCCTCGAGACCCGCGGCCACGACCTCCTCGGTGGGGGCGACGGCGCCCTCGCCGATCAGGTCGATCACGTTGTCGGTGGCCTCGGCCTCGACCATCATGATCGCGACGTCACCGGAAGCGACCACGCGACCCGCGACGACCATGTCGAACACGGCCTTCTCGAGCTGCTCGTAGGTCGGGAACGCCACCCACTGGCCCTCGATCAGAGCGACGCGAACGCCACCGATCGGGCCGGAGAACGGCAGGCCGGCGAGCTGCGTCGACGCGGACGCGGCGTTGATCGCCACGACGTCGTACAGGTCCTTCGGGTTCAGGCTCATCACCGTGATGACGACCTGGATCTCGTTGCGCAGGCCGTCCACGAAGGACGGGCGCAGCGGACGGTCGATCAGGCGGCAGGTGAGGATGGCGTCCGTGCTCGGACGGCCCTCACGCCGGAAGAACGAGCCGGGGATGCGGCCCGCGGCGTACATGCGCTCCTCGACGTCCACCGTGAGGGGGAAGAAGTCGAAGTGCTCCTTGGGGTGCTTCGACGCCGTCGTGGCGCTCAGAAGCATGGTCTCGTCGTCCAGGTACGCCACCACGCTGCCGGCGGCCTGACGCGCGAGGCGCCCGGTCTCGAAGCGGATGGTGCGCGAGCCGAACTTGCCGTTGTCGATAACGGCAGTCGCCTCGTGGACCTCGATGTCCGTCATTTACTTGTTACTCCTCGTCTTTTGGACACCGCAACACGCTTTTCTGACGAGGCCGGTCTTCGATCGAAGTCCCCTGGTTGTCTTGCCAGGGGGCCACTACCGAGGACCGGCGATAACTGCTTCGCGCGATGCGGGTCCTGTTTTTGCCTCTTTGCAGCCGGGGATCTCTATACACCCGGCTGTGCGCCGAGGGGGAGTGACCGGCCGGTCACTCCCCCTCGGCAAGTATCACCTGCGCAGACCGAGGCGCTGGATCAGCGCGCGGTAGCGGTTGATGTCCACCTTGGTCAGGTAGTTCAGCAGACGGCGGCGACGGCCGACCATCAGCAGAAGACCCCGACGGGAGTGGTGGTCGTGCTTGTGCTGCTTGAGGTGCTCCGTGAGGTCCGCGATGCGCTTGCTCAGCAGAGCGACCTGCGCCTCGGTCGAGCCGGTGTCGCTGTCGTGCAGACCGTACTCACCGAGGATGGACTTCTTCTGATCCGTGGACAGTGCCACTAGGTACTTCTCCTACTTCGTTCAGGTCCGTGCGGCCCCACGCCCGCCGAATTGCTGGCCGGGGTAGCCGGTACTGGCCGCCACGGACCGCAGCCAGACCCAACTGCGAAGGCTATCAGGCACGGTGGTCAGTGGCGCGCTGACGTGCGCAACCCCACCCGGTCCACGGGTGTGTACACGCCGTCGGCGCTGCTCACGAGCACTGCTTCGGTCGGCTGCCACGGGCTGCTCAGGAAGGCCGGCATCGGCTGTCCCCGGTACCCGTACGCCACCGTCAGGTGCGCGAACCAATTGTCGTTCGCACCCGCTGCCCGTGCCAACCGATTTAAATCGCCGTCTGTTCCGGCCCACAGGACCTTGCCGCGGAAGTCGCCGAAGTTCTTCAGCCGGATTTCGGGAACCTCATGGCCCTCGAGCGCCCGGAACCGTTCCTCATCAGCGGATTCGCCGTGGAAGCACAACGTGATGTGCCACTTCTCCGGCTTCGTCCACTCCATGTCGTGGCTTCGATCGAGCACGGCTTCGAGTTCGTCGATCACGTGCCGAGGTGGGTAGAGCGCGGTGAAGAAGGTCAACGACCCGCGGCCCGGATGGCGCGGCGGAACAGTTCGGCGATCGCGGGGAACTCCTCGTGCAGCATGTCCGCTGCCTGCTGGAGCTCGGTCCGGTCGGCGACGCGGCGCAGCACCGGGTACGCGACGCTCTCCTCGCCGTTGACCGTCAGGGAGTCACGGGACACGGTCGGCTTGGACTCGCGCACGTCGTCGAGCGCGCGCTGCAACGCCTCCGGCGCCCCGGTCGCCACGTCCGGCGTGAGCACCTTGCGCTCCAGCATGATCATCCGCGCGAGCACGGACGGGTTGCCGATCTTGGCGCGGCGGCCGCTCATCACCTGGCTGAGCATCGGCGCGCTGATCCCCAGCACGTCCGCGAGCTGAGCCTGGGACACGTTGAAGGCCACGACCAGCCGGCGCACGCGGTCACCCAGCGGCTCCCCGTACCACTCCCGTTGCAGGGCGAGGTTGCGCTGAACGATCTTGTGGTCCTCCACTTTGGCCTCTCCCGTAGCCGTATTCCGACCAGCATCCTGCCAGCCTGTGGACGCCCTCACGTCCGCTTCGCCCAATCTGACGGTCACGAGTCGGTCAGCAGTTCCCTCGTTCGGTCTACATCTCGATGCATTTGCTCGAGAAGCGCCTCCACGGAGTCGAACTTCTCCATCTCGCGCAGCCGGTCGACGAAGTCCACCGCGACCCGTTGCCCGTAGTAGTCCTCGTTCACGTCCAGCACGAACGCCTCGACGCGGCGCTCACGCCCGGAGAACGTCGGGTTCGTCCCCACGCTCACCGCGGCCTTGAGCGTCTTGCCCTTGGCGTCGGTGAACCAGCACGCGTAGATGCCGTCGGCGGGCACCGCGGCGAACTTCGGCGTCGACAGGTTGGCGGTCGGGAACCCCAGGTCCTTGCCCCGCCCGTCGCCCTTGACGACGATGCCTTCGAGCCGGTGCGGGCGCCCCAGCGCCTCCGCGGCGGCCTTCACGTCCCCCGCGTCGATGCACGCCCGGATGTAGGTGGACGAGTAAGTCACGTCGTCAGCGGACACCAGATCAGCCCCCTCGGTCACGAATCCGAACCGCTGCCCGAGCTGGCGCAGCATCGCGACGTTACCCGCCGCCTTGTGCCCGAAAGTGAAGTTCTCACCTACTACGACGGCCGCCGCGTGCAACTTCTCGACCAGCACCTCGTGCACGAACTCGTCCGCGGGCATCCGCGACGTCTCGAGGCTGAACGGCACCACGACGAAGTGGTCGATCCCCAGTTCCTCCACCAGCTCCGCCCTGCGCCGCAGCGTCGTGAGCTGCGCGGGGTGACTACCGGGCCGCACCACCTCGGAGGGATGCGGGTCGAAGGTCATCAGCACCCCCGGCAGCCCGCGCTGCTCCGCGAGCGCCACCGCGCGCCCGATCAGCGCCTGGTGGCCTTTGTGGACACCGTCGAACACGCCGATGGTCACGACGCAGCGGCCCCAGCCGCCGGGAAGGTGATCTAGTCCACGCCAGCGTTGCACGGTGATCAGCCTACGACCTGCCGCCCGCACGGGTCAGCCGGCCGGGCTCAGGACGACCACCGGCTTGCACGCGGCGCCCTCGTCCTTCACCAGCGCGATGACGTGCCCGTCCGGCCCGAACACCCCGTAGGTGCCGTCGATCCCGCCCGCGCTGAGCCGCTGCCCGTGCGACAGAGCCGAAGCCTCCATCGGGTCGATCTCCCGGCGCGGGAACGCCGTGGCGACCGCCGAGTCCAGGTCGAGCGACAGGCCGGGCGTCTCCTCCAGCTGCTCCAGGGTCTTGGCCACGCGGAGGTCGAACGGACCGACCCTGGTGCGCCGCAACGCACCCAGGTGCCCGCCGACGCCCAGCGCCGCACCGAGGTCACGGGCCAACGCGCGCACGTAGGTGCCGGAAGAGCACTCGACCATCACGTCGAGCAGGACGGTCTTGTCCTCACGGCGGGTGAACAGCACGTCGAAGCGATGCACCGTCACCGGCCGTGCGGGGATCTCGACCTGCTCACCCGCACGGACGCGTGCGTAGGCGCGCTTGCCGTCGATCTTCACCGCCGACACGGCGGACGGCACCTGCTGGATCGGTCCGGTCAGCTTCGCCACCTCGGGGGCGATCGCCTCGTCGGTCACCCCCGAGGCGTCCACAGTGGACAGAACCTCGCCCTCGGCGTCGTCCGTGGTGGTGGACGCGCCGAGCACGATCGTCGCGAGGTAGGCCTTGCTGTCGAGCGCGAGGTGGCCGAGGAGTTTCGTCGCACGTTCGATGCCGAGCACGAGCACGCCGGTCGCCATCGGGTCGAGCGTGCCGGCGTGCCCGACCTTGCGGGTGCCGAGGATCCTGCGCACACGCGCCACCACGTCGTGCGAGGTCATGCCGTCCGGCTTGTCGACGACGACCAGGCCCGGTGCTGCGGAAGCTTTCACGGCCGGGAATCCTAAGCGACGCGCAGAGCGTCCCAACGACGGCGCCGCAACTGCACCGGCACCGTCTCACCGCGCTCCTCCGCCGCGAACACCGCCGCACGCGCGCGCCGCCACCACACGAGCATCCGCCAGCCGCCGAACGCGAGCACGATCACGCAGAAGCTCAGCGCGATCCGGAACGCGGTCTGCGGAGTCATGAGGTTCTCGAGCAGGTCCAGCAGCACACCGACACCGAGCGCCGTCACCGTCACGGCGAGGAAGCCGCCGACGTTGACCAGGCCGCTCGCCGTGGACTGGCGGTGCGACGGGTTGTAGTCCCGCGCCAACGCGAACGCGACACCGGAGATCGGCCCGCCCACGGTCAGCACGAGGAACACGACGGCGATGACCGGCACCGGCACGCGCCCGCCCGGCCACAGCAGCAGCACAGCCCACCCGACGAGCGCGAACGCCAGGAACCCGCCCGCGATCGGCATGCGCCACTCGGGGTTGCGCGAGAACAGCGCGCCGATGATCGGGCTCGTCACGATCGCGCCGATGACCAGCAGTCCGAGCGTGGACGACGCGGCCTTCGCCGACATGCCCTGCGCCTGGACGAGGTACGGGTACCCCCACAGCAGACCGAGCACGGCGGGCGTCGACATCGTGCTGAAGTGCGCCCAGAACCCGAGCCGGGTGCCGGGCACGCCCCACGCCTGCCGGACCTTCGGCCAGATCCTCCTGAACGGCACGATCTCCGGCTTCGGCGCCACGAACCCGTCCGGCACGTCACGCACCCGCAGGAACGCCACGGCGGAGTACACGGCGGTGAGGCCGCCCGCAATGAGGAACGCCCAAGTCCACCCGATCGAGCCGAGCATGAGCGTCAACGGCACGGTGGCGACGAGGTTGCCAACACCGCCCAACGCCGCCGTCACCGCGACGACGAGCGAGTACTGGCGCGGCGGGAAGTGCGTGGCCACGATCCGGATCACGCTGATGAACGTCATCGCGTCACCCATGCCCAGCACGGCCCGCGCGACGAGCCCGAGCCCGTACGAGTCGGCGACGGCGAACAACAGCTGGCCGGTGCCCATGAGCAACGCGGCGACGGTGAGGATCTTGCGCGGACCGAACCGGTCCACGAGCAGACCCGTAGGGATCTGCATGAGGGCGTAGACACCGATCTGCAGCACGGTGAACACACCGAGCTGCGCGGGCCCGAGCCCGAACCGCTCACTCGCTTCCAACCCGGCCACGCCGAGCGTGCTGCGGTGGAAAACGGCGGCGAAGTAGACGAAAACGGCGGTGGTCCAGATCAGCCACGAGGTTCGGGTGGCGCGATCGACCGCTGGCAAGACGGCACTCTCCCCAGGTCGGAGGCGGGCAGACATTAGTTACATCGCCTAAACAACCTTCTTGGTAACGATTTCATGCCGTGAGGTCGGACACAGCGCCCGTTCGGGCGTTCCACCCGTGCGCCACCTCACACCGCCCGCAATCCTTCGCCGTGGATCGCCCCTGGTCGTCGCCCTGAACCGCCCAGACCTCACGCCGTCGCACCTCGCGCCGTCGGCACCCCGCCTCATGGAATCTCGCCCCCGTCGGACCTCCCGCCGTCCACCCCGCGTCGTCGACCCCCGCCCCGTCGAAACTCGTCCCGTCGAAACTCCCGCCGTCGATCTCGCGCCATCGGAGCTCGCGTCGTCGGACTCGCGTCGTCGATCGCACGTCGTCGATCGCACGTCGTCGAACCTCGCGTCGTCGATCTCCGGTCGTCGAACCTCGCATCGTCGATCTCGGGTCGTCGAACCTCGCGCTACCGAACCGCGCCCTCGACCGCCCAGTCCCCCGAGCGCGTGCGCCACACCACGGCAACCAACCGCAACACCATGAACGCCGACAACCCGGTCCAGATCCCCGCGAGCCCCCACCCAAACACGTACGAGGCCCACACCAACGGCAAGAACCCGACCACCGCGGACCCGAGCGTCGCCGTGCGCATGAACTTCACGTCCCCAGCGCCCAGCAACACCCCGTCCAACGCGAACACGACCCCAGCAATCGGTTGCAGCGCAACAAAAAACCACCAGGCGTTGGGAATCTCGCCCAGCACACCGGCATCCGACGTGAACGCCTGCGGCAACACCGTTGACAGCGCGGCAAAAACCACCCCGAGCCCAATCCCGAACACCAACCCGTACCGCGTGACCTGCCACGCCAGCGCCTCCGCCTGCCGCCGCCGGGACGCCCCCAACGCCGCCCCCACCAACGACTGCGCCGCAATCGCCAGCGAATCAAGCACAAGCGCCAGGAACGTCCACAACTGCAACACGACCTGATGCGCCCCCACAGCCGCAACAGACGTCCGCGCCGCAACCGAAGCCGCACTGACAAAACACGCCTGGAACGCCAAGCTCCGCAACACCAAATCGCGCCCCATGCCCAACTGCGCGCGCATGGCACCCCAATGCGGCCGCAACAGCACCCGCTCCGCAAACAGGGCGCGGAAGAACAACCCGGCCGACAACACCTGCGCCACCACGTTCGCGACGGCCGACCCCTCAAGCCCCCACCCGGCCCCATAAACCAGCGCCGGACACAACACAGCACTGATCCCGTTGCCCACCAAGATGTACTTCAACGGCCGCCGCGTGTCCTGCACACCGCGCATCCACCCGTTGCCGGCCATCGTCACCAGGATGAACGGCGCCCCGAACAACGCAATGCGAACCCACTCGACCGCCGCATCCGCCACAGCCCCACCACCGGCCAGCAACTCCGCCAGCGGCCGCGCGAACACCTGCCCGAGCACCACCACCAACACCCCGGCCGCCAACGCCAGCCAAGTGGCCTGAACGCCCTCCTCAACGGCCTCCCGCCGCCGCCCAGCCCCATGCAACCGAGCCGTACGAGCCGTGGTGCCATACGACAAAAACGTCAGCTGCGTAGACACCTGCGTGAGCAACACACCGCCCAACGCCAACCCAGCCAACGGCAGCGCCCCAAGATGCCCAACCACAGCCGTGTCGACCAACACGTACAACGGCTCGGCCGCCAACACACCCAACGCAGGCACGGCCAGCCCGATGACCCGCCGCGCGGGAACCCGATCCTCCACGCACCGAACCTATGCGCTCAGCCGCCACAGCAACCGGTGACGGCGCCCACTACCCCACCGCCGCAGCCGGTGACGGCGCCCCACTACCCCACCGCCGCAGCACACGGCCCGTGTCCGCAGCCGGTGCGAGCGCGCCCACCCGGACCGCCCCCGGCTCGCCACCTGCCAACTCACCCGACAGCCCAGCCGACCCGACAGCCCGGCTCGGCCAGCCCACCCGACAGCCCGGCTCAGCTCAGCCCAGCCACCCGACAACCCAGCCCAGCCCAGCCACCCGACAGCCCGGCCCAGCCCAGCCGGTCCCACCTGCCGGCAGCCCCTGCCAGCAACCACCCTGCACTCGAGCGCAGCCGGTCGAGCCTCAATCCGAGTGCTCGACCCAGGCAGCCGGTCCGGCCTCAGCCCGAATGCTCGACCTGCCGCAGCCGACCCAGCCACAGGGTGAGCCCGCCACATCCCATCCGGCGACCATCAGCTCGGCACGCACCCACTCCTGTTCCGCTCCCCACGCGCTTCCTCCTACGCGAGGGATTGGTAACAGCGTTTCAGGACGCTTTCCGGGCCACCTTCACCCGATCGAGCGACCCAGACCGCCCAGCCCGCGCCCCTCTGGCCCCACCCAGGCCACAGCGCCGCCGCACCCACGCCCCTTGGGCCGGACTACGCCCGTCGGGCTGGCTACGCCCGTTGGGGCAGGCCGAACACCTGCTCCCGCGCCACCGCGAGCGCCGAGTGCAGCGCTCCCGACCGCACCGGGTTCGCCGTGATCTGCGCGAGCTGGACCGGGGTGCGCGGCACCACCAGCTTCAGCAGTTCCGTGGCCACCAGCTCGCACAAGGTCTCGCCGCCCGCCTGCGCCACGCCGCCCGACAGGAGCACGAGCTCCGGGTCGAGCACGCAGACGACGTTCGCCAACCCGAAAGCGATTCTACGAGCGAGGTCCGACAGAAACTCGCGGCCTTCGGTTCCCGCGGTCAGAGCGTGCGCTACGGCTTCCAGGCCGGAGTCCGCCGAGATCCCGTGCGAGGCGGCCAGGGCCACGATCGCGTCGCTGTCTACCTGGTCGCCGTAGCGGCCGCCGGGGATCTGCATCGAGTCGATCTCGCCCGCGCCGCCGGTGACGCCGCGCAGCAGCACGCCGTTGATGACGACCGCCGAGCCGATCTCGTCCGCGGGCCAGAACAGCACGAAGTTCCGCACGCCCACGGCCTTGCCGGAGCTCATTTCCTCGAGTGCGGCGAGGTTGATGTCGTTCTCGATCGACACCGACGCGCCCAGCAGCTCGCGCAGCGTCGACGGCAGGTCGACGTCCACCAGGCCCGGCAGGTGCGGTGCGAAGCCGAGGTGGCCGGTGGACGGGTCGACGGCGCCGGGCGTGCCCACGACGACGTGCGACAGAGCGTCCAGCCGGAGGCCGGCCAGGGCCGCCGCCTTCTGCACCGTCTCGCGGAACGCCTGCAGCGTGTTTTCCTTGGGCATCGGCGCGCTGTGCTCCGACAGCAACGACCCGGTGATGTCCGCGATGGCCACGTCGATCAGCTCTGGCGTCAACGCCACCGCCGCCACGTGCCCGACGCCACCGTTGACGGCCCACATCTGCGCGCGCGGCCCGCGTCCGCCACCACGCAAGCCGGTGCGCACGACCATGCCGTCTTCTTCGAGCCGCGCCAGCAACTGTGCCGTCGCAGGCTTGGACAGCCCGATGACCTCTTCCAACTCGGCCCGCGTCATCGCCCCGCTGCGCAGCAACGTCTCGATGGCGGCCCGGTCGTTGATCTCCCGCAGCAGCCGCGGGCTTCCTGTCCGTGTCATGACTCCACCCGCTCCAACGCGCCCTTCAGCGCGGCAACGACCTGCTCCGCGGCCCCGTCGAAGGTGAACCCGGCCGCCAGCCGATGCCCACCGCCGCCGAGCACCTGCGCCACCTCACGAACGTCGACCCTGCTCACAGCCCGCAACGACACCGACCAGAACCCAGGCCGCAACTCCTTCAACACGGCCGCCACCTCAGCCTCGGAAGTAGAGCGCACGACATCGATCACGCTCTCCACCTCCTCACTGCGAACACCGCGCGCGTCGTCCATGCCAACCACCGCGTGCACCAGCCCCAGCCCGTGCGCGGCCTTCTGATCCAACTCAGCCCGAGCCAACACACGCGACAACATGCCCAAGTACGCAAACGGATGCGCGTCCATCAACGGCCGCGTGACGCCGTAAGCGTCCACACCGGTCTCAAGCAACCGCGCCGCCGTCTCATGCGCAGCAGGCCCAGCCTTGCGAAAACCACCGGTATCCGTGACGAGTCCGGCGTAAATGCACCGCGCAATGGGCTCATCGATCTCAACGTCCATCGCGTCGAGCAACTTCAACGCGATGAGGGCAGTAGCCTCCGCGTGCTCGTCAATGCAGTGCAACGTCCCGTACCGAGTGTTCGACACGTGGTGGTCAATGACAATGACGGGCCCAGTGCAACCAGCGACCCGATCCTGCAACGGCCCAAGCCTCTGCAAACTGCCGGTGTCCATGACCACGAGCAACTCAGGCTGCGCAGGCACTTCGTCCCGATGAACCAACAGCCCAGCGGTGTCCAACGCCTTGAGCGACTCCGGCACCGCCTCCGGCTCACCGAACGCAACGCGCACGCTCACCCCACGCCGGTGCAGCGCAAGCCCCACCGCCAAGGCACTCCCGAGCGTGTCAGCATCGGGGTTGATGTGACTAAGCAAGGTCACATCACGGGCGCCGGCCAGTAACCGCGCGGCCTCGGCAATGGTGGTGCTCAGATCGTCTGCCACAGGGAGACGTTAGCTGCTACCCGTCTCAATGTGCTGCAGGGCGCCCTCGGACAAGACAGTTTCCATCCGATTAAATGACCCCGAGTGCCAAATGGACGATCAACAAGGATCCAGAAGGCAGACCCCCAGCCGATGCCGCAGGCGAGGCGACCCGAAGGCGAAGCCGAGGCGTCCTTACGCTTGAAACGGGAGGTTCCGGTGGGTGGTCCCGTCACGAGTCGTGCCACAGCACTCGCTGCACGCAAGGAGGGGTGTCAACTCGACACGCTTTTCGTCGAGTTGACACCCCTCCTTGCGTGTGGCTCGCTCTGGCCCGGCTTGTGACGGGACCACCCACCCGAACCGCACCACCTACGCAACGCAACTCCGCCCAAAGCAACAGGCGTGCCATCAACCCGCGCACGGCGTGGACAAGGTCCTTGATCAGATTGGCGGGGTCCGGGGCGGAGCCCCGAAATCCCTAAACGGGACCATCCCTGAGCAAGGTGACCACCGCACCCAACCCAACCAACAACAGATCAGTCCTCGTCGTCATCCTCACGCGGCGCCTTGTACGGATCCGCCTCACCAGCAGGCGAAGCCCCCACCGCCAGCCGAGCAACCTCAGCATCAGCGGCCTGAGCCTGCGCCAGCAGCTCATCCATCTTCCGAGCCGTGTCCGGCACGGTGTCAGTCATGAACGTCAGCGTGGGCGTGAACCGGACCCCGGTCTGCTGCCCCACCATGGAGCGCAGCACACCCTTGGCCTTCTCCAGCGCCGCGGCAGCCCCGGCGTAGTCAGGCTCAACATCCAGCCGCTCACCGAGAACGGTGTAGTAGACAGTCGCGTCGTGCAGGTCCCCGGTCACCTTGGTGTCCGTGATCGTGACCCGAGCCAAACGCGGATCCTTGACCTCGTGCTCCAAGGCCGAGGCAACGATCTGTGAGATCCGCTTGGCGAGCTTGCGGGCACGTGCCGTGTCGGCCACGAGCCTCCCCTTCCTAGTCGTCCTCCGGCCCGACGAAACGCGTCCGGGCGGAGAGCAGTTCCAGTTCGGGACGTCCGGCGACCAGCCTTTCACAGCCGGCGAGGACGTCCCTGACGTGCTCCAGGTCAGCGGCGACTGCCGCCACCCCGATCAAGCTGCGCCGATGCAGGTCGAGATGACCGGCTTCGGAGACAGCGACCTCGAAGCGCTTGCGCAGTTCGGCCACCACGGGCCGGACGACCGAGCGCTTCTCCTTCAACGAGTGGACGTCGCCAAGTAGCACGTCCAATTCCAGAGCCCCCACGTACATGGGAAAGATCCTCCAGAGAAAAGGGGTGCGGAGCCACCGGTTAAACGGCTCCGCACCCCCTCACCTAAACCATCAGGCGCGCGGCTTCTCGCGCATCTCGAAGGTCTCGATGATGTCCTCGAGCTTCAGATCGCTGTAGTTGCCGAGCGTCAGACCACACTCGAAGCCCTCGCGGACCTCGGTGGCGTCGTCCTTGAACCGCTTGAGCGAGCTGATCGGGAGGTTCTCCGCGATCACCTTGCCGTCACGGAGCAGGCGAGCGCGCGCGTTGCGGCGGATCTCGCCCGACAGGACCATGCAGCCTGCGATCGTGCCGACCTTGGAGGACTTGAAGACGTCGCGGACCTCGGCGCGGCCGAGCTGGACCTCTTCGAACTCCGGCTTGAGCAGACCCTTGAGGGCGGCCTCGATCTCGTCGATGGCCTGGTAGATGACCGTGTAGTACCGGACGTCCACACCCTCGCGGTTCGCGAGCTCGGTCGCCTTGCCCTCGGCCCGGACGTTGAAGCCCAGGACGATGGCGGAGCCGGCCACGGCGAGGTTGATGTCGCCTTCGGTGATGCCACCGACACCGCGGTGGATCACGCGCAGCTCGACGTCGTCGCCGACCTCGATCTTCATGAGCGCGTCCTCGAGGGCCTCGACGGTACCCGAGTTGTCACCCTTGATGATCAAGGTGAGAGCGCTGGTCTCCTTCAGCGCCGCATCCAGGTCTTCCAGGCTGACGCGCTTGCGCTTCGCGGCGTTGGCAGCGTTGCGGGTGCGGGCCTGACGACGCTCGGCGATCTGGCGGGCGACGCGGTCCTCGTCGACGACGAGGAACGAGTCACCGGCGCGCGGCACCGAGGTCAGACCGATGACCTGCACCGGACGCGACGGGGTCGCGAGGGTGACGTCATCGCCGTGCTCGTCGACCATGCGGCGGACGCGACCGTACGCGTCACCCGCGACGATCGAGTCGCCGACGCGGAGCGAACCGCGCTGGACGAGCACCGTGGCGACCGGACCGCGACCGCGGTCGAGGTGCGCCTCGATCGCGACACCCTGGGCCTCCATGTCCGGGTTGGCCCGGAGGTCCAGCGAGGCGTCGGCCGTCAACAGGATGGCGTCGAGCAGGCTGTCGATGTTGATGCCCTGCTTCGCCGAGATGTCGACGAACATCGTGTCGCCGCCGTACTCCTCGGCGACCAGGCCGTACTCGGTCAGCTGCTGACGGATCTTGGAGGGGTTCGCACCCTCCTTGTCGATCTTGTTGACCGCGACCACGATCGGCGCGGAGGCCGCCTGGGCGTGGTTGATCGCTTCCACCGTCTGCGGCATCACGCCGTCGTCAGCGGCGACGACGATGACCGCGATGTCGGTCGCGTTCGCACCACGGGCACGCATGGCGGTGAACGCCTCGTGACCGGGGGTGTCGATGAAGGTGATGAGCCGCGGGTTGCCCTCGAGCTCGGTCTGGACCTGGTAGGCACCGATGTGCTGGGTGATGCCACCGGCCTCGCCCTCGTGCACCTTCGCCTTGCGGATGGTGTCGAGGAGTCGCGTCTTACCGTGGTCGACGTGACCCATGACGGTCACGACCGGCGGACGGACCTGCAGCTCGTCCTCACCACCGGCGTCCTCGCCGTAGGTGATGTCGAACGTCTCGAGCAGCTCGCGGTCCTCCTCCTCGGGGGACACGACCTGCACGACGTAGTTCATCTCGGAGCCGAGCAGCTCCAGGATCTCGTCGGACACCGACTGGGTCGCCGTGACCATCTCGCCCAGGTGGAACAGCACCTGCACGAGCGACGCCGGGTTGGCGTTGATCTTGTCGGCGAAGTCGGTCAGCGAGGCACCGCGCGGCAGGCGGATCGTCTCGCCCTGCCCCTTGGGCAGGCGGACGCCACCGACCGAAGGCGCCTGCATGTTGTCCATGTACTCCTGGCGCTTCTGCCGCTTGGACTTGCGTCCACGACGCGCCGGACCACCCGGACGACCGAAGGCACCAGCGGTACCGCCGCGACCAGCGCCGCCACCGCCACCGGGACGACCTCGGAAACCGCCGCCACCACCGGCCGGGGCACCGCCACCAGCGCCGCCACCGCCACCGGGACGGAAACCGCCGCCACCGCCACCGCCGCCACCGGGACGGAAGCCACCGCCGCCGCCACCGCCGCCACCGGGACGGAAGCCACCGCCACCGCCACCGCCGCCACCGCCTCCGCGGAAGCCGCCGCCGCCACCGCCGCCGCCCCCACCGGGACGACCGCCGCCACCGCCGCCCCCACCGGGACGGCCACCGCCGCCACCGCCGGGACCAGGACGGTTACCGGCCGGACGACCCGGCATCATGCCGGGGTTCGGGCGCGGAGGCATGTTGCCCGGGTTGGGGCGAGGACCGCCCTGACCCGGAGAGGGACGAGGACCACCCTGGCCGGGGCCGGGACGGCCGCCACCCTGGGCTGCTGCCGGACGAGGTCCGGCCGGACGCGCGTCACCGGGCTTGCCGCCGGAGGGACGGTCGCCGCCGCCCTGCTCGGGACGGGGGCCGGGACGGGGTCCAGGACGCGGCGAGGGAGCGTTGCCGCCGCCCACGCCGAACGGGTTGTTGCCCGGACGCGGCGGACGCTGGCCTGCAGGCTTGGGAGACTGCGGGCGCGGCGGCACCACGGACGGGGACTGCTGACCAGCCGACGCGGCCGGAGCCTGCGGCTGCTGCTGCGGAGCCGGGCGCGGGCCCGGACGCGGACCGCCACCCGGCTTGGTGCCGGGAGCCGGTGCAGCCTTCGGAGCGGCCGGAGCCGAGGCAGCCGGAGCAGCCGGTGCCGACGCGGCGGGAGCCGGTGCGGCGGCCGGAGCCTGGGGCTGCTGTGCGGGGGCCGGGGCCGCCGCGGGTGCCGGAGCCTGCGCGGCAGGAGCTGCCGGAGCGGGCTTGGGAGCCGGCGGACGCGGGGCGGCCGGACGCGGTCCGGGCGTGCCCTTCGGTGCGCCGGGCTTGCTGTCGGTCGCCGCGGGCTTCGACTCCGCCGGGGCGGCGGGCGCTGCTGCGGCGGGTGCGGGTGCCTTGGGCTTGGGAGCGGCCGGCTTGGGAGCCGACGGCTTCGCCTTGGCTTCGTAGGCGTCACGAAGCCGCCGGGCCACGGGGGCCTCGACGGTCGAGGACGCGGACTTCACGTACTCGCCTTGTTCGGCGAGCTTGTTGAGAACTTCCTTGCTCGTAACACCGAGCTCTTTCGCGAGCTCATGTACGCGGGCCTTGCCTGCCACTGCTCTCCTTGGTTGTGAGGCCGGCGGGCAAGTCCCATCGACCTCGTCTTAACGTCGCGCGTTCATGTCTTCAGCTTCACGGCTGACTCATGACGGGTCGACCTGCTTCCTTGTTGCTTGCTGGCCACGAGGCTGTCCCGCGGCCAAGGTCTCCTGCTGCTGCTCGAGGTGCTCGCGCAACAAAGCGACGTCGAGTGATCCCTGGACCCGGAGGGCCCGCGAGAACGCCCGTCGCCGCTCGGCGTTGCGCAGACATTCGAGATCGAAATGCAACCAAGCACCCCGACCAGGAAGTCGCTTGCGGAGGTCCGGAACCACCGAACCGTCCATCGCGACCACACGCAGCAGCTCAGACGGCAACGTCCGGGTACGGCATCCAATGCACGTGCGAACAGGGCCGATGCGCTGGGAGACCGAACCTGACGTTGAACCGTTGATAATTCTATCCCCTGGAGCTCATTCGGCCGAACTGGATGTGACCGCTCCGGCAGCCGGAGCCTCCGCGTCGCTGCGGATGTCGATGCGCCAGCCGGTCAGGCGGGCGGCCAGACGGGCGTTCTGCCCCTCCTTGCCGATCGCCAGCGACAGCTGGAAGTCCGGCACCACCACACGCGCCGTCTTGGCGCGTTCGTCGAGCACCCGCACAGACACAACCTTGGCCGGGGACAAGGCATTCCCGACGAACGTGGCGGGGTCGTCCGAGTAGTCGATGATGTCGATCTTCTCGCCACCGAGCTCGTGCATGACGTTGCGCACACGGGCACCCATCGGGCCGATGCAGGCGCCCTTGGCGTTCACTCCGGCAACCGTTGATTTCACCGCGATCTTCGAACGGTGACCTGCCTCACGTGCCACCGCGGGGATCTCCACGGTGCCGTCCGCGATCTCCGGGACCTCGAGGGCGAACAGCCGCCGCACGAGGTTCGGGTGCGTGCGCGAGAGTGCGATCTGCGGCCCACGGGCACCGCGGGACACGCTCACGACGTAGCACTTGATGCGCTCACCGTGGTTGTACTGCTCGCCCGGCACCTGCTCGGCCGGCGGCAGCACGCCCTCGGTGTCGCCCACCTGCACGACGACCATGCCGCGGGCGTTCGCGCGGGCGTCGCGCTGCACGACCCCGGCGATGATCTCGCCTTCCTTGGCGGCGAACTCGCCGAACGTCCGCTCGTGCTCGGCGTCCCGCAGGCGCTGCAGGATCACCTGGCGCGCGGTGGTGGCGGCGATGCGGCCGAAGCCTTCCGGAGTGTCGTCCCACTCCTCCTGCACCGCGCCGTCCGGCCCCAGGTCCTGCGCGAGCACGCGCACGACACCGGTCTTGCGGTCGATCTCCACGCGCGAGTGCGCGTGGTGTCCTTCGGTGTGCTTGTAGGCGGTCAGCAGTGCTGACTCGATCGCCTCCAGGACCGTCTCGAAGGGGATGTCCTTTTCACGTTCGATCGCCCTCAGGGCGGCGATGTCGACGTTCACCTCGGCTCCTCCTTCGGTGCTTTCCGAGTGAGCCGAGCCAGTTCCTCGACCGGCGGCTGCTTGAACTCGATCTCCATGACCGCGCGTTCGATATGGCGGTACTCCACGCGCCGCAGCTCGTCCTTGTGCAGCAGCTCGACCCCGGTCTCGTCACACTCGCCGACCCGGCCGAACCACTCCGGCTGGTCGGGCTGCTTGATCTTCACGAGACGCAGGTGAGCGCGCTTCCAGTGGCGCGGGCGCGTCAGGGGACGGTCGACACCCGGCGAGGTGACCTCGAGGGTGTACGGCCCGTTGATGATGTGGTCGTGCTCGTCGAGTGCGGCGGAGACCACGCGGCTCGCCTCGGCGACCTCGTCGAGCCCGATGCCGTCCTCACCGTCCACGACGACCTTGACCAGACGGCGGCGCCCAGCCTGATTCACGTCGAGCGCGTCGAGGTCGAAGCCGGCGGCTTCGAGAGCTTCCCGCACAACGGGTGCTAGCTGCGCGGAAAGCTCTCCGCGCGGCGGGCTGGACACGTGGTGTCTCCTTCAGTTCGAACGCATGAAAACCCCGACCGACGGTATTTCGGCGGCCGTGGACGCTCAGACTATCTCGTTCGCCCGCCTCCCACCGCGCCGCAGGGCTGCTGGCAATATGGGTTGGCGTGATCTCCGAATCGGTCAGCCGCCGCCGCGTGCTGTTCGCGGTGGCCGCCGCACCGCTCGCCGTTGCGTGCACCACCGAGCCTCCTCCGCCGCCACCGCCGGACCCGTTGTCGGCGCTCGCCGCTCAGGCCCGTGCGGACGCCACGCTGGCCAAGACGCTCACGACGGTGCCCGCGGCCGCGGAGATCGCGAAGGCACGCGAGACGCACGCGACCCTGCTGCAGGCCGAGGTCGACCGCGAACGGCCACCGCTGTCCTCCACGGCGCCGCCCGCTCCCACCACCCCGCCCACGCCACCGGACCCGTTGGCGGCGTTGCGAACCTCACTCGACGAAGCCGTCCGCGACGCGTCGGCCGCCGTCGCCACGTTGCCCACCTACCGGGCCGGTCTCGTCGGTTCGGTGGCCGCCGGCTGCGCGTCGCTGCGGGAGGTGCTCGCATGAACGTGGACGCCGTGCAGACCGCACTCGGAACCGAGCACGCGGCGTTGTGGACCTACGGCATGGTGTCGGCGTTCCTGGGCAACCAGGCCGCGGCCGTCGCGGAGGGTGCGAACGCGCACCGGGCGCGCCGGGACACGACCGAGCGCTGGCTGCGGGACCACGGCGCGACGCCGAACCCGCCCGCCGCCGCCTACCTGCCGCCGACGCCGGTCTCCGACGGGCCTTCCGCGCTCGCCGCGCTCGTCGCCGTCGAGCAGGACACCTGTGCCGCGTGGCGCGGGGTGCTGGAGCGGACCGACGACACGGGGCTGCGGACCTCCGCGCTGGAGTCGTTGACGGCCGCGGCGGTGCGGGCGACCCGGTGGCGCAAGGCGGCTGGAACCACGCCGGCGTCCATCACGATGCCGGGCGTGGCTTCCGGCTAGTTGGCGAAGGAGGACGCGAGTCTGATCGCGTCCGCGGAGACCTTCTTCATCTCCTTGTTGTGCGCCAGCGCGTCCGTGCCCTTGACCGGCGAGTCCGACTCGACGATCACGACCTCCTGGTCGCGCTGCTCGGAGGCGTAGCCGCCGTTGGCCAGCGTGGTCAGCGGCGGCACGCTGATGGCCTTGTCCAGGACCAGGTCCTTGATGTTGCCGGTGCCGTCCTTCTGGGTGAGCTCGCGCAGCTGCTTCGCCTCGGCCGCGTTCCGCATCTTCACCACGGACACCGACGAGTACACGATCCGGCCGTCAGGCAGCTTCGCCGTGTAGAACGCACGCGTCAGTTGCAGACATGGCGTGGTTTTGAGGAAAGCCTGCGTCTGGCTCGTCGCGTGGGCCGCGCAGTCGCTGTCCTTCACCGGCTCCGGCAGTTGCGGCACGGAGGTGAACTCGAACTCCCCCGCGGTCTTCTGCGGCTGGGAGATCTGCTGATCGACCGGGTCCGACGGCTGCAACACCCACCAGACGAACCCCGACACCACCGCGACACCGACGAGCGCCAGTGCCTTGCCCACCCACGTCGTCCTGCGCTGGGGCGGGGGCTGGACCGGCAACTGCCCCTGGCGGTTGTCCATGATCGACTGGAGCTTCATCAGCTCGTCGGCCGGGTACAACGGCGCGGTGTCGGTCGGCCTCGGTGGAAAGCGAGGCATGTTCTGGGTCACCTCTTCAGGTGACTGGCGTGGTTCCGACACAAGGACCCACGGTAACGGACGGCGGTCAGCCAAGCGCTTTGAGCACCCGATCAACGTCCTCGATCGTGTTGTACATGTGACATGCGAACCGGGTGCGACCTGCACGAACCGAGGAGACGACACCCTCCACGGCCGGTGCGCCCACTGAGACGATCGCCGAGCCGTTGGGCGGGAGCCCGAGTCCGGTCAGCAGTCGATCCGTCAGGCTCACGTTGTGCGCGCGCACAGCTTCGAGGTCCAGCGAGGCGACCCATGGCAGCGCGACCGCCGCACCGACGTGCGCGAGCCACGTAGGCGAGAGGTCGAACCGCCGTGCGTCCGAACGGAGCATCAACGTGGTGCCGTAGTTCTCCTCGGTGCTGTACCAGTTCGCCGCCACCGGCTCGAGGAAGTCCATCCGGTCCGGCCGGACCGCCATCCAGGCCGCGCCCTTCGGTGCCATCAGCCACTTGTAGGCGACCCCGACGACGAAATCGGCCCACGCCACCGACAACGGCATCCACCCGGCGGCCTGCGACACGTCCAGCAGCACCGGTTTGCCGGACGCCCGCAACGCTTCGAGGTCCGCGATCCTCCCGTCCGCCGACTGGACCACGCTCACCGCGACGAGATCCGCCGCGTCCACTGTGGACGCGATCTCGTGGCCCGCCGCGACGAACGGCAACGTCACGCTGGTGAACTCACCCGGTTCGACGAAGACCTTCGACCCGGCCGGCAGCGCCTGCGCGACCATCGAGACGAACTGCGAGACCGTGACGCCGCACGCGACCGATGCCGCGGGCACGCCGATCAGGCGGCTCCACGCCTCCCGGGAGGTCTCGACCGCGTCGTTGAAGGTCGACGAGGTGTCCTGCCCGCGCCGCCACCGTTCGTGCGCGGCCGCGACCGCGTCGGCGACGTGCCGCGGCGGCACACCGATGGACGCCGTGTTCAGGTAACCCGGCTCGACGTCGAACTCAGCTCCGAAGGCCTCACGCATGCGCGAGCTGCTTGTCGCGCTTGCGGCGCGCGTAGACCTGCTTCTTCACCCGAGCGATCACGGTCCCATCCTGCCCGACGACGTCCGTCTCGAACCAGATCAACGCCTTCTCGCCGGACGCCGTCTGCTCCAGCACCTGGTCGACGTGCTCGTCGGTCAGCCGGAACTCCGCGTACACGGTGCCGCGGCCGGGCGCGACGAACTCGATCTCGCCCGCCTGGTCCCACACCACGTGCTCGCCGGAGAGCTGGTTGAACAGCAGCAGCACCCAGAACGGGTCGGTCATCGCGAACAGCGAACCGCCGAAGTGGGTGCCGAAGAAGTTGCGGTTCCACGGACGCAGACGCATCCGCACCCGTGCGTACCGGTAGTCCGGCGAGATCTCCACGACGCGGATGCCGGCGAACAGGAACGGCGGCCACAGGTTCATCCCGAAGCGCAGGCGGCTTGCCTTCATAAAAAACAGTGTTACACAACGCCCGCCAGACTGTCCGCAACTTCCTCCGGCGAAGGCATGTGACGTATCTCCCGAGCTATCTGACCAGCGGCTTCGCGATAGTGACCGTCCACCAGCAACAGCCGCGCACAGTCCGCGATCGGCCCGGCACTGAACGCGTCCGGCCGCACCGCCGCACCGGCAGCGACGAGCGCGTCGGCGTTGCCGAACTGATCCGCTCCCTGCGGCAGCACGACCTGCGGAACCCCGGCGGCCAGCGCACCCAGCATCGTGCCGCTGCCGCCGTGGTGAACGACGACGTCCGCGTACCGGAGCACTTCCGCCTGGGGCAGCCACGGGTGCACGGTCACGTTCGGCGGCAGGTGCGCGAGCTCGACGTGCGGCGCGGCGACGACCACCTGCGCGTCGGAGAGCTTGCCCAGCCCCACGACCGCCTCGGCGAGCAGCTCCCGCGTGCCGAACGCGGTGCCGAGCGTGAGGTAGATCAGCTTCCCGGCCGTGCGCACCGGGATCCCGCCGGGCTCGGCGAACGGCACCGGACGCAACCCGATCCGGTCCTCCGCCAGGAAGGCGGGGTCCTGCAACGAGGGCGGGCAGATGTCGACGTGCCGCCCACCGGCAGGCCGCACGAGCCCGATGCCGTCGGGGAACATCCGGCCGAACCCGTGCCACAGCGCGGGAAACCCGCGCCGCCGGGCCTCGGACACGACCTCTGGCACCGCCCACTCGCCGATCACGAGGTCGGGCAGCAGCCGTTCCAGCTCCGGCGCGATGTCATCGGCGTAGATCTCCCCGAACACGATCCCCGGCCGGAACGGCCGCAACCCGAGCTTCCCGAGCACCCGGTGCATCTCCTCACCGACGGCGAAGTGCACCTCGTGCCCGGCGGCACGCAGCGCGACGGCCAACGGGATCAACGGATAGGTGTGGCCGACGGTGGCCATGCTGGCGAAGAGCACGCGCATGACGTGAACTTACGCGGCGACCGAACCGTGCCACTGCCACTGCTCCTGCCGCGGCACCCCTGGTAGTTCGCCGCGTCCTGTGCACCACAACAACGCCACTGGGTCCGAATGCCGCGGGGCATCGGGGAAGAGCCGCTCGACCACCGGTGCGCAGTGCTCGGGATCCGGCCGCCACTCCACGTCGTGCGCCCGCATGATGTCGTGCGTGTGCATCGTCAGCTCGATGACACCCATCGCCGCGAACCCCGCCGCGTCCGAGACGCCCCACGGATGCCAGGCCCGCACGTCCGGGGCGGTCAGCGCGACCGTGCGGGACAGCAGCGCGGCGGTGGTCGCGACACCTTCGAGGCAGTGCTCGATCGGCAGACCGGGACGCAGGGCGCCGAGCAGACTGGTCCACCGGCTCTCGGCTCGGGTGGCCAGCAGCGCGGTGTAGCCGAGCAGGCCCTCCACGACGTGGTCGAGGGTCGTCCGGCAGGACCACTCCAGACCGTGCGCGCGGCGGCGGAAGCCGTCATCCGGGAGCTTGCCCAGGACCCGCACGCAGTCGTCGGCCGTGGCGTCGAGCGCTGAGGACCAGTCCACCTCAGGCCGCCTTCGCGCGCAGCAACTCGATGATCCTCGCCCAGCCGTCGTCGCCGTGTCCTGCTTCCACAGCTCGGCGCGCGTAGTCGTGCAGCAGCCTGGGCAGTGCCGAGTCGACCTTCCTGACCTCGCTGGCGTGCACCAGGTGGTCCAGGGTGGCCAGGTGCACGTCGAGGGTGGCGTCCGAGCCGGGGTAGCGGCCGGCGTCGACCTGCTCGGCGTAGGTGCCGATGAATCCCGCCACCGGGCCGAGCCAGCGGGTGGCCAGCGGCGTGAAGTGCTCCGCGGTCGACCCGTCCGCGGTGACGAGTGCGCCCGCGTGCAGCCATCCGGTGAGCGTGGCCCACATGATGCCCAGAAGTGCCGTGTCGTACAGCGCGGCCCTGCCTGGTTCCGCACCGAGGTTGACCGGCTCGGCCAGCGCGGACAGCAGGTCCGCCACCTCGGCGAAGGCCTCCTGGTCGCCGCTGTAGAGGATCATCGAGCGCTGGTCGCCGATGCCGGGCGGAGTCGTCATGATGCCGCCGTCGACGTAGCGCACACCGCGCTCCGCCATCTGCCCGGCGAGCTCGCGGGCCTGCTCCGGTGAGCCGGAGGTGAGGTTGACCAGGACGCCGGACAGCTCCGGGTCGAGGACCTCGGTGAGCGCCGGGTAGTCCAGCACGCAGGCCACCACGACCGGGGGCGGACCGCTGCGCTTCCGCGGCCGAGCCCGCGGCGTGCGCCCCCTCGGACACCAGTGGCGCGATCTTGGTTTCCGAGCGGTTCCAGACCGTGACGCGGTGACCGGCGCGCAGGAAGGCGGAAGCGAGCGCCGACCCCATCTGACCGAGGCCGAGCACGGCAACGTCGGAGTGCATTGCGTTGTCCCCCAATGGGTTGTCGATTGATCTCGACAACCCTCGCAAGCACCACCGCCCGCCGACAGTGGCAGAAATGCCTCCTGTCGAACCATTGCTGCCAGCTAGCCTGACCTCATGGCAGCGGGCACGGTGGCGATCTTGGTGACGGACGACGACGCGCCCGCTCTCTGGGACGTCTACGAGGCCGGACTGGCGTGCGTCGTGTTCGGCGTCGACCACTTCGACCCCTGGTACACGATGCGGCTGTGCGGCCTGAACCCCGCCGCACCACGAGCGCGAAGCGGCTGGGTGCTGAGCCCCGAACACGGCGTGGAAGGTCTCCAGGGTGCGGACACGATCATCGTCCCGTCCGTCCCGCAGGCCGTCCTCGACGGAACCGAGCCGCTGGATCCGTTGCTGGTCAAGGAACTCCAGGACGCCGCGGCCAACGGTGTGCGCATCGCCTCCCTGTGCAACGGCGCGTTCGTGCTCGCGGAGGCCGGCCTGCTCGACGGCAGGAGAGCCACCGCGCACTGGTCGTACACCGACCGTCTGGCCCGCAGATTCCCGGAGGTGCGGGTCGACGACTCGGTGCTCTACATCGACGACGGCTCGATCCTCACCAGCGCGGGAGCGGCCGCCGGGCTCGACCTGTGCCTGCACCTCGTGCGCCAGGACTTCGGCGCGCACGTCGCGAACCAGCTGGCCCGCAAGCTTTGCGTGCCCGCCCACCGCACCGGCGGCCAGGCCCAGTTCGTCACGAGGCACGTCCCGGACACCGACGACGACAGCATCGCCCCGGTGCTCGAGTGGGCCGCCGGGCACCTGGACCGGCCGCTCACCGTCGCCCAGCTCGCGCGCCGTGCCGGGATGAGCCAGCGCACGTTCTTCCGCCGGCTGCACGAGGCCACCGGCAGCACCCCGTTGCGGTGGCTGCTCGCCCAGCGCGTCGCCCACGCCCAGGCGCTGCTGGAGACGACCTCGCTGTCCGTCGAACAGGTCGCGCAACGCTGCGGCCTGGGCACCGGGACGAACCTGCGCCGGCACTTCACCGCCCACGTCGGCGTCACGCCCACCGACTACCGCCGCGCCTACGCAGGTTGAATGTCCTCATGGGAACCAACCGCGAGAAGATGATCAACGGCGAGCCCTACCAGCCCGGCGACCCCGAGCTGGACGCGGACCGGCGGCGCGCCTGGCGGGAGATGGCCCGGTTCAACGCGCACGACCCGGAAGACCTCGACGGCATGTACGCCGTCATCAAGGGCTTCGTCGCGGAGATCGGCGAGAACTCGACGTTCATGCAGCGCCTGCAGATCGAGTACGGCTACAACACCCGCATCGGCGCGAACTTCTTCATGAACTACGACGGCATCATCCTCGACTGCGGCCCGGTCACCATCGGCGACAACGTGATGATGGGCCCGCGCGTGCAGCTGCTGACGGCGCTGCACCCGATCGAGGACCACGACGCGCGGATCGAGGGCTGGGAGACCACCGCGCCGATCGTCATCGGGGACAAGGTGTGGTTCGGCGGCGGCGTGATCGTGTGTCCTGGTGTGACGATCGGGAACAACACGGTCGTCGGCGCGGGCAGTGTCGTCACGCGCGATTTGCCTGATCACGTGCTCGCAGTCGGCAACCCCGCACGGGTGGTTCGTAAGATCTGAGGTCATGCGCAGCGAGGAGATCCAGATCCGCACCGGTGGCGAAGAGGTCGTGCACGACCTCACGCGTGAGTGCGAGCGGTTCCTCGCCAGTGAGAACGGCGACGGCCTGCTGCACGTGTGGGTGCCACACGCGACCGCCGGCGTCGCCATCGTCGAGACGGGCGCCGGCAGCGACGACGACCTGCTGACCGCGTTGGAGCGCATCCTCCCCCACGACGTGAAGTGGCGGCACAAGCACGGCACCCCTGGTCACGGCCGTGACCACGTGATGCCCGCGCTGGTGCCGCCCTACGCGACGATCCCGGTGCTAGGCGGTGTGCTGGCGCTCGGCACCTGGCAGTCGATCTGCCTCGTCGACACCAACGTCGACAACCCCGTCCGGACGGTCCGGCTGAGCTTCCTTCCCGGCTAGTTCAGCTTTGTTTTTGGCAAGCAGCACGAGCCCGACGAGCGCGATCCCGCCGAACACCCACCACTCGGTGCCGACGGACCCGTCGTACATGAGGCTGCGCAGGCCTTCCGTGGAGAACCGGAACGGCGTCCACGACCACAGCACCGCTTTGTAGGCCGGGTTGAGCAGCTCCGGCACCTGGCCCGCCACCGCGGGCGCCATCAGGTAGAGCAGGCCGAGGATCCCCATCGCGCGGACGCCGAGGTGCTTGAACAACCCGGCCTGCAGCAGCGCGAACGACACGGCTACGGCGAGCATGAAGCCGAGTGCCTCCGCGCTGAACGTGACGCCCCACCACGCCAACAGCCCCGTCACGGAACCGACGACCAGCACCGCCGTGGTCAGCGACGACAGCAACCGGAACCGCCGTCCCTTCAGCACGACGAACAGCAGTCCGGCGACCATCCCGCCGACCCACAACAGCGCCGACGCGGCAAGGGGCGCCGTGCGTTCGGCAGCGGACACGGCCTGGGTTTCGACCTTGAGCGGCAGCCCGGCACCCTGCGCGACGCCGGTCAGCACCTGCTGGGCGACCTGCGTGCCCGACGGGTTGATCGCGGGGTTCAGCCGGATCGTGGCCTGGCCGGGCACGATCTCCAGAACCCCGTAGACCTCCTTGTCCGCCAACAGGGTCCGCGCCTCGTCCGCGCTCACCACCCTGATGTCGACCTCGGCGGAGTCGGCGGCTTTCACGCGTTCCGCGATCGGCGGTGGCGCCACCACGGCGAGCGGGACGTCGTGCGGGTGCACGGTCGCCTGCACGCCGAACGTCAGCAATCCCAGGAGAAACGCCACCACCGCGCCTGCGACGGCGGTGACCAGCGCGGTGCGCATCACGAGCCTCCTAAAAGTTCATCACCTGTTGAATTCAGTCCGCACGCTACGCCCGACACGCACCAGAAGTCAACGCCCGATGAATTAAGGTCCGCCAGACCCACCAGGTACCGTTTCGCCCGTGACTTACCCAGGTGGCGGCGGACAGGGCGGCTGGAACGACCAGCAGGGCTGGGGCCAGCAGCAGGGTGACTACCAGAGCGGTGGCTACCAGACCGGCGGCTACCCGCAGACCGGTGGTTTCCCGCAGCAGGGCGGCTACCCGCAGACGGGCGGCTTTCCCCAGCAGGGTCAGGGCGGGTACGGCGGCCTCGGCGTGTACGGCGGGTTCGACAACGAACCGCCGAAGAAGAGCAACAAGACGCTCTGGCTGGTGCTCAGCGCGGTCGTGCTCGTGCTCCTGGTCGGCGGCGGCCTGACATGGCTCCTGCTCTCACGCTCCGACAAGACGGACGCGCAGACCGGCCCGTCCACGTCCACCAGCACCTCGGCCCAGGCGACCACCGGCCCCTGCAAGGACGACGGCATGCAGTGCGTCGAGACGGGACTCGGCTTCAACTACGAGGTCCCGAAGAGCTGGGACGTGCTCGCCGACGCCAAGATCCCGGTCGAGAAGTTCCAGGGCATCTCGCTGTCCGGCATCACCTCGTACGGCGACTACCAGTGTGAGGGCAAGGACTTCACCAAGGGCACCAACGGCGGCACGCTGCTGCCCAAGGGCGACATCAACCAGACGGCGACCGACTTCGCCAAGGCCGTGGCGGTGCAGTTCTACTCGTCGGGCGGCGAGCCCAAGGTCACGGTGTCGCAGCCCAAGGCGGTGAAGATCCAGCACACCCAGAAGGACGGCAAGAAGGTCGTCGTCGAGGGCGTGCAGGTCGACGCCACGGTCACCCAGTCGGCCAGCAAGTGCCTGGCGAGCAAGGGCCTGCTCAAGGTCGTCGTGCTCAACGGCAGCAACAAGCTGCACGTGCTGGTCGTGAACGGCGACCTGGAGGGCGGCGGAGGCGGCACGAACCCGCCGCTGCCGAAGGAGACCGAGTTGCAGAAGATGGTCGACTCGCTGGTGCCGACGAGCTGAGCTAGCGCGCGCCGCCGTTCGACGGGACGGCGGTGGGCAGCGGGTTGTCGACGGTGATCTTCTCCAGCACCGCCAGCGCCTTGCTCTCCCACAACGAGAGCCGCAGCTCCTGGAACGTCATCATCGCCTGCTCCACGATGGCGATCGCGTGGAACGTCTCCCCGCGCTGCGACACCAGCTGCGCCAGGTCGAGCCGGATCCGCGCCGCCCCGACCCGGTCCAGGTTCTCCTCGCACAACCGGATCGCGCGCCGCAGCAGCCGCCCGGCCTCCGCGAACATCCGCATGCGCCCGTGGATCAGCCCGAGCGAGTGCAGCGCATAGCTCTCGCCGACGGTGTCACCGGAGCGCTGCACCATGCCGAGGACCGACGTGATGAGCTGCTGCGCCTGTTCGTAGCGGCCCTGCACCAGCATCGCGCCGCCCAGCCGGTACAGCACCTGGGCTTCGACGCGCGGGCTGGAGATCTCCCGGCACATCCCCAACGCCCCGCGCAACTGCCCCACCGCGAGTTCGTGCTCACCGCGGTCCAGGGACAGCTGCGCGAGCTGGGACACGACGTACGCCTGACCGACGACGTCGCCCACCCGCTTGAACCCGGCCAGCGACTGCTCGAAGATCCGGGTCGCGAGCTCCGGCCGGCCCTCGTTGTACTCCAGCAACCCCAGATTGCGGCGCACCAACGCCAGGCCGTGGGAGTCGTCGAGCTCGGTGAAAAGCTCCAACGCGGGTTCCAGGGCCGTCCGGGACGCCTCCATCCGCCGCTGGCTGTGGTGCAACGACCCGAGCGAGCACAGCAGGGCCGCGGTGCCGCGCTTGTTGCCCGCCTTGCGCACGGCGTCCAGCGCGCGTTCGTGGGTCTGCTGCCAGTCGTCGAGGTAGCTGCGGGTTTCGAAAAGCGTCACGAGCGTCATCGCGAGGTCCCAGCACAGCTCGTCCAGGCCCGCGTCGGCGGCCTGCAGGACGGCGGCGCAGATGTTCGGGCGCTCGCTTTCCAGCCAGCCCAACGGGTCCTGCAGCACCTGGCCGAGGTACGGGGCGTGCGGTTGCCAACGTTGACCATGGCCGTGCAGGACGGTGAAGTCGCCGCCGTAGAGCTGCTGGTGCGCCTGTTCGGCCATCGCGAGCCAGCCGCCGGCGACGCGTTCGACCGCGGCCAGCTGCGTGGCCGGGGACTCGTGCACGGCGAGTTGTTCCTTGGCGAACAAGCGAATCAGGTCGTGGAAGCGGTAGCGCGGCAACCCGGTGATGTCGCTGCCGACCACGTCGAGGAGCTGGGCGTCCACCAGGCGTTCCAGCAGGTCGAAGCCGCGGTGGCGTTCGTCGTCGGTGAGCGCGGAGGCGGTCCAGACAGGCAGGCTTTCGGCTTCCAGCAACGACATCAGCCGCATGACCCGGCACGTGTCGGGCTCCAGGCCGTCGTAGGTGAGCGACAGGCTGGCGCGCACGACCATGTCGCCGTGCACGAGTTCGTCGAGGCGGTGGCGTTCGTCGGCGAGGCGGCCGACCATCGAGGCGAGCGTCCAGTGCGGGCGGGCGGCGAGGCGAGCGCCGATGATGCGCAGGGCCAGTGGGAGCCCTCCCACGACATCTACCAACGCGTTCGCCGCGACGGGTTCGCTCTCCAGGCGTTGCGTGCCGATGATGCGGCCGAGCAGCTCCAACGCGTCGTCGGAGTCCATGAAGTCGACGTCGACCAAATGAGATCCGGCGAGACCGGTCAAACGGGTCCGGCTCGTGACGACGACACCGCACGTCGGCGAGCCCGGAAGCAGCTGGTGCACCTGCGATTCGCTGCCCGCGTCGTCGAGAACCACCAGCACACGGCGGTTGGCGAGCATGCTGCGGTACATGTCCGCGCGCTCGTCCACACCGTCGGGCAACGTCGACCCCACGGCGCCCAAAGCGGACAGAAACCGGCCAAGAACTTCAGCGGGAGTGGCCGGCAGGGCCTGGGTGCCCCGGAGGTCGCAGTAGAGCTGGCCGTCCGGGTAGGTCTCGGCTGCGACGCGGTGTGCGACGTGCACGGCGAGAGCGCTCTTACCGATACCCGCCTTGCCCGAGATGTTCACCACCGGCATGGTCATGTGGTCGCCCGCCAGCACGGTCTCCGCGCGGGCCACGACGTCCTGGCGCCCGATGAAGTCCGAGATGGTGGCCGGAAGCTGGTGCGGTGACACGACGTTCTGCACGGTGACCGGGACCGACTTCTCCTGGTCGAGGCGCAGCACCTCGTCGTCGGTGAGGATCGCCGTCTCGAGTTTGCGCAATTGGTCACTCGGCTCGAGGCCGAGGTGCTCGATGAAGAGATCGCGGCCGGTCCGATAGACGTCCAGCGCCTCGGACTGCCGGCCGGATCGGTAGAGCGCGAGCATGAGCTGGCCGCGCGGGCGTTCCCGCAACGGATGCTCGGTCACCATGCTCTGCAATTCACCGATGAGCGCGTGATGGCGGCCCAGCAACAACTCGATGTCGATGCAGTTCTCCAGCACCGACAGGCGTTTCTCGTCCAGCCGCAATGCTTTGTTGTGCAACGTGGCCGCGGCGCCGCCGAGTGCGGGTCCGCGCCACAACGCCAGTGCCGACCGCAGGGCCGTCGACGCCTCCTCCATCCGTCCCTGACGGACAGCGGCGTCGGAGTCGGCCACCCGGCGCTCGAAGAGGAAGTTGTCGATCTTGTCGCCGGCCACTCGCAGCAGGTAGCCGGGCTGGCGGGTCTCGATCTGAGCGTCGACGCCGACGCGCGCGAACTCCCGCCGGAGCGCGGACACGCAGATCTGGATCTGCGCCCGTGCGGTCGACGGCGGGGTGTGCTCCCAGACGAGGTCGATCAGCTGGTCCATGCCGACCACGCGATTGGCTTCGAGCAGGAGAGCGCCCAGGATCGTCTGCTGACGTCCCGGAGGTACCTGAACCTGCTCCTCCGCGCCGATTACCTCGATCGGGCCGAGCAGCTTGAAAATCAGCTTCTCATCAGGGGCGGAGCTCATGACGGACGACCCCTCGCGCCTTTATTTCTCGCAAAGCCCCTGCACCTCGCGCTCCGGCCGTTTCACCATTGAGAAATTGTATTCACCGAAGACGTAAAGCGGCACATTCAGGGCGTCACCTCAAGACCGGGCGGCAATATGAAACTTTTTCACGTCCCGTGTTTGACCTCCGGTTGCAGCAACTGCAGACGGTCACTCTCATGGGTGATGATCTCCGAAGTTAGCCTCGGCCGGTAAAACTGTCAAGATCTTTCTTGTGCATGCCTGGGCGATCCACCATAATGCGCCCGATCTCAATAGGCATCTCATTTGGATCTGGAATTCATCGTGGTGGCGGCGTACTTCACGACGATCGTACGGCATGCCGCCGAGCAGCCTGAACGCCTCATCCGGACTACTCCGAGCGGCACAAGCCGTTCGTTCGGATCGCTAACCGCACCCAACCATTGCGGTACACCGCACCTAATTCCGCGGATAAGCGACCACCCTGCGTAGTAACAGCAGTTTGCTGACTGGCCCGTCAGCTATTGAGTCGTCTCAACTGGCCGCTTCAGCTCCGCCATCACGGCCGATTGATACGCGGTGGGTGCGCGATAGAGCGGCGATGGGCGGCACTTCTAACTTCGTTCTCAGACGCCGGTCGAAGGCGCCTTCACCACAACTCGAGCCAAGTCCGACCAAGTAAGAGGAGGCCGACATGATCCGCAAGACGACCGCAGCCGCTCTGGTTCTCTCCGCCATCCCGGCGGCCCTGGCACTCACGCTCTTCTCCGGTACCGCACAAGCCGACGACGACACCCCGTGGGGCAAGTCCCTCACGGACGACACCCCCTGGGGCAAGGTCATCGCCGACGACGACACCCCTTGGGGCCGCGGCATCACGCCCACCGACGGCGACACACCGTGGGGCAGCACGATCACACTCCCCGCGCTGCCGAACGACGACGACACCCCCTGGGGCTGATCTCCCCCTCCGTCCGGATTCTCACCCAATGGAGGCCAGAACCATGCGATTCCACCTGCTGGGCTCACTCGAAGTCCTCGACGACGACATGCCCGTGCCACTGGGCGGCGTCAAGCAGCGCGCGGCTCTGGGATTCCTCCTGCTGCACGCCAACCGCGTTGTGGCGACCAGCAAACTGCTCCAGGCGCTGTGGTCGCGGGACGTCCCGCCCACGGCGCGCAAGATGCTCCAGAACGCGGTCTCCGGACTGCGTGGCGTTCTCACTCCCCACGGCAGCGCTGAGGGTTCCGCCCTGCTGCTCACCCACGCGCCGGGCTACCTGCTGCGCGTGGACCAGAACTCCCTCGACCTGTCCCAGTTCCAGCAGCTGACCGAACAGGGACGAGGTGACCTGTCCTCCGGGAACTGGCCCGCCGCCGCGAAGGTGCTCCGCAAGGCACTGAGCTTGTGGCGCGGTCCGGTGCTCGCGGATCTTGCGGAGACCGGCATCAACTGGCCGGAGCTGACCGCCATCAAGGACTGGCGGCTGGCGACGCAGGAGGACTGCTTCGAGGCAGAACTCGCCTGTGGACGGCATTACGAGGTCATCGGCGAACTCGAGTCGCTGATCGAGGTCGAGCCCTATCGCGAACGGCTCAACGGGCAGCTGATGCTCGCGCTTTACCGGTGTGGCCGGCAGGTGGACGCGCTGAGCGTCTATCGCCGTACGAGGGCGGCGTTGGTGGAGGAACTCGGTCTCGAGCCGGGCCGCGAGCTCCAGGAACTGGAGCGCGCGATTCTCGACCACGCCCCCGCGCTGGACCTGCCACCGTCGGTGCAACGCAGACACCTGCTCGCCGTCGGCCAGTCTTCTCCTGTGCCCGCTCCTCTCGTGATCACGCCGCCACCGGCCCCTGTCGCGGAGCCCGTCGCTCCCGCGGTGGCGGTGGACGTGACGACCGTGGAGCGCAAGCTCGTCAGCGTCGTGATGGTGTCCGCCCAGCTCGGTCTCGCGGCCGGTGACGGCGACCCCGAGGACGTCGACGCGGTGCACCAGGAAGTCGCTTCTGTTGTCTCTGCAGAAGTTTCCCGGTTGGGCGGTGTCGTCGGAGGCAACGTCGGTTCGGTGTTCCTCGCGTTGTTCGGTGTGCCGAGGACTTCTGAGGACGACGCCGACCGTGCTGTGCGTGCTTCGCTGGCCATCCGCGACCGTCTCTCTGCTGTCGCGGACGTGCAGATCGGCGTTGCGACCGGTGACTCTCTCGTGCGCCTGCCTTCTTCTGGTGCGCCTACTGCCACCGGCGTGCTGCTCGACCAGTGCCGTCAGCTGATGGCGTTGTCGCCTTTGGGCGCGGTCCGTGCATGTAATGCGACTCGCGACGCCGCTGGTTCCGTGACCTGGTCCACTGATCCCGCCCCTACCGGCGGCTGGCAGGCGGTCTCGTGCGTGTCTCCGCGCGGCGCGACCCGTCGTTCGCAGGCCGCGGTGCCGTTCGTCGAGCGCGAGCGTGAGTTGTTCGTGCTGCAGGGCCTTCTCGACGAAGTTCGCACTCGTCGACGTCCGCACTTCGTGACCGTGCTCGGTGAAGCAGGCGTGGGCAAGACACGGCTCGTCAACGAGCTCACCTCGTCTTGTTCGATGGCTCTGCGTGGCACCGCTACGGCTTTTGGCGATGACCACGGGTACGGCCCGTTGTGCGACGTTGTGCGCGGCTTTGCTTCGCCGGAGACGCTGCGTGCCGCTGTTTCGTCGTTGGTCGGCGTTGGCGAACTCGCGGACAACCTGGCGGCGAGCCTGGCCGGGCTGGTGGAGCCGTCGCCTTCGGTGCCCGCCGACTTCTCGGCGTGGCGCCGGTTCCTGGAGGAGATCGCCGAGTCCGAGCCGCTGGTCGTCTTCCTGGAGGACCTGCACTGGGCGAACGACGTGGTGCTCGACTTCGTGGAGGAGTTGAGCGAGCACGCGGGTTCCGTGCCGTTGCTCGTGATCGCCACGGCTCGGCCGGAGCTGTTGCAGCGCCGTCCGTCCTGGTTCGGCGGCAAGCGCAATGCCACGACGATCAGCTTGGAGCCGTTGTCCCACAACGGGACCCGCAGTCTCATGAACTCACTGCTGGAGGCTCGCGAGCTGTCCTCCGAACTGTGGCAGGCACTGGTGTCGTGCGTCGGCGGCAATCCGTTGTTCGCCACCGAGTACGCCCGCATGGTCGCCGACCCGCGCATGCCGTGCGTGCAGAACGATGGTGCGTTGCCGGTACCGCCGCCTGTCCGTGGTGTGCTCACGGCTCAGCTCGACTCGTTGCCGTTCGAGGTGAAGGCAGTGCTGCAGGACGCGGCCGTCGTGGGCGACCTGGTGTCGCCCGGGGCGGTGGCCGCCACGGGTCAACGCGACCCGCTCGAGGTGGCCAAGGCGCTGGAGTTGCTGGAACAGCGCGACTTCCTGCGCCGGCAGGGTCGCAACAGCGAGACCGGCGAGATCGAATACGGCTTCCGTCACCTGCTCGTGCGTGACGTGGTGGCCGAGCAACTCCCCCGCGCCGTGCGTGCTCTCAAGCAGGAGCGTGCCATCGCGTGGTTCGAGGAGCCGACGCTGGACCTCACCGACCGCCGGGCGGGCTGATCCCGCTCCGGGCAATGCTGAACGCCGAGCAGCGCGTCCCACCCCCAGCGCGCTGCTCGGCGTTCGGTTGTTCGGTCTAGCCGCGGACGACCTGCACCAGGTGGTCGACGACCTCCGCGACCGGCACGTCGGCGCGCTCGCCGGACTTGCGGTCCTTGACCTCGACGACCCCGTCCTTCAGGCCACGGCCGACGACCAGGATCGTCGGGATGCCGACCAGTTCGGCGTCCGCGAACTTCACACCGGGGCTCGCCTTGCGGTCGTCCAGCATGACCTTGAGGCCCTTGGCGCTGAGCTGCTTCGCGAAGTCCTCGCCGGCCGCGGTGAGGGTCTCGTCCTTGCCCGCGATGACGACGTGGACGTCGGCGGGGGCGACGTTGCGGGGCCAGATGAGGCCGCGGTCGTCGTGCGACTGCTCGGCGATGACCGCCACGAGCCGCGAGACGCCTACGCCGTAGGAGCCCATGGTGATGCGGACGGGCTTGGAGTCCGGGCCGAGGGCGTCAAGCGAGAACGCGTCCGCGTACTTGCGGCCGAGCTGGAAGATGTGGCCGATCTCGATGCCGCGCGCGGCGACCAGCACGCCCTTGCCGTCGGGCGACGGGTCGCCCTCGCGGACCTCGGCGACGTCGATGACGCCGTCGGGCGTGAAGTCGCGGCCCACCACCAGGTCGAGGATGTGGTGGTCGGGCTTGTCCGCGCCGGTGACCCACGCGGTGCCCTTGACGATGCGGGGGTCGGCGAGGAAGCGGACGCCGTTCGCCTGGATCGCGCCCGGTCCGATGTACCCCTTGACCAGGAACGAGTTCTTGGCGAAGTCGGACTCCTCGAGCATCGCGACCTCTGCGGGTTCGACGGCCGCTTCGAGGCGCTTGAAGTCGATCTCGCGGTCACCGGGGACGGCCACGGCGAGCAGCTCCCAGTCCTTGCCGGGGTGCTTCACCTTGACCAGGACGTTCTTCAACGTGTCCGCCGCGGTGAACTTGCGGTCGGTGTTCGCGTTGAGGAAGTCAACCAGACTTTCGATGGTGGGCGTGTTCGGCGTGTGGTGCACCTGTGCCGCGGGCTTGTCGTCGATCGACTGCTCGGCGGGCGCGGGCGTGGCGACGGCCTCGACGTTCGCGGCGTAACCGGACTCGGTGCTGCGGACGAACGTGTCCTCACCGGTCTCGGCGACTGCGAGGAACTCCTCGGACGCGGAGCCGCCCATCGCGCCGGACGTGGCGGAGACGATCACGTACTCCAGGCCGAGCCGGTCGAAGATGCGGATGTAGGCGTCGCGGTGGTCCTGGTACGACTGGCTCAGGCCCTCGTCGGTGAGGTCGAACGAGTACGAGTCCTTCATCAGGAACTCGCGGCCGCGCAGGATGCCCGCACGGGGACGCGCCTCGTCGCGGTACTTGGTCTGGATCTGGTACAGCGTGACCGGGTAGTCCTTGTACGAGCTGTACTCGCCCTTCACCGCGAGGGTGAACATCTCCTCGTGCGTGGGACCGAGGAGGTAGTCGGCGCCCTTGCGGTCCTTGAGGCGGAACAGGTTGGGGCCGTACTCCTCCCACCTGTTCGTCGCCTCGTAGGGCTCCTTGGGCAGCAGCGCGGGGAACTGGATCTCCTGCGCACCGAAGGCGTCCATCTCCTCGCGGACGACGGCCTCGATGTTGCGCAGGACCTTGAGCCCGAGCGGCAGCCAGGTGTACCCGCCCGGCGCGACGCGGCGGACGTAGCCGGCGCGCACCAGCAGCTTGTGGCTGGGCACTTCGGCGTCCGCCGGGTCCTCGCGAAGAGTGCGCAGGAACAGCGACGACATCCTGGTGATCACGGTGGGTACTCCTCGTTCACGGGCAGTTGAAACAGCGTACTGGTTGGACGTTTCCCGAAATCGCGCGCGGTACTTTCTCCTGCCTCTGACCTGCGTGGACCAGAATTGTCAGACCCCCTGAGTAGCGTCCCTCGCATGTCCCTGACGATTGAGATGATCACCATCGACACCGGCGACGCGCGCAAGCTCGCGGAGTTCTGGACGGCCGCGCTGAACACCACCGTGCAGAACGACTGGGGCGAGTTCATCGTCCTCGCGCCGAACACCGAGAACGGCCCGGCCCTCGGCATCCAGCAGGTGCCGGACGCCACGCCGGGCAAGAACCGCGTCCACTTCGACTCGCACGTGCCGGACCGGCTGGCGGAGGTCGCCAGACTGGTCGAGCTCGGTGCCACCGAGGTGGCGGTGCACAGCGTCCCCGGTCTCGTCTGGTCGGTGCTGGCCGACCCGGACGGCAACCAGTTCTGCGTCGGCCAGGCCGGCGAGGAGCTCTAGTTCCGCGGCTCGCAACGTCGCCGCGCGAGTTCGCGGTCAGACAGGCGCATCGTGCCGGCCCCACGCCCTCATACCGGACTCGTACGGGGCGTGGGGGCGGTGCCACGAAGCGTCCTGCTGAGCGCGAATTCACCGCCGACGTCGCGGGTCACGCCACTAGCTCCTGAGTTCGCCCAGCTCGACCGGCAGCCCGTAGTCGATCCAGGTCCGCGCCACCTCGAACCCGGCGCGCTCGTACACGCCGAGCGCACGGGTCGAGTTGGCCGAGTCCACGGACAGCCCGGCGCGGTGGTAGCCCTGCGCCTTGCCCTGAGCCAGCGTCCAGCTCAGCAAGGCCGCGGCGACACCACGCCCGCGGTGCTCCGCGAGGGTGCCGACGTCCCCGATCCACAGTTCGCGGACGCCGGTCATCTCCTCGACGACCGGGTAGTGCCGTGCCAGCACGAAACCGACGACGGCGCCGTTCGCGAGCGCCAGGAAGGAGGTCTCCGGGACGAACCGCTTGCTGTTCGTGAAGGACGCGGCCCATTCCTCCGGGCTGCGCTCGACCGAACCCCAATGTCCGGCGAACGCCGCGTTGCACACCGTGCGGACTTCTTCGTCGCGGGCGGCGGAGAACGGCACGATCTCGTAGGCAGCCGGGATCGGGACCTGGGCGAGTGACTCGCCCAGTGCCACCTCCAGCTCGTAGAAGTGGCGGTCCGCGCTGAAGCCGAGTGCTTCGCACAGCGCGACGTGGCCCGCGGAACGGCTCTCGACCATGGTGCACGCCACCATCGGCATGACTCCGTGACGCGCGGCGTGCAGCTCGCGCGCCAGGGTCACCAGACGCGGCAACAGCTCACGGCCGATGCCGTCGCGGCGGAACTCCGGGTGCACCATCCCGTCCAGCCGGACGCGGTGCGTGCCCACGGGTTCGTCCCGCAGCACGACAAAGCCGTACGCCGCAAGGGTTCCGTCCACGAGCACGGCCAGCGACCCGTTGATCAGGTCGGCCTCGGCGAACGACTCGGTGAAGTCCTCTTCGGACAGCAGTTCGCCGGTGTCGTCGACCGCCTCGCCCGCGTTGTACAGCGCGGCCACCACAGGGATGTCCGCGGTGCTGAGCGGGCGCCAGACGAGTTCCACGTCAATTGACGCTACGGGGAGGTGATGAGCCCAACAACCGAATAACGCGTTGCCCTTCGTGCGACACCAACGCCATCCTGCGTGCGATGACGACTCCCGAGATCGCACCGCTGCACGAGGACCTCACGTTCCACGGACCGCTGTCCCCGGAACGAGCAGCCCGCCTGATCCAGTCCCTGCACCCGCTCGCCGGCGCACACGTGCTCGACGTCGGCTGCGGCTGGGCGGAACTCCTGCTGCGCGTGCTCGAAGCCGAACCCACCGCGACCGGCACAGGCGTCGACCTGGACGCCACCGCCATCGCACACGGCCAGGCCAACGCAACCGCGCGAGGCCTCACGTCCCGCGTCAACCTCCAGGTGGCCGACGTAGCTCACTGGCAACCCGACAGCCCGGCCGACGTGCTCATCGTCAACGGCGCCACCCAGGTGTGGGGCGGCGATCCGTTGCAGCACACCGCCAACGCCCTAACTGCAGCCAAGAACCTGCTGCGCCCAGGC
Organism: Lentzea miocenica; assembly: GCF_033949945.1. NCBI lineage: Bacteria > Bacillati > Actinomycetota > Actinomycetes > Pseudonocardiales > Pseudonocardiaceae > Lentzea > Lentzea miocenica. The sequence continues at coordinate 137,995 of NZ_JAXAVW010000022.1, forward strand.
GGAAGGCTGTTGCTGGGCGAAGGCTTCTGGGAACGCGAACCGACCGAAGCCCAACTGGCCGCCATGCCGGTCCCGCGCGACCAGTACGGCTCGCTCGCCGCCCTGGTGGACCTCGCCCACACGCACGGGTACCGCCTGCTCGCCGTGGAACAGGCGAGCCTCGACGAGTGGGACGTGTTCGAGAACGGCCACGCCCAGGCGTGGGAACGCTGGCTGCGCGCCAACCCGGACTCCCCACACGCCGAGGACATCCGCACCAAGGCGGACAGGTTCCGCAACTACCGCCTGCACGGCTGGCGCGGCACCATGGGCCTCGCATACGTGACGCTCCAGGCGCCGTAGGGACCACGGGCCGGGGTGAGTGCCGGGACGTGCCTGCCGCTTTGCGAGGCCGACGCACACCGCCCACCATTGCGCACGGACGGCGCGGCACGCCCAACCCTGAACATCAGACGCCACAGACGCCCTAGCGACCACGACCAGAGTGAGTACCGAGACGTACCTGCCGTTAGCGAGGCCAACACACGCCGCCCACCATTGCGCACGGACGGCGCGGCACGCACAGCCCTGTACACCAGACGCTCCAGGCGTCCTAGCGACCACGGCCAGGGTGAGTGCCGAGACGTACCTGCCGCTTGCGAGCCCGCCGCACGCAGCCCACCGTTGAGCACGGATGGCGCGGGACGCCCGGCCCTGAACACCAGACGCCACAGACGCCCTAGCGACGACAACCAGAGTGAGTACCGAGACGTACCTGCCGTTAGCGAGGCCAACGCATGCCGCCCCACCGTCCGCACGGACGGCGCGGCACACCCAACCCCGAACACCAGACGCCACAGACGCCCTAGCGACCACGACCAGGATGAGTGTCGGCACGTACCTGCCGTTTACGGGGTCGACGCACGCCGCCCACCGTTCTGCACGGCACACCCAGCCCCGAAACACCACACGCCACAGGCGCCGTAGAGAACACGACCGGGCTCGAACCGGCGTCCCCCCGGATTAAGAGCCGGGCGCTCTACCACTGAGCTACGTGTTCCACGCGTTCGGCCGGCCGGGCTCGAACCGGCGTCCGCCCGGTCCCAGAGCCGGGTGTTCTACCGCTGAACTACAGCCGAACGCGGTACAGCCTCACTCAGTCGAGGGCGTCCTGTCCACCCAATACCTCGGTGTTCAGCGGCTTGCCGCTGAACACCCGCGCGCGACGCAACGCCATGGCCCACAACGGATCGGACACCGCCACGCCGTGCACGAGTTCCGGGGTCGGCCGGAAGCGCGCGATGCCGCTGTGCGCTCGCGGGGCCGTCCATCCGGAACGTTCGGGCTCCACGCGGTGCTCACGGCAGGCCGCTTCCACGTCGGCGCGCGTGCAGACAGCCGTGCCGGCCAGCACGTCCCACGGCAACGGCAGGCGCGACCAGACCGAGGTGTCCGGGTGCAGGCCGCCTCCCGACATCTGGTGCCAGCGGGCGAGGTCCGCGGCGACCACGCGCATCACCTTGCCCGGCCAGGCGTCCTCGGCCAGCGAGGTCAGGCCGGCGGCGTGCAGGCAGGTGATCCAGCCCGCGCGGGCGGCGTTGTAGGCGCCGGCGAGGGCGTTCCAGGTCGATGAGTCCACGCCGCGGCGCACGACCATGGTGGCGTGGTCGATGTCGGACGACCGCCACAGCTCGTCCAGCTGCGTTGCCACCGACCTGGTCGCGGCGGACCACCGGCCGAGCAGTTCGCCGAGCTGTTCTGGCCGCAGCTTGCGCAGGACGTCCCAGGTCGGGCAGGCCAGCGCGATCATGGCCCAGTCGGTGCGGGCCGTGCAGCGCGCGAACAGGACGTTCGCCACCTGGTCGAACGGGTTCTCCCGGCCGGCGAGCGAGAACTCGCGGCGCAGCTTGCGGCGGGACGTGAAGTAGGCGATGAAGCACGCCGCGTCCGGATCGGCGCGGAACCGGTCGCGGTCGATCGCGCCGACGAACCCGGCTGCGGCGAGCATGGTCATGCGACGCATCTTCCGCGCGCGCTCCAGCCGGCCGGCCTTCGCGGAGAGCCGGCGCAGCATGCGGAAACGCCGGTTGTACTGGCGCTTCGACAGTTCGATGCCCGCGTCGGCACGCGCTCCGCGGTTCAGCCGGTCGGCGAGGAAGTCCGTGCGCGCCGGGTCCCAGTTGATCTCGGCGCCGGCCAAGGCAGCGAACTCCAGCACCGAGATCGGGTCGTCGACGTCGACGGTGCCTCCGTCCACACCGAACAGGAAACGGGTCGCGGCCACCTGGCGTGCGGCACCGACCGGGCGGGCGTAGTCGTCGCTCATGCCGGAGAAGCCGTGCCACCGCGAAGCATGCGCAGCCACGTCGCGGAGCACCGCGCGTTCGCGATGCGTCAACGAAGGCTGTGCGTCCAGCACGAGGGCGGCCACGTCCTCCGGGCGCAGCCGTGCGTCGAGTGAGTCGTAGAGACGGTCCAATGCGTCCACGCATTCCAGAGCACCACGCAGGTCCAGCGGTTTTCCGGCGTTGCCCTACGATTTCCCACCGTGCTGGTGCTGCTTCCCCCGTCGGAGACCAAGGCGATCGGCGGCGAGGGCGCGCCGCTCGACCTCGACGCGCTGTCGTTCCCCGAGCTCAACCCGGTCCGCGACAAGCTCGTGTCGGCGCTCGCCGACCTGGCCAAGGACGTTCCGGCGAGCCTCAAGGCGCTCGACATCTCCGAGCGCCAGGTCGACGAGGTGCACCGGAACGCGGCATTGCGCACGTCGGAGACGACACCCGCGCTGCTGCGCTACACCGGCGTGCTCTACGACAACCTGGACTTCCCGTCGCTCAAGAAGGCCGAGAAAGAACGGGCCTACGAACGGCTGGCGGTCGCGTCGGCGCTGTTCGGGGCACTCCGCGGCGGCGACCCGGTGCCCGCGTACCGGCTGTCGGGCGGCAGCACGCTCCCGTCCCACGGCAGCCTGCGCACGTTGTGGAAGCCGGCGCTGGAGCCTCTGTTCCGGGAGACCGACGAGTTCGTCGTCGACCTGCGTTCCGGCGCGTACTCGAGCCTCGCGCGGATCCCGCACGCCGTCGTCGTCCGGGTGATCACGAGCGAGGGCAAGGTCGTGAGCCACTTCAACAAGGCCCACAAGGGACTGCTCGCACGGGCCATCGCGACCAGCAAGGCCGACCCGAGCGACCTGAAAGGCCTGGTCAAGCTAGCGCAGAAGGCCGGGCTGACGATGGTGCCCACCGGCGAGAAGACCGCCGACCTGATCACCGGTTAATTCGGTTGCGGGCCCGGTGGAAGACCGGGCAAGCTTCAGTTCGCCGAAGCGCGGCGTGAGGAACGAGGAGGTGCGACATGTCAGAGCCTGTCTTTGGACGCGGCACCGCATGCGCGACCCCGTCCTCCGCCCTTCGCGCCTGATCAGCATCGTTTGATCGCAGAGCGCCAGTGGGGCGGTCACCTTCACCATCCGGGAGACCCCACCGTGCGCGAGCACGATCTTTACGAACGCTACGAGTCTGCTTTCGATGGCGCCGACGAAACCATGCGGCGCAAGGGAAAGCGCACCAACAAGAACGCCGCCGACGCGGAACCGACGCGTCGCGGCCGGATGACCGAAGAAGAGAAGCTGCGGATCTCGCGGCTGCGCGAGGACCAGCTCAGCACGGCGGACACCCCCGAGGACGGCGATCGCTGGTCCACGTGGGGCGACGCCGACAAGGGCCCCAAGCCATACCCGGCCTGGCTCATCACCGAACTGGCCGCGGTCGACCGCGAGCTGGGCATCGTGAAGACCGGCAAGGAGGCGGACGTCTTCCTGCTGGAACGCGCGATGGGTGAGCGGGCGTGCCTGCTCGCCGCCAAGCGCTACCGCAGCAACGACCACCGGATGTTCCACCGCGACGCGGGATATCTGGAGGGTCGGCGGATGAAGAAGTCCCGCGAGATGCGGGCCATCCAGAACCGCACCGCGTTCGGGCGCAACCTGATCGCGGAGCAGTGGGCCGTCGCGGAGTTCGCGGCGCTCACCAGGCTGTGGCAGATCGGCGCGCCCGTGCCGTATCCGGTGCAGCGCAGCGGCACCGAGCTGCTGCTGGAGTTCATCGGCGACGACAAGGGCACCGCGGCACCACGGCTCGCGCAGGCCCGTCCGGACGAGGACGAACTGCTCGACCTGTGGCGCCAGCTGGTCAGCACGTTGATGACGCTCGCGGAAGCGGGCATCACCCACGGCGACCTGTCCGCGTACAACCTGATGGTCCACGAGGGCAGGCTGATCATGATCGACCTGCCCCAGGTGGTCGACCTCGTCGCGAACCCCCGCGGGCCGGAGTTCCTCGACCGCGACGTCCGCAACATCTGCGGCTGGTTCGCCTCGCGCGGCCTGCCGCCGGAGATCTCCGACCCGTCCGCGCTGGTGGCGACGCTGCTGGACGTGGCGGGTATGGGGTGAGTCACCTTGCGCGTCCGGCCGTGTCCAACGACACTGCCGGGCGCGCAGGCCGTGGCCATTGATCAGCTAGACTGTGCTGTACACCGATGAAGGCCTGACGGCCGTTGACCGGTGTTTCCACCCACTCATCAGCGGCGTGACCATCACGCCGGGCCCGTCCTTGTGATCGGCACCGCGGTAGCGCGCGGGGCAGCCTCGAGACGTGCCATGTCCCGGAGGTTTGTTTTGCCATCAATGTCCGAAGGTCGTTCCGAGCGTGTACAGAGCCGCAGGTCACCGCGGCGCCGCTCGGGTCGCCAGGGCAATTCCTCGCGTCCGCAGCAGCGGGTCGAGGAACCGATCGTCGCCGAGGTCTTCGAGAGCACGCTGCCGGAAGGCCCGCTGCCCTCGTTCGCCGAACTCGGCTTGGCCGACGCGCTGATCCGCTCGCTCGTCGCCAACGAAATCACCGCGCCGTTCCCGATCCAGGCGGCCACCCTTCCCGACGCCATGTCCGGCCGTGACATCCTCGGCCGCGGCCAGACGGGCTCGGGCAAGACGCTCGCGTTCGGTCTCGCCATGCTGACCCGCCTCGCGACCGGCCGCTCGCAGCCGAACAAGCCGCGCGGCCTGATCCTCGTCCCGACCCGCGAGCTCGCGATGCAGGTGGAAACGGCGCTCATGCCGCACGCCCGCGCGCTGGGCCTGTGGTGCCGCGTCATCGTCGGTGGCACGTCGTTCCCGCGCCAGATCGATCACCTGCGCCGCGGCGTCGACCTGCTCATCGCCACGCCGGGCCGTCTGTCCGACCACGTCCGCCAGGGCACGTGCGACCTCGGCTCGGTCGAGATCACCGCGTTGGACGAGGCTGACCAGATGGCGGACATGGGCTTCATGCCCCAGGTCCGCGCGATCCTCGACCTCACCCCGCAGGACGGGCAGCGCCTGCTGTTCTCCGCGACGCTCGACGGCGACGTGGACAAGCTGGTCCGCCAGTACCTGCACAACCCGGTGACGCACTCGGTGGCCCCGGCCACCGCCAGCGTCACGACGATGGAGCACCACCTGCTGTTCGTCTCCGCCGAGGACAAGCAGAACGTGGTGAACGAGGTGGCCGCACGCGAGGGCCGCACGATCATGTTCGTGCGCACCAAGCACCACGTGGACCGCCTGGCCAAGAAGCTGCGTTCGATGGGCGTCAACGCCGGCGCGTTGCACGGCGGCAAGGCCCAGAGCGCTCGCACCCGAGTGCTCGGCGAGTTCCGCGAGGGCACCACGCCAGTCCTGATCGCCACCGACGTCGCCGCCCGCGGCATCCACGTCGATGACGTCTCGCTGGTCGTCCACGTCGACCCGCCGGCCGACCCGAAGGACTACCTGCACCGCGCAGGCCGCACCGCCCGCGCCGGCCAGTCCGGCACGGTCGTCACGCTGGTCACCCACGACCAGCGCCGCGCGGTCCAGGGCATGGCGGCACGAGCAGGCATCCGTCCCGAGAGCACGAAGGTGCGCCCCGGCGACGACGACCTGATCCGCATCACCGGCGCCCGCATCCCGAGCGGCGAGCCGATCATCGAACGCGAAAAGCCGGCCCGCCGCAGCGGCAGCGCCGGTGGCCGTCGCTTCGGCGCTCCGGCAGCCGGTGGCGGCCGCGGCGAGTACCGCGGTGGCTCCGGCCGTCGCACCGAGGGCGGCGAGTTCCGCGGTGGTCCGCGTCGCTCGGAGCGCTCCGAGGGCGGCCGCGGCTTCGGCCGGGCAGCGAGCAGCGCCGGGCGTCCGCGCCGGGCGCCGCAGCACTGATCTGATGTGACGTCGGAGGCCGCTTCCCCCTGGGGAGGCGGCCTTCGTCGTGTTCAGGTCACATAGGGTGCGGCATGGGGCGGAACTGGTACCTGCTGTGGAGCGGCAGCGCCATCTCGGCGCTCGGCGACGGAATCTTCCTCGCCGCACTCCCCCTGCTCGCCACGACCCTCACCCAGGATCCCAAGCTGATCGCCGGAGTCAGCTTCTTCGGCGCGCTCCCCTGGCTGCTCGCCGCACTCCCGGCAGGCGCGGCGGCCGACCGGTACGACGGGCGGCGTCTGCTCGTAGCAGCCCTTTGGGTGCAATGTGCGCTCATGGCCGTGCTGGCGGCCTTTCACAGCACGCACATCGCGTTCCTTTACGGCATGGCGTTTCTGATCGGCACCGCCGAGAACGTGCCGAGGGCCGTGGGCCAGCCGCTCATCAAGGCCACCGTCGAGAACCACCTGCTGGAGCGGGCGAACGGGCGGCTGTTCGCGTCGCAGGCGGTGGCGCTGCAGTTCGTGGGGCCGCCGCTGGGTGGGTTGTTGTTCGCGGTCGCGGTGCCGGCACCGTTCTGGGTCAACGCGCTGACGTTCGCCATCGCGGCGGTGCTGGTCACGAGGATGCGTACCGAACGCGAAGAGACACCGACCAGACCGAAGGTCGTCGAAGGTCTGCGATGGTTGATGAGGCACAAGGCGCTGCGAACAGTCACGTTGGTCAGCGCGACGACGAACTTGTGCATCGCGATGACGATGGCCACGCTCGTGTTGTTCGCCCAGCACAGGCTCGGGCTGACGAACGCCGGGTTCGGGGCGCTCCTCGCCACCCTCGCCTGCGGAGGTGTCGCGGGCGGGTTGCTCGCCGAGCGGCTGCTTGCCAGGTATCGCAACATGGTTACATCACCGTGGTGCTGATTCCGTTGATGTGGCTGGGATTGCCGCGATCTGTGCTCGGTCGCGCGATAGTTGTGACGTTCGCGGCGGTGAGTTCGTTCTGGACCGCGGGTCCGGGGGGCAAGGCGGCCGAGTTGTCCACAGATCGGTGAGCGGTGGGTTGACAGGCCTGCGGCATCGGTAAGTTGAGGTCAGTTGGGGTGTGGCGGTCTGCCCCCTGGGTGGGCGGGGCCTCTTGCAGGTCGGTTTGGTCGCGACGAGCGAAGGCCGCTCCCCGTTGCGTGGAGCGGCCTTCATCCGTTCTGGTCAGCGAATCACTTCTTGGTGGGTGCGGCCTTGAAGGTCCACTTGGCGGCGTCGCCGGAGCAGGACGCCGCTGTCACCTTGCCCGACGCGTCCCGGTAGCACTTGGTGTTGTGCTGCATGTCCGAGATGGTCTTGTTCGGGTTGATGGACCACTGCTGGGCCGGGCCGCCGTCGCACTTCTTCAGCAGCACCTTGCCCGAGGACAGCGTGGTGCACTGCTGAGGCGAGCCCTGCTCCATGAACGCGCCGTGGAACTTGAACTGCTGTGAGGCGGCGCCGTTGCAGGTGGCCGTCGTGAGCTGCGCGCCGGAGGAGCCGCCTTGCAGGCACTTGCCGGTCGAGACGTTCTTGTACTCGCCGTTGGTGGTCTTGGGCTTCGCGCCGCCGTAGCACTCGCCGGTCGAGGTGTTGAAGATCGGCGTCGAGTCCACGGTCAGGTTCGACGGCGGGTTGATGATGGTTTCCTCCATCACCGGTTTGCCGTCGGCGTGGTAGTTCGTCAGCGCGTCTTCGCAGTCGATGACGTTCATGGCGTTGCCGCCCTTGCCGCCCACCCACGCGTCGAAGTGCCACAGCTTCGGGCCGCCGTTGGGGCCGTTGCCGTTCCAGTCCTGCTCACAGGAGGAACAGGAGTCCTCCATGATGAAGTACTTCTTCACGCGCGGGAAATAGATCCTCGTGCCCGGCTTGGCTTCCTTGCTGGACGTCGCGAACGTGATCGGGTCCGACCAGGTGCCCTTGCCGCCGGCCGAATTGTGGATCTGCGGGTACGCGATGCCTCCGCCGGGCGGGGTGTTGTCGTACCAGCCGTAGAACGTCCAGAAGACCTGTTGTGACGCCGGGGCCGCGCTCACGGGAGACGAAGCGAACAAACCGGACATCATCAACACAATTGCTGCCGCCACAGACAAGGCGCGTTTCATGCATGCCTCCGCACAAACCGGTGGACTCAGGCGGCGTGAATGCAGAGTCCACCGGTCGGGCGGTTTTTGTAAAGGAACTTACCTAACTATTTGCGGAAGCAATACCGGCGACAGGGCCCACCACGATGATCGCCGGCGGACGAACTTCCCACGCCTTCACGTCCGCGCCCAGCGAGTCCAAAGTGGACCGGTAGACGCGCTGAGATGCCGTGCTGCCTTCCTGGATCACGGCGACGGGCGTCGTGCCGGGACGGCCTTCCATCAACGCCGTGGCGAACGCACCGGCGCGTTCGACCGCCATCATCAGCACAACGGTGCCCTGCAGTCGTGCGATTGCGGACCAGTCCACGAGAGAGCGCGGGTCGTCTGGTGCAACGTGGCCAGAGACGACGACCACCTCGTGTGCCACGCCTCGGTGCGTCACCGGCACACCGGCCAGAGCGGGCACGCCGAACGCCGACGTCACGCCTGGCACGACGGTGACCGGGATCCCGGCCTCCGCGCACGCCAGCAGCTCTTCGAAGCCGCGTCCGAACACGTACGGATCGCCGCCCTTCAACCGGACGACGAACTTCCCCTCCTTGGCGCGGTCGATCAACGTCTGGTTGATGAACTCCTGCGTGGCCGCACGGCCGTACGGGATCTTCGCCGCGTCCACGACCTCGACGTGCGCGGGCAGTTCCTCCAGCAGCTCGCGCGGGGCCAGCCGGTCCGCGACGACGACGTCCGCGTGGGCCAGCAAACGCTTGCCCTGCACGGTGATCAGCTCGGGGTCGCCGGGACCGCCACCCACCAGTGCCACGCCGACCGGCGGAGCGGCCTGGTCCGCGATGCGACCGTCGCGCAACGCCGCCACGAGGCCGTCGCGCACCGAAGCCGACCGGCGGTGCTCTCCGCCCGCCAGCACGCCGAGCACCATGCCGTCGTGCGTGCCGGTAGCCGGTGTCACGGCCGTGCCCTCAACGGCGATGTCCGCGCGCACGCAGAACACCCGCTGCGAAAGCGCTTCTTCGCCGATCTGCGTGTTCACCTCGACGTTCGACGTGCAGGCCACCACGTACCACGCGCCCTCGACGTCACCGGCTTCATAACGCCGCTGGTGCCAGGTCAACTCCCCGGCGTCGACCATGCCCTGGACCGCGGGCGTGACGGACGGCGACACGAGTTCGACGGCGGCGCCGGACGCGATCAGGCGGGGCAGGCGGCGCTGGGCGACCGTGCCTCCGCCGACCACGAGGACGCGCCGGCCCCGGAGATCGAGGCCGGCCAGGTAGTGCTGTTCAAGGGCCATGCGTAGAAGCATCCACACCGGACACGTCGTGTCCAGTTGAAGGGAACATGGTCACAGCCGCAACAGCTCGAACGACGTCGCCAGCCCGCCGCCGAACTGCTTTCCCACGGCCTCCGCCATCGACTTCAGGAACTGCTCGGGGTTGGCCATGTCGCCGCTCAGCGCCTCCAGATAGGCCTTGTGGGCGCGCAAAGACTCCACCGAAGCGGTGAACGAGTCAGTGATGTCCACGGCGTGCGTCGACAACGGCGAGGACGCCGCCAGCACGTACTTGACGCCTTCCCACTTCTCCAGCCCCAGGTCCGGGAAGATCCACCGGTTGCCCGCGTCCCGCACGGCGTCGACGGTGGCACGGCCGACGGCGATGTGGTCGGCCATGTTCAGGCCGCCACCGGGCCAGGTCTCGCGGTAGTTGCCCGTGATCACGACCTCGGGCCGGTAGCGGCGGATGGCGGCCGCGATGTCGCGGCGCAACGGCACGCCGTACTCGATGACGCCGTCGGGGTGGTCCAGGAACTCGACGTCGGTCACGCCGACGGCCGCGCAGGACGCGATCTGCTCCTCGACCCGCAACGGCCCGCAGACCTCGGGTTCCATCGAGTCGATGCCGGCCTCGCCACGGCACGCGAGCAGGTACGCGATCTTCTTGCCTTGAGCGGTCCAACGCGCGATGGCGCCCGCACCGCCGTATTCCATGTCATCAGGGTGAGCGACGACGACCAGCGCGCTCGACCAGTCCTCCGGCACAGCTTCTAGATCAGCCATGCGTGCAGGGTGCGCGCCGAGGCACGCACCCTGCAACAGACAGACGACGACTCAGAGCTGAGCGGTGATCACCGAGTAGTACGGCGCGATCCGGCCGTACACGCCGGGGTAGCCCGCGCCGGCACAGCCGCGGCCCCAGGACGTGTCACCGATGAGCTTGCCGCCGAAGACCAGCGGGCCACCGGAGTCGCCCTGGCAGGTGTCGACGCCGCCCTGCGGGAAGCCCGCGCACACCATCGAGGTGTTGCTGTACTGCGAGTACGCGGTCTTGCAGGTCGCGTCCGAGGTCAGCGGCACGTTGGCCTTGAGCAGGTACCGCGAGGCGGAACCGCCCGACGACGTGGTGCCCCAGCCGAGGATCAGCGCGGAGTTCCCGGCCGCGTAGAGCGCGGTGTCGGCCGGGGTGGCGAGCGGCAGCGTCGCCGAGTTGATGTTGCGGTCCAGCGTCAGCACGGCGACGTCGTAGCCGGCGGTCGCGGTGGTGTAGCTCGGGTGGATCCAGATCCTGGTCACGTTCGCGACCGTGCCCGCGGTGCTCTGCTTGTCGTCACGGCCGTGCACGACGCGCGTGCTGGCGGCCGTGCGGCCCTTCACGCAGTGCGCGGCGGTGACGACCTTGTTGGCCTTGGTGAGCGTGCCTCCGCAGAACTGCGATCCGGAGGTCGATGCCAGGTAGACCACCCACGGATAAGTCGAGGTGCTGGCTCGCGTGCCTCCGACGATCATCGGCGACACGTCGTCGGCGTTGGCCGCGGGGGCGATGAAGAAGATGCTCGCGAGCGCGGAAACCATGACGGACACGATCAGGCGATGCAGGGTTTTCGCCATGTTGCCAGTCCTTCCCGATGACGCTGTGTGTGCAGGGTGTCGAGCAGCGGCACACACAGCGTCACGGGCGGAGAATCAGCAGCACAACCGCCACTTGTCTGTTGCGGACGGTTTGACTTTTGACTCAGGCGATTCCACGTGCCGTGAACGCGGCCTGGACAGCAGCCGCGTCGGCGTCGCCGTAAAGCTTCTTGGCGGCGGCAACGGTCGCCGCGGCCGCGGCCGCGAACGTGGTGTCCGGAACGTACGAGAACTGGCCCTCGAGCACGATCCTGGCCGCCTTGTCCCTGCCGAACTTCTTGTAGACGTCGAACAGGGCGCGTGACCAGATCTGACCGTTGAAGTGCACGGAGTTGGTGCGGTCGGCGTAGGTCAGCTCAGTGTCGGTGCGGCGCAGGCAATGCGGCGTCTCGGTCGTGTAGAACGTCGCGTCCCAGTCCATGATGCACGCCAGCGGGGTCGTCGTGGTGTCCTTCGAGTCGGCGGAGGACATGATCAACGCCCACCAGTCGCCGAATCCCTCGCCGATCGAGCCCGACTCGAGGCCGGGCCCGAAGCCGGGCACCTGAGCGTCCTGGATCGCGTGACCGAGCTCGTGCCACACCACCTCGACGTCCTCCGCGTCGTCGACACCGCCGGTGCCGAACGTGATCTGGTCCTTGTTGGGGTCGTAGAACGAGTTGTCGTCCTTCAGGCCCAGCGTGGTGATCTTCTGCGCCTCGTTGTTGATGTTCGTGAAGCCCAGGCTCTGGATGTACTTATGCGCCTCTGTCACACCCCAGTAGGCGTTGACCTGCTCGAAGTAGTCGTTGGTGCGCGTGTAGTCGAACTGGTTGTTCTTGTTGTACGCGAGCTTGCTCTTGGCACCGGTCAGCTGCGCGTACGTGCCCTTGAGGTAGCCGGAACCGTCCAGATTGGACAGGGTGACCGACCTGTAGGCCGCGGCGGGCACGGCCGAGTCGGCGTCGTCGCCGTCCTTGAGGTTCTGGTTCTGCTGCGACACGACGGGGTTCGGGCTGAACACCTTGCCGGTGCCGTCCGCGTGCTTGACCAGGCTCTCGGACTTCACGACGGCACCGGACTCCGCGTGCACCAGCGTGCGTTCGGATCCCTTGCCGTTGTCGGAGATCACCTCGTAGACGAGGCCGGTGCCGGGCAGCACCTTGAGGTTCGCCCCTTCCGGCACACCGGCCGACTTGGCCTTGGCGTCCTCGGCGGTGACCGCGGGCGTGACGTCGACGGCGCCGACGGCGATCCGGCCGTCGTTCACGGTCTTCGCGCCGGTCGCCTTGTCGACGTGCTCGACGTAGTACGCGCCCAGCACGGGCTTTCCGTCGAAGGTCTGCTCGTACCAGGTGTGCGTGGCGGTCAGCGAGTCGCGGACGGTCAGGAGGCGCAGGCCCTCTTTCGGTGCCGCGGCTTGAGCGTTGACGCTCAGCAGGGACAGGACGACGCCGGCGGTGCAGGCGACAGCGACGAGACGACGCGATCTCATGTCGGTCTCCAGTGCTTCGGGCCCTGGGCAGGGGGGCCGTGTGCATGGCGACGCTAATCAAGAAAACTTCGGTGGAGACCCTACGAAAGAAGGAAAAACGTCAGCGGTCCCAAACTCCGGGAACAACAATCACGTCAGCTTCGACCGGAATGTCCACTGTTGGCCCAGCTCCGAAAGCGACGAACGCGACAGCCGCACCACGCGACGCCAAATCGCATGCGCCGTCGTGACGGACCTCGGTGCCGGAACGCAGCAGCGGCCCGACGGCGTCGATCGCCTCGGGCGTGCCGACGACGAACGCCGCGCGCCTGATCTCCGCCTCCGCACGGGGCGTGCGTTCCTCCGCCGAACCCGGTCCCAGCCCGACCAACGCGAGCCTGCCGCGCGGCAACACCCGTGCCGCGGCCACGGTCACGTTGTCGCGCTTGAACTTCTCGGCCGCGAGCTCGACCGGGGCCCCGTTGCCGAGGGTCTGCGCGCCACGCAACGCCGCTGCTTCCGCGACACTCGCGGTGCCCATCGAGTTGCGCACCACCGAACTCGGGTTCGGCACGCCGATCTCGGCCAGTTCCTCGGTCGGGAACGTCAGCAGCTCGGCGGTGTCGCCGTGCCAGAAACCCCAGTCCTCCACGGCGTCCACGATGCCGGGCTCGTCCGCTTTGGCGTCCGCCGTCGCGAACGCCTTGATGGCGCGCAGATCCAGGCCGCCCTGTGCGTCCAGTTCCGCCAGCGCCGCACCAACGCTCGTGGCCGACGAACCACGCGTCGAGCCCACCCCGACGACAAGCGTCCGCGGCACGATCCGCAGCACGTTGTCCTTGGTCGTGGCGGCCCGGTCGTCGACGACGATCATCCACGCCGCGTCCTCGCCCGCCGCGACGACGTTGGGCGGCAGCGCGGGCAACGGGAAGCCCAACGGGTTGCGCAGCACGACCTTCTCGCCCGCCTCGATGGCGGCGGCGCAGGCCGCGACGTCGCCGTCCGCGGTGGCGTCGAGCTGCTCGACGAGTTCGTCCAGCACCGAGTCGATCGACGGGCCGCCGGTCACCACGGCGGTGCGGTTCAGCAGGTCCGCGACGTGCCGGGCGAACGTGTCCGCGTCCCCCGCCAGTGCGACCACGAAGTGCTGGTCGACGCACACCACGGCGGGGTCGGACTGCTTGTCCCGCAACAGAGGCGCGATCAGCCGGACCGCGGCGCCCGCGTCCAGGAACAGCACCGCGGCGCCGATCCGCGGCCACAGCTGCAGCACGGCGGGCTTGACCGCGCCGTCCGGCACGACCGCGTCCGAGCCGAGCAGGCCGGCGAGGTCGGCGGCGTCGCCGCGCTGGTCAGAACCGGCGAAGACACCGATCACGACTGAACTCCCCGCAGCCGGCTGACGCCGGCCCCCGCAGCACTCACTTCTTGCTTCCCCACAACAAAGTCACCGGGACCGCGGGTGCGAATCCGGAGTCCAGCAGGCGGGAGGCGGTCCAGTGCACGCCCTCCACCTCGTATCCCGCAGCCTGCAGCGCGTCGCGGGCAGGCACGATCTCGTCCACCCGTTCCGTCGCGACGACAACGCGCCGGGCGGACACGGCCGCGCTCGCCTTGACCGCGGTGATGTCGCCGCGGCCGACGAACACCGCGTCCGGGCGCGGCAACGAGGGCGCGTCCAGCTCGGCTTCCTCCACCCGCACGTCGACGCCGTGCGCGGACGCGTTCGCGATGATCCGCACGCACTGCACGGGGTCGGGCTCGACCGCGATCACCGCGGCGCCCAGCCGGGCGCACTCCACGCCCACCGCGCCGGAGCCGGCCAGCACGTCCCACACCAGCACGCCGGGGCGCGGGGCGAGCCTGGCCAGCACGAACGCGCGGACCTCGGCGCCGAGGACGTGCGTGCGGCTCGCGAAGGAGTCGTCCGGCAGCGCCCAGCCGTCGTTCGACCGCAGGAACTCGTTGTCCGCCAGGCACAACACCGCGTCCGGCGCGGTCCAGCGGCGGGTCACCGCGTCGCGCGGGTCCACAGTGGTCAGTTCGCCGGCGTCCGACACCATCAGAATGCGCCGCCAGCCCGCGAGGCCCGCGCCGATCTCGGCGGGACCGACGCCCTCTGCCAGCTTGACGATCACGGCGGAGCGGGCGCGGCACACGTTCAGCGCGGGACGCAGGCCGTCCGCGGCGTCGACGAGCTCGACGGGACGGCCCGCTGCCTCCTGCAACGCCTGCACTGTCATGACTTCTGGCATCAGTTGCCGGCGGTGCGCTTGGGCTTACGGGCGGTCGGCTTCTTCTTCGGCGTGGACGTCGAAGCACGGACCGTCGGCGGCTTCGGCTTCTCGGCCGCCACCACGGTCAGCTTCGGCTTGGGCGCGGGCTCCTCGGCCGGCTTGCGGACCGACTGTTGTATTCCCTCGACCGCGGTCCACGCCGGGTTCGGCTCGGCGGTGGGAGTGGCGGGAGCGGCAGGCGCGGGAGTCGGGATGGGCTCGTCGACGCGCGTCGCGATGCGCGAGGCGGCACGGCGCGACCAGCGGGTCGGGCGGGCGGCGCGGATCGGCTCGTCCAGCGACGTGGTGGCCGACGTGGAGACGCGCCGGGTGGGCGTCTTCACCGCGGTGCCGACCAGGAACAGCGTCGGGCGGTACAGCTTGTGCTGCTTCACCACCGACTCCAGCTCGCCGACCGTGGTGTGCACGACCAGTTCGTCGGCCTGGCTCACCTTGTACGCGACGACGACCGGCGTCTCGGCCGAGTAGCCGCCCTGCAGCAGCTTCTCGACGAACTGACCGGTGCGCGCGCCCGAGACCGTCGCGGCCATCGTGGTCTGCAACGCGGCGAACTCGCGGACGAGCTCGCTGCTCTCCGGCGAGATCAGCACGGTCGACGACGCCTCGGTCAGGGTGAGCTCGCGGCCGATCTTGGCGGCCGCGGCGGCGACGACGGACACACCCGGCACGACCTCGACCTCGAGGCCGAGCCGCACGCACAGGTCGTGCTGCTCCTGCACACCACCACCGGTCGCGGCGTCGCCCGCGTGCAGGCGCACGACCGTCTGACGTGAAGCAGCGGCACGGCGGTACAGGTCCGTGATCTCCTCGGGCGTCACACGCGAGAAGTCGACGAGTTCGGCGTCGGCGCGTGCGTGCTCGCGGACGCACTCGGCGTCGACGGCACTGGGAGCCCAGATGACGACGTCGGCGTCCGCGATGCGGCGCGCGCCTCGGAGAGTGATGAGGTCGGCGGCACCGGGACCGGCGCCGACGAAGGAGACCCGACCGGTCGTCGTCACGACAGCTCCACAGGGGGTTTCGGGGAGAGGCTTAAGCGAAGACCGTACCGTCTGCCACTCCGGCCACGAACGGGTGGCAGGCCCGCACGAAACGGGCCACCGCCTCCGGATCACCGGCCGGGTGCGTGTGGAGGTACGACGCGTGCACCCCACCTGCCACGAAACCTTCCGCGACGGGCCGGGAATCGACGCCGCGCCAATGCCACGCCGGCGGGTTCGAGTGCGGTGTGGACAGCTGGGTCCGGTGGAACTCGTGGCCGGTCACGCGGCTGCCGGGCGGGTGCAGCGGCGACGACGTGGCGGCGACCGCGTCCCGATAACCCAAGGTCAACTTCGGCGTCATGAACCCCTCGGCGTCGAGCACGCCGCACATCGGGTGCCCGTCCAGTGATCTTGCGAGGTACAGCAACCCACCGCACTCGGCGTGCACCGGCGCACCCGATCGAGCGAACCGCGCGACCGCTTCGCGCAACTTCGCGTTGGCCGACAAAGCTTCCGCGTGCTGCTCGGGGAATCCGCCGGGCAACACCAGACCGGAGGTCCCCTCCGGCAGGTCCTCGTCGTTGAGCGGATCGACGACCGCGACGGCCGCGCCCGCCGCCTTCAGCACCTCGACGTGCTCGGCGTAGCCGAACGTGAAAGCCGCTCCACCAGCCACCGCGACCAGCGGTTCGTCAGCCACCGCCTCGACCTGCGGTTCCCACGCGGCCACCGCCATCGCGGGCACCGACGACGCCAGCCTGCGCACCGCGTCAAGATCGACGTGCTTCGCCACCGCGGCGGCGATCGCGTCGACGGCGGCGACGGCCTCCGACCCGTGCTCCGCGGCCGTCACGAGCCCCAAGTGCCGTGAGGGCAAGGAGAACTGCGGATCACGCGGCAACACGCCCAGCACGTCGAGACCGACCTCGTCGCACGCGGATCTCAGCACCTGCTCGTGCCGTTCCGACCCGACCTGGTTGAGGATCACGCCACCGAGCCGGACCGTCGGGTCGTAGCCGCGGAACCCGTGCAGCAGCGCCGCGAGTGATCGGCTTTGCCCCCGTGCGTCCACCACGAACAGCACGGGCGCGTTGATCAGCTTCGCCACGTGCGCGGTCGAGCCGACGCCCGCGGTGTCGACCCGTCCGTCGAACAGGCCCATCACGCCCTCGACCACCGCGATGTCACAGCCCTTGGAGCCGTGCGCGAACAGGCCGGGAATCCGGTGCTCGCCGACCATGACCGGGTCGAGGTTGCGGCCAGGACGGGCCGTGGCCAGCGAGTGGTAGCCGGGGTCGATGTAGTCGGGCCCCACCTTGAACGGCGCGACCCGCGACCCGGCCCGGCGCAACGCCGCCATCAGGCCCGTCGCCACCGTGGTCTTGCCGCTGCCGGAGGCGGGGGCCGCGACGACCAGCCTGTTCACCATCTGGTCACCACTCGATCCCCCGCTGGCCCTTCTGCCCGGCGTCCATCGGGTGCTTGACCTTGGTCATCTCCACGACGAGGTCGGCGGCGGCGATCAGCTTGTCCGGCGCGTACCGGCCGGTGATCACGACGTGCTGGTGACCTGGCCGGTTGACCAGCGTGTCGACCACCTCGTCGACGTCGATCCAGCCCCAGTGCAGCGGGTAGGTGAACTCGTCGAGGACGTAGAAGCCGTGGCGTTCGGACCGCAGACGGCGCGAGATCTCCTGCCAGCCCTCAAGGGCGGCAGTGGCGTGGTCGTCCTCGGTGCCCTGCTTGCGGGTCCAGGACCAGCCCTCGCCCATCTTGTGCCACTCGACCGCGCCGCCCTCGCCGGTCTCGTCGTGCAGCCGGCCGAGCGCCTTGAACGCGGACTCCTCGCCCACCTTCCACTTGGCGGACTTCACGAACTGGAACACGCCGATGTCCCAGCCCTGGTTCCAGCCGCGCAGCGCCATGCCGAACGCCGACGTCGACTTCCCCTTCATCTCACCGGTGTGCAGCATCAGCAACGGCCGGTTGCGGCGCTGGCGGGTGGTCAGGCCGTCCTTCGGCACCTCGGTTGGTTGTCCTTGAGGCACTGGATTCTCCTTATGCGGCCCGGACGACGCCGGCGAGGTGGTCGGCGCTGAGCTGGTCGAGACGGACGCAGGTGCCCTGCAGGGCTTCGGCGATCTTCTGCGCGAGGCCGAGCCTGATGTGGCCCTGTTCGCAGTCCACGACCACGACGGCGGTCTGTTCGAGCAGGCCGGCGGCCTTCAGGGCGTCCTTCATCGGGTCGCCGCCGAGGCCGGACGAGGTCGCGCGGCCGTCGGTCAGCAACACCACGAGCGGGCGCTTCCGCGGGTCGCGCAGCCGTTCGATCTCCAGGACGCGGTGGGCCTTCAGCAGTCCGTCCGCGAGCGGGGTCCTGCCGCCGGTGCGCATCTTCTTCAGGCGGGTGGCCGCCGCGTCGACGGAAGTCGTCGGGGGCAAAGCGACTTCGGCCTGGTTGCCGCGGAACGTCACCACGCCGACCTTGTCCCGGCGCTGGTAGGCGTCGCGCAGCAGCGAGACGACCGCGCCGCTGACGGCCGACATCCGCTGCCGTGCCGCCATCGAGCCAGAGGCGTCGACGACGAACAGGACGAGGTTCGACTCCTTGCCCTCCCTGACCGCCTTGCGGAGATCTCCCGCGGTGAGCAGGAGTCCGGGGCCGCTGCGGCCGCGCGCCTGCTGGTGCGGTGCCGCGTTGGTGAGCGTGTCGACGAGATGCAGGCCGTTGCCGTCCACTTTGGACGAACGCACGATCCGGCCGGTCCGGGCACGGGCCCTGGAACGCTTGCCCGGTGCGCCTTCGCCGACTCCTGGCACCTCCAGCAGCCGCGCCTTGAACGCGGGTGCGGGTTCCGGTGCGGGACGGTCCCGCGGCGCGTTTCCGTTGCCCGCCGGGCCTTCCTGCGGTTCGGGCAGTTCACCACCGCCGGGGCCGTCGTCGTCCGGGCCCTCTTCCGGTTCTTCCGCGTGCTCGGCGGCCTGGCGCATGGCGTCCTCGAGCTGCTGTTCCTCGATGCCGGGCTCGTCGAACGGGTCGCGGCGGCGCCGGTGCGGCAGGGCGAGCCTGACCGCGACCTCGACGTCGGTCTCCTCGACCTGCCGGGCACCTCGCCAGGCGGCGTGCGCGGTGGCGGCACGGGCGACGACGAGGTCCGCGCGCATGCCGTCGACCTCGAACGCCGCGCAGACAGCGGCGATCCGGCGCAGTTCACCGTCCGGAAGGGACACGGCCTTGAGGTTCTCGCGGGCGTGCTCGATCTGCCGCTTCAGCGCGGCGTCCTCTTCCGCCCACTTCGCCGCGAACGGCACGGGGTCGGCCTCGTAGGCGAGCCGGCGCCGGATCACCTCGGTGCGGACGCCGACGTCGCGGGCCGCCTTCACCGCCACGGTCAGCCCGAACCGGTCGAGCAGCTGCGGCCGCAGCTCGCCCTCCTCCGGGTTCATGGTGCCGACCAGCAGGAACTGGGACGGGTGCGAGATCGACACGCCTTCGCGTTCGACGTGCGCGCGCCCCATCGCGGCGGCGTCCAGCAGCAGGTCGACCAGGTGGTCGTGCAGCAGGTTGACCTCGTCGACGTAGAGCACGCCCCGGTGCGCCGCGGCGAGCAGACCGGGCTGGAACGCCCGCACGCCCTCGGTCAGCGCCTTCTCCAGGTCGAGCGAGCCCACCAGCCGGTCCTCAGTGGCGCCCACAGGCAGTTCGACCAGCTTGGCCGGACGGCGTTCAACACTCTCGTGCGGCGCGTCGGGGCAGTCGGTGCTGCCGGGCACACAGCCGAAACGGCAGCCCTGCGAGACGTCGAGTTCCGGCAGCAGCGCGGCCAGGGCACGCACGATCGTCGACTTCGCGGTGCCCTTCTCGCCACGCACGAGAACACCACCGATGCCGGGGTGCACGGCGTTCAACAGGAGGGCCAGCCGGAGGTCGTCATGTCCGACGACAGCCGAAAAGGGGAACATGCTCGGCGAAGTCCTTCCTCGGGTGTCCACGCCCGCGGTCGGTGATCAAGAGGGGGACGAGTTCCTGACTCCCGGCTTCTCCTTGAGACCGGTCACAGTCGCGGGACGGCGCCGGATTCGCACCGGCTTCCTCGCACTCCCCTCACAGCCCCGGCATCGTCGCATTTCGCACCCGCGCGACCAACAGCCAGGTGAGCGATGTCGCCCTAGATCAGGCTCTGGAACTCCGCCCAGGCCTCCCGGACCTCGTCGGCGGTCCACTCCAGCGCGGGCGCGGCCACGGTGATCTCGGTCTTCGCGAGCGTGCCGTCCCGCCAGAACGAGCCGAGGAACTCGCCACTCGCCTCGGTCAGCTTCTTCGGGTCACCCGGCAGGTGCAGCGCGAACTGGTGGGTGTGCGGCTCCGGCAGGCCCATCGCCGCGGCCACGACCTTGGCGTGCTCGACGTAGCCGCCGAGCTTCGGGAGCACCGTGTCCAGCCCGTGCATCGCGGACAGCGCCGCCGGCCACTGCTGGAACAGCATGCCGCCGTACCGGTGCCGCCAGACCCGTGCCTGGTCGATGAAGTCCTGGCTGCCCGCGAGCGCCGCGCCCGACATGCCCTCCAGCGACTTGTAGAACGAGACGTACACCGAGTCGAACAGGCCCGCGATCTCGGTCAGAGGCTTGCCCAGGCCGTACGTGCTCTCCCACAGCCGCGCGCCGTCGAGGTGCACGACCGCGTCCCGTTCGCGGGCCTGGTCCACCAGCGTGGTCAGCTCGTCCCAGGTCGGCAGGACGAACCCGGCCTCGCGGTCCGGCACCTCGAGCAGCAGCGTCCCGTACGGCTCAGGACAGGTGGCCACCTCGGAGTTCGGCACCTTGATCGGACGCAGGCCGGACAGCACGGTCAGCGCGTCGTCCTCGTGGTTGAGCGGGTGCGCCTGCGGGTGCATCGCGACGATCGGGTTGTGCGTGCGGTCGGCCCAGCACTTCAGCGCGATCTGCTGCGCCATCGTCCCGGTCGGCACGAACAACGCGGCCTCGGTGCCCAGCAGTTGCGCGACCCGCTCCTCCAGCGCGCCCACCGGGCCGCCGTCGCCGTAGCGGTCGGGCTCGACGTCCGGCACCGGGCCGAGCTCTTCGAGCAGGGTGCGCTTCGTGACTCCGGAGAGCTGGCGGTTCAACACCCCAGCATCAAACCTCAGCCGCGAGCGTGTCGGCGAGCGAGATAACGCCCGCCCGGACGTCATAGGCGGTCATGCGCCGCTCGAGCAGGAATGCGATGTGTTCTCCCCTCAACACGGCGAGCAGGGCGTGTGCTTGGTGGAGGACGATCCGGACCGGCAGTCCGGTTGGACACCGCGGACGCTGAGGGACTGGCGGTCCGTTCGACCGTGCCGGCGATATGGACCGGTAGTCCGATTCACGGCATCGAGATCCGGACCGGCGGTCGCGAAGCGCTGGCGCTGCAGGGCACCACCGCGTTCGAGTCCATCGGCGGCGCCGTCGGGAAGCGGGCGTTCGAACTGCTCAAGGACGGTGTGGGGCGCATGGTCGTGTTCGGGTTCGCGAGCGGTGAGCCGTTGGACGTGTCGGCGAGCGACGTCTTCCGCAAGGGTGTCGCGGTCATGGGGCTCCCTCGCGACGTGACGCCGGAAGAGGTGTTCAGCCACCACCTCAAGCCGGTGCTCGGCGAGGTCTACCAGCTCGAAGAGATCGCCGAAGCGCACCGAGCACTCGAAGCTCGGACCACGCAGGGCAAGCTCATCGCGCGACCGTGACCGACCTGGGCGCGCGGAACGACAGCAGGTTGAGCCACTCCGGATCGTCACCGGCCAGGCGCAACGACGGCTCGTGCTCCGCCACGGTCCGCAGGGTCACCGCGGCCTCCAACCGCGCCAGCCCGGCGCCGAGGCAGAAGTGGCGGCCATAGCCGAACGCGAGGTGGCGAGGGTCGCTCTCCTTGCCGCTCAACAACAACACGAGCTCGGCACCGGCAGGGACGCGCACACCGGACAGCACGACCTCACGGGCAGTCAGCCGCCGCCAGGTCACCACGGGCGTGTCGGTCCGCAGCACGTCCTCCACGAACGACTCAGCGACACCGGGCAACGGCAAGCGAGCCCACAACGCGCGGTCTTGCAACGCGCGACGCAACGCCGTGGACAACAACTGAGTCGTCGTCTCCTGGCCCGCGATCAGCAGGAAGTAGCAGAGCCCGGCGGAGTCCTCGGCGGACACGCCGGCGTCGGCCAGCGCGCAGAACAGCTCGCCGTCCCCGGCGTGGTAGCGCTTGATCAGCCACTGGTGGAAGTCGCCGACGTCGTCGACCAGTTCCAGCTGACGTTCGCGGGAGATGTTGCCCCAGAAGAACTCCAGCGATCCGGAGCTCCACCGTTTGAGCGTCGGGATGTCGACGTTCTCCAGGCCGAGCAGGTCCATCAGCACGATCGCCGGCAGGTCCCACGCGAGTGAGTGCACGAGATCCGTGCCACCCAGCCGTTCCAAAACGAGCTCCCGGATGCGAGGCTCCGCGGCGGCGACACGAACCGGCGTGAAGAACGACGCGACGAGTTTCCGCAGGCCGGCGTGCGACGAGGACCCGTTGTTCGCGAGCGTCGGCGGCAACGAGAAGCGGGCCCTCACCAGGGTGCGCAGCGCGGCGGGTACGACCGGAGTGACGGCGGTCAGGGCGTTGTCGGGCAGGAAAGTGACCGGATCGGCCAGGACGGCGCGCACGTCGTCGTAGTCCGACACCACCCAGCGGCCGTCGCAGAACTGCACCGGCGAGGTGAGTTCGGCACGCGTGAAGGTGAACAGGTCCACAAGCGGCACGCTAGTCGGCGGATGGGAGACTCAGTCGGTGACCGTGAGCACAACTGAGGCGATTTCCAGTGGTGGTGAGTCGACGTTCGACTGGATCGACGTCCGCTCTGAAGCGCGCGCCAAGGCGGGTCTGACCAGGCGGCTGCGGCCGCGCACGGCGGACTCGACGGACCTCGACCTCGCCAGCAACGACTACATGGGCCTCGCCAAGGACAAGCGCGTGGCGGGTGCCGCGGCCGCCGCCACGCTCAAGTGGGGCGTGGGGTCCACGGGATCGCGCCTGGTCACGGGTTCTACGGAGCTGCACGCCGAGCTGGAGTACGAGCTCGCGAACTTCTGCGGGTCGCAGTCGGCGCTGGTGTTCAGCAGCGGGTACATGGCGAACCTGGGCGCGCTCACGGCGCTCACCGGCCCCGGCACCGCGATCGTCGCGGATCAGCACATCCACGCCTCGCTGATCGACGGCACGCGCCTGTCCAAAGCGGACGTCGTGGTCGCCGGTCACTGCGACGTCGGCCAGGTCCGGCACGCGCTGGAGACCCGCGGCAAGCGGCGCGCGATCGTCGTCACGGACTCGGTCTTCAGCGTCGACGGCGACATCGCTCCGCTCAACGAACTGCACGAGGCCTGCCGCGCGACCGGTGCGGCGTTGGTCGTCGACGACGCGCACGGACTCGGTGTCGTCGGGCCCGGCGGCCGCGGAGCCGTGGCCGAGGCCGGCCTGATCAAGGCGCCGGACGTGATCACCACGCTGACGCTGAGCAAGTCGCTCGGCGCGCAGGGCGGCGCGGTGCTCGGCCCGAGCCGGGTGATCAAGCACCTGATCGACACCGCGCGCACGTTCATCTTCGACACCGGTCTCGCGCCGAGCAGCGCGGCGGCGTCGCTGGCCGCGATCAAGATCCTGCGCGAGGAGCCGGACCGTCCCGAGCGGGCGCTGACCGTGGCGCACGACCTGAGCAACCGTCTGAAGGAAGCCGGTTTCCAGGCGAGCACGCCGACCGCCGCCGTCGTGAGCGTGCGGGCACCGTCACCGGAGCAGGCGTTCCAGTGGGCCGAGAACTGCCGCACCAACGGCGTGATCGTCGGCTGCTTCCGGCCGCCGTCGGTGCCGGACCAGATCAGCAGACTGCGGCTCACCGCGCGCGCCGATCTGACCGAGGCCGACATCGAGCGCGCGGTGCGCGTGATCAGGGAGTGCGCCACATCCGCAGGTGTGGAATCCCGTCCTCGATGAACTCTTCCCCTTCGGGCACGAAACCGAACGACGCGTAGAAGTCCACGACGTAGGTCTGCGCGTCGAGCACGCACGGCGTGCTACCGACGTCTGCCAGAGCGGCCTGCACGAGTCTGCGGCTGAACCCACGTCCGCGCGCCATCCGTGAGGTGACGACACGTCCGATCCGCAGCGTGCCGTCAGGCTCCTCCAGCAGCCGCAGGTACGCGAGCGGGTCGTGCGATCCGTCAGCCTCCAGCCAAAAGTGCCGCGTCCCGTGTTCGAGGTCACGGCCGTCCACATCGCAGTAGACGCTGTTCTGCTCGACGACGAACACGTCCTGACGCAGTCGCAGGATCGCGTAGAGCTGGGAGGGGCTCAGATCGAGTCCCCACTGGCGGCGCAGGGTGGCCGGAAACGGTGTGGTTCGCACCGAACCTTGGATATCAGAAGCCCAGTACCGACCGGTAGTGAGCGAGCCGGGTGTAGACACCAGGTTCATCGGGGCGCGCACAACCGCGGCCGAACGACACCACGCCCGCGAGCCTGCCCTTCACGACCAGCGGCCCGCCAGAGTCACCCGTGCACGCGTCACGTCCCCCGCGCCCGGCGCACAACATCGCGCCAGGCCGGTAGTCCGGCTCCTTCAGCGCGCACTCCGCGTCGGACAGGATCGGCACCGTCACCTTGCGCAGCGTCATGGACGGCGGGGTGCCCTCTGCGGTGCGGCCCCAGCCGAGCACGACACCGTCGTCACCGACCTCGCCGAGCGCGATCGTCCGGTACGGCAGCGAGCGGGCGAGCGTCAGCACGGCCACGTCGTCGCCCTTCGTGACCTCCTGGTAGTCGGGGTGCCGCCACACGCTCGCGACGGCGGCCTCGACGCCGTCGTCCTTGACGCGCAGGTCCGTGCGCCCCGCGACCACGCGCAACTGCTCGGCCGGACGCTGGTTCTTGCCGAGCACGCCCTTCAACGTCGCGCAGTGCGCCGCCGTCATGACCTTGTCCGGGGCGACGAGCGCGCCACCGCAGATCAGCTGACCGTCCGTGGTGGTGATCGCCACAACCCACGGGGTGTCCGACACCCGCGCGGGTGTCCCCCCGACGATCGCATCGGCCGTCGACGCACCGCTGACCAGCGCGATCACCGCTACCAGCACGGCAAGCCGCTTACCCCTCACGGACCACTCCTCGTTGCGCCAGGTGGACGATTGGTCACCAACCGTAGCGATCGCGCTAAGGCGACGTCAAAACCGGAGATTCTCGTGTTAGTGTCGCGTCAGGCCGAAGATTTTACGGTCAGTGGTGTAGCTCACGGGGGTATGTACGGTGTTGTTCGACTTCGGCCAGGTTCCGGCCTTTCTCATCGCGTGCGCGGTCGTCATCGTGACCCCCGGTGTTGACGCGTTCCTGTTGCTCCGCACGTCACTGCGCTCCGGCACCCGCGCCGGCCTGCTGGCACTCGCGGGCATCCACTCGGCCGCCGCGGTACAGGTGGCGCTGGTGATCTCCGGCCTCGGCGTGGTGCTCGCGCAGTACCCGATGGTGCTCACGGCGCTGCGCTGGATCGGTGCCGCCTACCTGCTCTACCTCGCGATTTCCATCGCACGCGGGCTGATCAAGCGCTCCGGCGGCGAGCCGGAGGAGGTCATGAGCAACCGGCCGTTCCGGCAGGGCTTCCTGACCAACATCACCAACCCGAAGATGATCCTGTTCTCGCTCGCGTTCCTGCCGCAGTTCATCGGATCGGGTGAACCGGCGCCTCAGCTCGCGATGCTCGCGGTGGTGTTCCTCGGACTCGCCGCGGTGTGGGAGCTGATGATCGTGCTGGCGGCGTCGCGGGTGGCCGGGCGGTTGAAGCGGCCCGGCGTGACGACGGCGCTGGACGCGGTGTGCGCGGCGGTGTTCCTCACGATGTCCGTGGGCCTCGTGCTCTGAGGCACACTCGATCTCGTGGCGGATCGACTGCGGGCTCTGCGTGACGCGCTGGCCGCGCGTCCCGGCGAGCCCGTGCCGTTCGACGTGCTGGCGGCCGAGGTCTGGCCGGACGATCCGCCGAAGCACCCGCGCGCCGCGTTGCGCACGTTGGTCAGCCGGCTGCGCGCCACCGAGCAGGTGATCACCGAGTCGACCGGCTACCGGCTCGTGCCGCGGCCGCCCGCGCCGTGTCAGCTGCCCGCCGATCTGCCGGACTTCGTGGGCCGGAAGGAAGAGATCGCGCGGCTGGAGCTCATCGACGCGCCGGTGCGGGCGATCACCGGGTTGCCGGGGGTCGGCAAGACGGTGCTGGCGGTGCGGGAGGCGCATCGGTTGCGCGCTCAGTTCCCGGACGGGCAGCTGTACGTGGACCTGCGCGGGTACTCCACCGGACCGTCGATGACGGTCGAGCAGGCGCTGGCGCGGTTCGTGAAGGCGCTGGGCGGCGGGCCGAACGACGACTACCGCGAGCTGCTCAGGAACCGGCGGGTGCTGGTGGTGCTCGACAACGCGACGGCCGAGGTGATCACGCCGTTGCTGCCCGGCACGCCCGGCTGTGCCGCGTTGATCACGAGCCGACAGGACATGCCGCAGTTCACGCAGGTCAGGTTGGGTGTGCTGACCGAGCAGGAGGCGCATGAGCTGCTCAAGGGCATGCGTGTCGACGGGGACACGAGCGAGCTGATCGCGTTGTGCGCGCGGTTGCCGCTGGCGTTGCGGATCGCCGGGGCGAACCTCGCCGGACGCCATCTGCCGGACTACGTCGGCGAGCTGCGGGAGCACCGGCTCGACGCGCTGGAGATCGAGGACGACACGGCCGTGCAGGCCACGTTCGACCTCTCCTACCGGAAGCTGTCGCAGCGGGCCCGGCGCACGTTCGACTACCTGGGCGCCGTGCCGGGGCCGGACATCCCGAGCGGTCTGGTGAGCACCTCGATCGACGAGCTGGTCGCGGCGAACCTGGTGCAGCAGAACGGAGATCGCTACCAGCTGCACGACCTCCTGCGCCTGTACGCCCACGAGCGGACCACTGCGCAGGACCGGCAGGCGGTTTTCGACTGGTACCTCAAGCGGGCAGACGGCGCCGACGCCGCGCTCAACGCCGGCTTCACCCGGCTGCTGCCGCCCACGGCCGACCAGGTCGCGTTCGCGGACCGCGCGGAGGCGATGGCCTGGTTCGAGACGGAGAGGCTCAACCTCGTCGCGCTCGCCCAGGAGCGGAAGGACGCCGCGCTGGTCGTGGCGATGCGCGCCTACCTGCTGCAGTCCGGTTACTACGGCGAACTCCGGATCGTCGCCGAGGCCGCGCTCAGCCACGAGGCCGGGCAACGGGCCGCGGCGATGCGGGTGTGCCTCGCGTACCTCGACTGGCGGTTCGGCGAGCACCGCCAGGCCATCCGGCACTGCGAGCAGGCGATCGCAGAGTTCCGCGCCGCCAGCAGGCAGGCGGAGGAGGCGACGGCGCTCAACATCCTCGCCGGGATCTACCACGACCTCGGCGAACTCGACCTGGCCAGTCAGAATCTCAGCGCCGCGCTCGTGCTCTACGGACCGAACGGCATGCGTTCGCAGCTCATCGGCGGTCTCGGCAACCTCGGCCTGGTGGAGCTGGAACTGGGCAGGCTCGACTCCAGCGAGGAGTCGCTCAGGCGGTCGGTGACGCTCGCACGGGAGATCAACGACCTTCAGCACACCTCGAACGGCCTCAACAACCTCGGTGTCGTGCTCGCGGCACAGCACAAGCACGCCGAAGCCGAAGAAGCGTTCCACGAAGCGTTGGACCTGTCGCAACGTCACGGCCTGCGGCCCATCGAGATGTCCGCGCGGGTCGAGTACGCGGAGCTGCTCATCGCGACCGGCAGACGTTCGGAAGCACGCGAGCAGGCGGAACGCGCGCTCGAACTGGCCGGCGACGACGACATGTTCATCGAGGTCGACGCGTGCCTCGCGCTCGCCGAGGTCAACCGTTCACCGGCCGAGTACGACGAGGTGCTGCGGCGAGCGATCGACGCGGAGTTCCGCATCATCGAGGTGCGCGCGCTCGCCGGCAAGGCCGCGCTGACCCAGGACAAAGCGTTGTACGACAAGGCGATCGAACGAGCGGAGTCGGCGGGACTGCGCTACCGGGCCGATCTGATCCGGGAACTCCGCTCAGCGGTCTAGGGGTCGGTCACCACAGGCGGCAGAGCATCCACGATCGGGTGGAGGTCCTTCGCGTACCGGGAGAGCCGGACGTACACCCCGGGCTTGCCCCTGCGCGCACAGCCCTCGCCCCACGACGTGACGCCGACGAGCTTGCCCGCGACGACGATCGGGCCGCCGGAGTCGCCCTGGCAGGTGTCGATCCTGCCGCCCTCGTAGCCCGCGCAGAACATGTCGGTCTTCACGAACTGCGGGTACGCGTCGACGCAGAAGTCGTCCGGCAGCACCGGCACGGTGGCCTGCATGAGGTAGCGGGACGTCTTGCCGTTCTCGCTGGTGCGGCCCCAGCCGAGCGCCCTGAGCTGCGTCCCGGGCTGGTAGAGCTCCCGATCGGACAGCTCCGCGATGGGCAGCGGGGTGTACGGCAGCGCCTTCTTCAGGGTCAGGACGGCCACGTCCTCGCCCTCGTCCGCGGAGACGTACTGCTTGTGGATCCAGATCTCCGAGACCGTGACCGACATTCCGGCCTCACGATCGTGCCTGTCCTCGCGGCCGGCGACAACGCGCAGGTCAGCGGGCGAGCGGCCGAGTGCGCAGTGCGCCGCGGTGAGGACCTTCGCCGGCGCGACGATGGTGCCGCCGCAGAACAGGGCACCGCGGTCGTCGGTGAGGTAGACGGCCCACGGGTTGACCTCGATGGAGGCCCGCTCGCCGCCGACGACCTGCTCGTCGGCGGCAGCGGTGCCTGTTGACGCCAGCAATGCGGAAAGAACCAACACAAGGAGTCGTCTCATGACTCCAGATGGTAGCTACTCAGCTGCTCCGTTCGGAGCAACCTTGCTCCAGACCTTGCCCGCCGCGCCCATGACGGCCTCGCCGATGTCGTTGATCGTCTTGATCAACGGGTCGGCGGAGGTGCTCATGGACTCCTTGTAGGACCGGGCGGCGGCCTTCACGTCGTCCGTGAGGTTGGTCGTCGGCCGGTCGTCCTCGCGGCGCGCGTACGTGCCGGTCAGGATCTCGCGGTACTCCTCGCTCGCCGACCAGCGCTGCAGCTCGGCGGCCCGCACCACGACCAGCGGGTGCGTGCGCTCCTCGGTGTGCAGGAGCTTGAGGATGCTGTCGCGGATGTCCTCGACCTCCTCGTACTCCTTCGCCTGGGCGAGGAACTCGGCGATGTCGACCTGGCCGCCGAGGTCGCCCGCGAGCGCGACGTGCGCGCGCAGCGCGGCCTGCGGGTCCTGGCAGGCCAGCAGGCCCGCCCGGTCGCACGACAGCTCGGTCTTGCGCTGCCACTCGCGCAGCGCGGCGATGACCGCGCGCATGGCCAGCGCGCCGGCCGGCACCCACGCGAAGGACTGCTGGATGCCGATGAGGCGCCGCAGCAGCGTGTTGTAGAGCGCGTGGCCCGACATCACGTGGCCCATCTCGTGGCCGATGACGAACCGCAGGCCCTCGTTGTCCAGCAGGTCCACCAGGCCGGTGGTCAGCACGATGAACGGCGTGTCGATGCCGCTCGTCCACGCCGCCTCGACCGGGTGCCGTTGCACGTAGAGCTCGGGCACCGTGTCGAGGTCGAACGTCGCGGCGACCTCGTTGCGGATGCGATCGAGCTGCGGGTACTGCTTCGGGCCCACTCGCACGGAGGAAGCCACCTGCAGCAGGCGCTCACCCCGTTCGGAGAAGGCCGCCGCGACCGCCTTGAGGATCGGTGCCACAGCGGGCACCGCCCTCAGCACCGCGAGGGCGCCTCGGTCGGCAGGATGCTCATAGGCGCGCGGGCTGATGCCCATGAAGCGCACCCTCGATGATTGCTCAATATCCCCCGTCACCTCCCCAGGTTAGACACGATCCGGACAAGGCTGCACGGAATCGGCGCCGGATGGTTGCAAACTTGCGCGGTGAGCAGCGACGAAGACACCACCGTTCTGCCGTTGCGCGGCGGGGCATCAGCGACCCTGGTCCGCCGGCGTGCCGCGGCCAACGACCGGGGCGCGATCCTCTACGTGCACGGCTTCGCGGACTACTTCTTCCAGGAGCACGTGGCCGAGCACTACACGGCCCAGGGCTACGACTTCTACGCGGTGGACCTGCGCGGCTACGGGCGGTCACTGCGCGACGGCGAGGTCCCGAACTAC
Organism: Lentzea miocenica; assembly: GCF_033949945.1. Lineage (NCBI taxonomy): Bacteria > Bacillati > Actinomycetota > Actinomycetes > Pseudonocardiales > Pseudonocardiaceae > Lentzea > Lentzea miocenica. Next base: position 168,198 of record NZ_JAXAVW010000022.1, read on the forward strand.
ACGACCGACATGGCCGTGTACTTCGAGGAGATCGACGCCGCGATCGCCGTGATTCGTGAAGAGCACTCGCGTGTGGTGCTCATGGGGCACTCGACGGGTGGACTCACCACGTCGTTGTGGGCGCACGAACGCCGCGCCAGCGAGTTGATCAACGCGTTGGTGCTCAACAGCCCCTGGCTGGACGTCGTCGAGCCGCCGTTCATGCGGCAGGTGGTGAAGCTGATCGGCCAGATCGCGCCGAAGGTGAAGGTCCGCGCGAACCTCGGCGAGGCGTACGGGGCGGCGATCCACAGCTCGCGCAACGGCGAGTGGGACTTCGACCTGAAGTGGAAGCCCCTCGCGGGGTTCCCGGTGCTGGCCGGGTGGATCCGGGCGATCCTCGTGGCGCAGGAGAAGGTCCACAACGGACTCGACGTGCGGGTGCCGGTTCTGGTGCTGCACTCCGACAAGAGCATGTTGAACGCCAAGCAGTGGAGCGAGGACGTCTCCAAGGCCGACGCGGTGCTGGACGTCGAGGGCATGCGCAAGTGGGGTCCGAAGATCGGATCATCGGTGAAGGTCGTGGAGATCAAGGCAGGCATGCACGACCTGTTCCTCTCGCCTGAGCCAGTGCGTGCGGCGGCCCTGGCGGAGGTCGACGAGTTCCTGAAAACAGCTTGACCTCGTCATAGGTCGAAGTTCGAGACTGGTCCTCATGAACATCGACTTCAACGCCTGGTACGCGCTCGAAAGCGCGATGCAGGACGAGAAAAACCGTCGCGTGAGCCGGGCGACGTTGAAGCGTGTCGCCCGGTTCGCCCGCCCGCAGCGGCGGGCTGTGTACGCGTTGCTCGCCACCAGTGCGGTCGCGGCCGTGCTCGCGGTGGCCTCGCCGGTGCTGGCCGGACGCGTGGTCGACACCATCATCACCGGCCGCGACTTCTCGCTCGTGGTGTGGCTGTCACTGGCCATCGCGGGCGTGGCGGTGCTGGAGGCCGGGTTCTCCCTGGCCGAGCGGTGGCAGTCGTCGCGGGTCGGCGAGGACCTGATCCTGCGGCTGCGGCAGTCCGTCTTCGACCACGTGCAACGGATGCCGATCGCGTTCTTCACCCGGACCCGCACCGGCGCGCTGGTGTCGCGGCTGAACAACGACGTGATCGCGGCGCAGCGGGCGTTCTCCGAGACCATCTCCGGTGTCGTCACGAACGTGATCGCGCTCGTGTTGACCCTGGCGGTGATGCTGACGCTGTCGTGGCAGGTCACGGTGCTCGCGATGGTGCTGTTGCCGATCTTCCTGATCCCCGCGCGGCGGATGGGCAAGCGTTTGGCGTCCATGCACCGCGAGGCGGCGAACCTCGACTCGGCGATGACGACCCAGATGACCGAGCGGTTCTCCGCGCCGGGTGCGACGTTGATCAAGCTGTTCGGCCGGCCGCAGCTGGAGAGCATGGAGTTCGGCGCGCGGGCACGGCGGGTGCGCGACATCGGCGTGCGGACCGCGGTGGCCCAGTGGCTGTTCCTGGTCGCGCTGACGTTGGTGTCATCGCTCGCGTTGGCGCTGGTCTACGGGCTGGGCGGCTACTTCGCGTTCGCCGGGCAGATGGCGCCGGGCACGATCGTGACGCTGGCGCTGCTGCTGACTCGCCTGTACGCGCCGTTGACGGCGTTGGCCGGGGCACGGGTGGACGTGATGACCGCGCTGGTGTCGTTCGAGCGCGTCTTCGAGGTGCTGGACCTGCCGCCGTTGATCAAGGAGAAGGCTTCGCCGGTGACCGTGCCGGACGGGCCGGTCTCCGTCGAGTTCTCCGACGTCAAGTTCGCCTACCCGTCCGCGGACAAGGTGTCGCTGGCTTCGCTGGAGGAGGTCGCTTCTCTCGACACGCGTGGCGGCGAGGAGATTCTCGGCGGGGTCTCGTTCGTCGCCGAGCCCGGTTCGCTGATCGCGCTCGTCGGCGCGTCGGGTGCGGGCAAGTCGACGATCGCGTCGCTGCTGCCTCGTTTGTACGACACGGATTCCGGGTCCGTCCGCCTGTCCGGTGTGGACGTTCGCGACCTGTCGTTCGACTCGATCCGCGAGACCGTGGGCATGGTGACGCAGGACGGGCACCTGTTCCACGAGTCGATCGGCGCGAACCTGCGGCTGGCCGCACCCACCGCCACGGACGAGGAGATCTGGGACGCGCTGACGCGGGCCCGGCTGGCGGATCTGGTGGCGTCGTTGCCGGATCAGCTCGACACCGTGGTGGGTGAGCGCGGATACCGGCTGTCCGGTGGCGAACGGCAACGGCTGACCATCGCCCGGTTGCTGCTGGCCAAGCCGCGCGTGGTGATCCTGGACGAGGCGACCGCGCACCTGGACTCGCGTTCCGAAGCGGCGGTGCAGGAGGCGTTGGTCGAGGCTCTGGCCGGCCGGACGTCGCTGGTCATCGCACACCGGCTGTCGACGATCCGGGCGGCGGACCAGATCCTGGTCGTGGACAAGGGGCAGATCGTCGAGCGTGGTACGCATGAGGCGTTGCTGGCGCTGGAAGGCCACTACGCCAAGTTGTACCGCACGCAGTTCAGCGAGGAACCGATCGGAGCACCGTGACCATTCCCTCCCCCGACAACCTCTACCCGTTGCCGGACTACGCACGCACGGTGCTGCTCAAGCCGTTGGTGAAGAACCCACAGATCGAGATCGGCGAGTACACCTACTACGACGACCCGCATCACGCCGAACAGTTCGAGCAACGCAACGTGCTCTACAACTTCGGCGCCGAGAAGCTGGTCATCGGCCGGTACTGCGCGCTGGCGGAGGGTGTCCGGTTCATCATGTCCGGCGCCAACCACAGCATGGCCGGCGTGTCGACGTTCCCGTTCACGATCTTCGGCGGCGTGTGGGGCGAGAAGACGCTCGACATCGCTCTCGGCGCGCCCAGCCGCGGGGACACGGTGGTGGGCAACGACGTGTGGATCGGCTACAACGCCCTGATCATGCCGGGCGTGCGGATCGGGAACGGGGCGATCATCGCCGCTGGTTCGGTTGTGGTGGCGGACGTTCCCGCTTACGGGATCGTGGGCGGGAACCCGGCCGAGTTGCTGCGCAGGCGGTACAGCGACGAGGAAGTCGAGCTGCTGGAACGGATCGCGTGGTGGGACTGGCCGGTGGAGAAGGTGACCGAACACGTCCGCGTGATCATGTCGGGCACGCCGGCCGAACTGGCGGCGGTCGCGGACTGAGGACACTTGGTGACCTAGCCGCGGGCAGCACGAAGCGTGTCGTACTGCTGGAACACCAGGGCCTTGGACTCGATCTCGTCCAAGGCCCCGGCATCAAGCGAGCCGATGACCTTCTCGTAGCCGTTGATCGCGTCAGCCCTCTCGAAGAACAGGCTGGAGTTCTCGGTCTCCACCCACACCATCGGCTCGTACTTCGCGAAGCTCAACCGCGTGAACGGCCCGGCCATGCCGGCGTGCGCCCCGCGCGCTGCGGGCACGATCCGGATCGCCATGTTCGGGCGATTCGCCATGAACATCAGGTGCAACAGCTGTTCTGCTTGCACCTCATCACTTCCGATCGGGAGGCGGAGCGCCAGCTCGTGGACGTAGATGGTGCATCGGACATCACGCCGAAGCAGTCCTTGCATCGCGAGCTGGGCTTCAATCCGTTCCTGCAGTTCGTCTGCAGGTGAGGTGGAGGACGCAATGAGCACCTCAAGCATGTAGTCGGCCGTCTGCAGAAAGAGCGGCACCGCGTGCGTGTGCCACACCGTCAGTGTCTCGGCCAACTTCAGGTGTTCAACGACCGTGCGAGGCAGGATGGGCGTGCATGTGCCGTGTTGCTGCCACCAGCCACGGACATCCATTCCTCCGTACAGCTTCAGCAGGCGGGCGACTTCGGTGGCCCTGACCCGGCAAACGCCCAGCAGCAGGGCGACTTCGACCTCGCTGACACCGCCTTTGCCGTTCACCACGTCCGAAACCTTGGCCTCGTCCCAGTTCAGGATTTCGGCCGCGGCGCGCGAGGTCAGACCGGCGGCCGCGATGGCCGCCCGCACACACGCACCGAATTCACGACCACGCGCGGTGGAGACTCTCTTCGGCACGTCTAGCTCCCTGCCCGGTGTCGCCGCGGCCGCCAGCACGTGCGTTCCCGCGTCGTCGCCGTTGCCGCACCCGTCGCGAGGTGGACGTTGATCAACATCCGGCAGGGCGACGAGACCCGTCGCCAGATCGGCCCGCTCCGGCACCGCTTGCACTGACCGTTCTCATCCGGCTGATGCTCATCGACCAGCACCCGCAACGCGGCGACCAGCTGCGGCACCTCCCGCCTCGCCATCGCCAGCACAGACGCGCCGTCACCGTCGACGGCGATCCGCGACACGAGGTCGAGGTGGTCTGCCAGTCGCCGGCGCAGTTCAGAAAACAAGACCGGATTGCTCATCGCTTCACCCCTTCACCGGCAAACCTTACTGCGATATCCGAAAGGCAGCAAGATTTGGGGAGTGGGCGCGCCACCTTGCGACTAAGGTCAACGATGGCGCAACAGCGAGCCCGAGGAGAGCGAGCGATGACGAACGTCGGCCCGTGGACGAGCGTGTCGATGCCGTACGCAAGCGGTCAGCGCGGGGACGCATGGGGTGCCGAGGCGGCCGAGCACGGTGGCGTCGGAACCCAGAAGCTGCTCAGCGTGGAGGAGGTCGCCGCCCCTGCGACCATCGCCCGCATGCTCGGCTTGACCTCAGGCGAAGCAGTGGTCGTCAGGCGTCGCCTCATGCTCTTCGACGGTCGCCCTGTCGAGCTCACCGACTCCTACTACCCCGCGACCATGGCTCGTGGCACTCGGTTGGCCGAGGCGCGCAAGATCCCCGGCGGCGCGGTCGCCCTCCTGGCCGATCTCGGTCACCCACCGCGTCGGATCAGCGAGGACGTCAGCGCGCGCCTGGCAACTGCGGACGAGCAGACGACTCTGCAACTCGGCGAACCGTCCTGTGTGCTGGTGCTCGCGCGCACGCTGTTCACCGAGAACGATCTTCCCACCGAAGCCAGCGTCATGACGATGACGGCCGACGGGCGACAGTTGCGCTACGAGCTGACGCCATGACCGCGATGACGACGTCCCGACGAGGAGCCGGCTTTGCCCCGCGCACGTGACCTACGGCCCAGGCACCAGCAGATCGCAGCAGACCTGCGCGATCTCATCATGCGTGGTGACCTGAGCCCAGGGACCCAGCTTCCGTCCACCGCACAGCTCGTCGCGCAGTACGGAGCGGCGAACGCGACGATTCAGCACGCGCTCAAGGTGTTGAAGGATGAAGGCTTCCTCGACAGCCATGTGGGCAAAGGTGTCTACGTCCGCGACAGAAAGCCGTTCGTAGTTGACGCCGCCACCTACATCGCGCCTGCGCCGGGCCGTTTCCGCTACGAGCTGCTCGCCGTTGCCGCCGCTGTGCCACCGACGGACGTCGCCGATGGATTGCGGCTGGCACCAGGAGCAACAGCCGTGGTTCGCAACAGAATCCTCTTCCACGACGACCAGCCCGTGGAGCTGTCGGCGTCGTATTACCCAGCCGACATCGCCGTCGGCAGCAGCCTCGGCAAGCCCGCGAAGATCCGCGGAGGCGCTCCGCAGGTGCTGACAGAGCTCGGATTTCCCCAACGAGCGTTCGTCGACCGGATCTCGGCACGTCCCCCGACGATGACGGAGGCCGAGGCACTCGATCTTCCGGACGGAACACCGGTGATCCGCCAACTGCGTGTCGTCTACAGCGACGGCGAACGTCCCGTCGAAGCCTCCGTTCTCATCAAAGGCGCACACCTCTACGAACTTCTCTATCGCCAGACGGTCGAGACCGAGTCCGACTGAGCAAGCAAGTCAACGGGTGGAGATCGGTTCGATGGCGTCCGAGTGAACTTTCACGACGAATGCTTCTGATCGCGCGATCATGGGCACATGGAGTACGACCGCTACTGCGACCTGACCATGCGCGGAGGCACGACCAGCGGCGTCGTGTATCCGCTCGCCGTCGCGTCGCTGGCGCGCCACTACGAGTTCAAGCAGATCGGTGGCGCGTCGGCGGGGGCGATCGCCGCGGGGTTCACGGCGGCCGCCGAGCGCGGTCGTGCGTCCGGCGGCTTCGAGAAGCTCACCAAGCTGATCGACTGGTTCACCTCCGGCACGGGTGCGGACCAGTGGCGGCTCGCGCAGTTGTTCCAGCCCAACGAGAAAACCCGTGCGCTGTACCGGATCGCGGTCGCGTCCATGCAGCGGCGGGAGACCACTGGGCGCAGCGCGATCTCGTGCCTGTTCTTCGCGTTGCTGGGTGCCATCGGCATGCGGGCGAAGTCGGTGCTGGCGCTGATGACGTTGCTGTGGCTCGGCGGGCCGGTGCTGTACTCGGCGTGGCTGGCGCCCTTGGCGTATCCGGGCTGGCTCGCGACGTTGGTGGTGGTGCTCGCACTCGCCTGCGTGGTGATGGTGCTGTGGCCGTTGCGGTCGAGTTTGCCGTGGCCCGCGTGGGTGTTCGCCGCGGTGCCGCTCGTGCTCGGGCTGGTGTTCTCACGGCATTACGCGACGGCCGCGATCGTTCTGCTGGTGTGGCTGGTGTTGTCGCTCGCGGCGGTCAGCGCGTTGTTCGTCACCTACGGGTACGCGATGCAGAAGTTCCTGAAGCACAACGCCCGGTCCATCCACTTCGGACTCGTGCCGGGCACCGGTGACTTCACGCCCTCGTGGCTCGACCGGCTGGCGGGCATGCCGAAGTCCACCGGTGTGCCGCCGCTGGCCGACTGGATCGCGGACCAGCTCGACTCGCTGGCCGGGACCGAGCACGCGGTGACGTTCGGCGACCTCGGCGAGATCAACCTGGTGCTGATGACGACCGACCTGTCCCAGGGGCGGCCGTACCGGTTGCCGTTCAAGGAGAGCTGGCAGTACTGCGAGGAGTGCCTCGGGTACGTGCTGCCGCGCCGGGTGGTCGAGCAGATGAACGGGCCGGAGACGGCCACCAAGTGCCCTCAGCACGAGTACATGCCGTTGCGGGACCTGCCGTCCCGCGACCGGCTGCCCGTTGTGCTGGCAGTGCGGATGTCGCTGTCGTTCCCCGGCCTGATCGCCGCGGTGCCGCTGTGCCGGGACGGGCGCGTGCACTGGTTCTCCGACGGCGGCATCACCAGCAACTTCCCGATCCACTTCTTCGACTCGCTGCTGCCGCGCTGGCCCACGTTCGGCCTGAGCCTCCAGTCCTACCCGAACGGCGACACGGCCGAGGTGTGGCTGCCGGAGCAGGACGCGTCGACGTCCGGCACGCCCTACAAGACACTGGGTTCCGTGCCGGGCTTTCTCGTGTCCATTCTGGACACGTTCCTGGACTGGCGCGACACCATGCAGTCCGCGCTCCCCGGCTACCGCGGCCGGATCGCGCACGTGCGGCAGGCGGGAGACGAGGGCGGCACGAACCTGTTCATGCCGCCGGCCACCATCCGGCGGCTGGCGTTGCGCGGTCAGAAGGCCGGCGACCTGTTGCGCGAGCGGTTCGAGCAGCAGCGGAACACCGACCGCTACCGCTGGATCCGGCTGCGCATGGCGGTGCGCGAGTACCAGGAGCTCGGTGTGCAGGCCGCTGACCGCGACGCGATGTACGAGGAGTTGCTCGCCCGGTTCGAGATTCCCGAGGAGCTGCACGAGTGGTTCCGCACTCCGCCGGCCGACGGTGATCCGGACCGGGCAGGGATCGAGATCGCGTTGGACGAGGTCGGGCGGTTGAAGGACGCCGGGCCGTTCGACGGAGCGCCGCCGGTGGATCCGGATTTGCGGCTGACGCCACCCGAGTAGGCGCGCTAGCCTGAGGTCATGACGCGATTTAGCCACCCCCGACCCGCGGCGGTGGCGCGCGCCTAAAAACCTTCCCGTTGGTCCGGGGGACTCCGCACCCCACTCAGGCCAAGCAGAACGGGAAGTCCCATGTACCGCACCGATGAACTCGTGCACGCCCTGAACGTCCGTGATCTCACCGATCCCGCGCAGGGCCCGCACGCGATGCAGCTGTTGATCGCCGATCTCAAGGCTGCCGTCGACAACGCCCTGGAAGTCCGCCACCACCCGCTCGTCCCGGTGGAGCACAACTACGAGCACCTCGGCTATCCGGCGGACGCGATCACCAGGGAAGCCCGCTACACCAGGTACGTCAGCGAGACGTGCATGCTGCGCAGCCACACAACGGCGATGATCCCACCGGCGTTGCGTGCGGCGATCCCGGACGTGACGCTGCTCTGCCCGGGCCTCGTCTACCGCCGTGACACGGTCGACCGCCTGCACACCGGCACGCCGCACCAGCTGGACGTCTGGCGGATCTCCCGGCGACAGGAACAACTGAGCGACCTCATCGACACGGTCGTCACGACGTTGTTGCCCGGCAAGCGATACCGCACGATTGACGCGCAACACCCGTACACCACGCACGGCAAGCAGATCGACGTGTGGGACGACGGCGAGTGGGTGGAGATCGGCGAGTGCGGACGAGCCGCGCGGCACGTCCTCAAAGACCATCCGCACGGTCTCGCGATGGGTCTGGGTCTGGACCGGATTCTGATGCTGCGCAAGGGAATCCCGGACATCCGGCTGCTGCGCAACACCGACCCGCGGATCGCCACGCAGATGCTGGACCTCGACGAGTACCGGCCGAGCTCCCGGCACCCGGCGGCCGTCAGGGACATCTCGATCATGGCCGACGTCGACGAGGACATCGAGACGCTGGGCGATCGGATCCGCGCGCTCGTGCCGGAGGACGTGATCGAGGAGATCACGATCCTGAGCGAGACCCCGGCCGAACGACTGCCGGCACACGTCCAGGACCGGCTGGAAGCGAGGCCGGGCCAGAAGAACGTGCTCCTCCGCGTGACGATGAGGGCGCCGGAACGCACCCTCACCGACCGCGAGACGAACGGGATCCGGGACCGCCTGCTTCAGGGCTTGCGGGCGACCGCGCCGTAGATGCCCGTGTGGTTGTCCTCGAAGGAGTCCGGGCGCCAGTCGTTGACCACGACCACGCCCGGCTCCAGCATCTCCATGCCGTCGAAGAACCGGGTGACCTCGGCGTGCGTGCGCATCGTGAGTTTGTTGTCCGAACTGCTGTAGATCTTGGCGATCTCGGCGGCCTCCGCGCGTTCCTCGGCGTTGAGGGTGTCCCAGGTGGCGTGGGTGATGGCCAGGTACGAACCGGAGGGCAGCTCCGACATGTACTCGGCGACGGCCTCGTACGGGCTGTCGCTGTCCGGGACGAAGTGCAGCGCCGCGATGATCAGCACGCCGATCGGCCGGGAGAAGTCGAGCGTCTCGCGGGCGCCGGCCATCACCGACGAGGTCGCGCGCAGGTCGGCGAGGATCGCGTTGGCGTTGGGGTTGTCGGCCAGCAGGGCGTTGCTGTGCGAGACGGCGACGGGCTCGAAGTCGACGTAGACCACGCGGGCGTCCGGGTTGTCGTGCTGGGCGATCTCGTGGACGTTGCCCACGGTAGGGATGCCCGAACCCAGGTCGAGGAACTGGTCGACGCCCTGCGCCGCGAGGTGGCGGACGACCCTGCGCAGGAACGAGCGGTTCGCCTGCGCGCTCTGGGCGACGCCGGGGAAGATCTGCTCCACCTGCTTCGCGGCGGCGCGGTCGGCCTCGAAGTTGTGCGAGCCACCCAGGTAGTAGTCGTACATCCGCGCCACGCTCGGGCGAGTGACGTCGACCGTGGACGGGACCCACTTCAGCTCTTCCATCACGCGCGCATCCTCGCTCGTCGCCGCACGGGTGTCCACCGTCGTGCACCCGAACCGATGTCGGTGGCCGATACGTCACCCGTTACGACGACACTCACCGGGTCCGCGAGCCCCGCCCGGCCGTCCTGAGCGGGCGTACCGTCGAAGAAGGCGACGCCCTGCCCGTCCGGCGCGGGCCGATTTCGCTGGTCAGCCACTCGCCAGAGCTTGCTCGCTGACAGCGAACACCTCAGGGGAACACCACCCGGCTCCAGATGGTTGAGCGGTACAGACTCAACTTTGGAGGATGATGTGATGGGCGAGACGCTGGCCCTGCCGGTACTGCCGCTGGACGACGTCGTGGTGCTGCCCGGCATGGTCGTGCCGATCCGCATCTCCGGTGCGGACGCGAGCGCCGAGGCCCGCGCGGCCGTCGACGCGGCCACGACCGCGGCGAATCATCAAGTGCTGCTCGTTCCACGTCTGGACGGGAAGTACGCGGCCGTGGGAACACTGGCCGAGATCGAACAGGTGGGCCGCCTGCCGGGCGGCGAGCGCGCTGCCGTCGTGCGCGGCACCAAGCGCGTGCGCATCGGCACGGGCACCACGGGGCCGGGCGCGGCGCTGTGGGTCGAGGCCACGGTCGCGGACGAGTCCCCGATCACCGAGCGGACGCGGGAGCTCGCGAAGCAGTACCGCGCGCTCGTGACGAACATCCTGCAGACGCGTGGTGCGTGGCAGATGGTCGACTCGGTCCAGCAGATCGACGACCCGTCGGTGCTGGCGGACCTCGCTGGTTACGCGTCGTACCTCGACGAGAAGCAGAAGGTCTGGCTGCTGGAGACGAGTGACGTCACCACGCGGCTGGAGAAGCTGGTGGAGTGGGGTCAGGCGCACCTGACCGAGCTGGACGTCAACGAGACGATCGCCAAGGACGTCAAGGAAGGCGTCGAGAAGCAGCAGCGGGAGTTCCTGCTGCGCCAGCAGATGGCCGCGATCCGCAAGGAACTGGCCGAGCTCGACGGCAAGCCCGCCACCGAGCAGGAGGACTACCGGGCCCGCGTCGAGGCCGCCGAGCTGCCGGAGAAGGTCCTCAAGGCCGCGCTGGCCGAGGTCGACAAGCTGGAGCGCACCTCGGAGCAGTCGCCGGAGGTGGGCTGGATCCGGACGTGGCTCGACACCGTTCTCGAGATTCCGTGGAACGAGCGGACCGAGGACTCCTACGACATCAAGGCCGCACGCGAAATCCTCGACGCGGACCACGCCGGCCTGGACGACGTGAAGCAGCGCATCACCGAGTACCTGGCCGTGCGCAAGCGTCGTGCCGACCGTGGCATGGGCGTCGTCGGCGGACGTCGTTCCGGCGCCGTGCTGGCTCTGACGGGCCCTCCCGGCGTGGGCAAGACCTCGCTCGGTGAGTCCGTGGCACGGGCGATGGGCCGCAAGTTCGTTCGCGTGGCCCTCGGCGGCGTGCGGGACGAGGCCGAGATCCGCGGTCACCGCCGCACGTACGTCGGCGCGCTGCCGGGCCGGATCGTCCGCGCGATCAGCGAGGCGGGATCGATGAACCCCGTCGTGCTGCTCGACGAGATCGACAAGGTCGGCTCCGACTACCGCGGCGACCCCACGGCGGCGTTGCTGGAAGTCCTCGACCCGGCACAGAACCACACGTTCCGCGACCACTACCTGGAGGTCGAGCTCGACCTCTCGGACGTCGTGTTCCTCGCGACCGCGAACGTGCTGGAGTCGATCCCGGCGCCGCTGCTCGACCGCATGGAACTCGTGCAGCTCGACGGCTACACCGAGGACGAGAAGGTCACGATCGCCAGCGGGCACCTGCTGCCGCGGCAGATCGAACGCGCCGGCCTCACGCCTGAGGACGTCACGTTCGACAAGGCCGCGCTGCACCAGCTCGCGGGCGAGTACACGCGGGAAGCCGGTGTGCGGCAACTGGAGCGGGCCCTCTCGCGGGTCCTGCGCAAGGTGACCGCGAAGGTGGCCCTGGGCGAGGAGGAACTGCCGATCACGGTCGACCAGCCGTCGCTGAAGTCGTACCTGGGCAGCCCGAAGAACACGCCCGAGTCGGCCGAGCGCACCTCGGTCCCCGGCGTGGCAACGGGCCTGGCCGTCACGGGCGTCGGTGGCGACGTGCTGTTCATCGAGGCCTCGCTGGCACCCAAGGACACCGGCGCGTCCGGCGTGACCCTCACGGGCCAGCTGGGCGACGTGATGAAGGAGTCCGCGCAGATCGCGCTGTCGTACCTGCGTTCGCACGACGACAAGGCGGCGACGCTGGAAGGCCGTGGCGTGCACATCCACGTCCCGGCGGGCGCGGTGCCGAAGGACGGTCCGTCCGCGGGCGTCACGATGACGACGGCGCTGGCGTCGCTGCTCTCCGGCCGCCCGGTGCGCTCGGACGTGGCGATGACGGGCGAGATCTCGTTGACCGGCAGGGTGTTGCCGATCGGTGGCGTGAAGCAGAAGCTGCTCGCCGCTCACCGTGCGGGCATCACGACCGTGTTGCTGCCTCAGCGCAACGAGCCGGACCTGGAGGACGTGCCGGAGTCGGTCCGGAAGGAACTGACCGTGCACTTCGTGTCAGATGTGGCCGAGGTGCTGGAGCACGCGCTCTCGAAGGAAGAAGCCGTCACGACCGTTGCGGCGTAACGGCTTCTGGCTAAGGCCCCTCGTGGGGGCAGTAGCGGCGACTACTGCCCCCACGAGGCTTTGCTGTCTACAGACCAACATCGATGACGAGCCGGTTCGGGCTCGTCAGCGTGAACACGCGGTGCCACGAGTTGGTGTTGTTGTAACCAACCGCAACTCCCAGCGTGGCCTCGAAGTCGCACGTGAGCGCGACCCCGCGGATGTGCTGGAGGCCAGGCGTCGCGAAGTTCTGCGACCCGGTGTACGTGAGGTTCCCGTTGTCGTCGTGCGCTGCCGCACCGATCAGCGTGACCGCCAGGATCTCCTGGATCCCAGGGCCCGCAACGGTGATCGGATTCCCGGAAGCGCAGTGCGAGACGCTGGTGACCTCACTGACCCGGTGCTCCGTCGGCAGACCGGACAGGTCCAGCACCACCCGGCTGAACCCGGCGTGCTGGCCGGTCCGGATGTTCGACAGCGTGGGCGTGCTCTGCGCCGACGCGATCGGGACGAACGTGAACACCGTCAGCACCGCCAGCAGCACCGCGGCAAGGCGTCTGTTCATCTTGCGCCCCCTCTCCAGGGCTCTTGATGCCCAGTAAGACGTGTGACTCAGACCACAGTTGCGTCAGAACGAGTAGACGTCGATGACAAGCCGGTCCGGGTTGGTCAGCGTGAAGACCTTGTGCCACGAGTTCGGGTCGTCGTACCCGACCGCGATGCCGAGCGTCCCCTCGAAGTCGCACGTGATGGCGACCCCCTTCACGTTGGTCAGCCCCTGCGGCACGAAGTTGCGCGGCCCGGTGTACGTCGGGTCGAAGTTCTCGTCGTACGTCGCGGCGCCGTAGATCATCGTGTCGAGGACCTTCACGCCATTCACCGGAACCGGCTCGCCGGAAGCGCAGTTCGTGACCCCGGTGGTGTCCCTGGAGATGTAGTTGCCCGGCAGACCGTTCATGTCGAGCACGATCCGCTCGAAATTGTCGTGCACGCCCGTCCGGATGTTCGTGAGCTCAGCGTGCCCACTGGCCGACGCCATCGGCACGACCGTGAACACCGCGAGCACGGCGAGCAGCACCGCTGCAAGTCGCTTCATTTCCTTCTCCCCCTGCGAACGTCAGCTGTGGTTGATGTCGACCACGTACCGGAGCGGGCCGGTCAGGAAGTAGGCCCGATAGGTCGGGTCGCGGTGGTTGACGCCGATCGCGATCGACAGGTCCGCCTCGAAATCACAGGTGAACACCACGCTCTGCGCCGTCGGCAGCCCCGTCGTGATCTTGCGCGACCCGGTGTACGAGTGCCCGTCGGCCGGCTGCAACCGCACCTCCAGGAACTCCACCCCCGGCGCCGAGATCGGCTTGCCAGAGCCACAGCTCACCGGCTCCGGAACCGACGAGACGCTGTCCTCCGGCTGCCCACCCGTCAGGTCGAACACCACGCGGTCAAACGTCGCGTGGTGCCCAGTCCGAACGTTGGTGAGCTGCGCATAGTCGGCCGCGGAAGCCGCCGGAACGATGCTCATCGCCATCCCCACGGCGACGAGCGCTGCTGCGATTCGCTTCATCTTCCCCCTCTTCCCAAGAAGGCGTCCGCGATGCTCACGCTCGGGCAGCCCTCCGGGTTGCCCCGCCTACCCCAGGAAGTCCTCCAACGGCACCGGCGTCAGCCCGTCCTGCTTCGCCCGGTTCAGGAACGCCGTGAAGTCCTCGACGAACGTCGTCCGGAAGTGCATCAGCACGATGTCCCCGGCCTTGAGCTTGTCCCCGGACTGAAACTGCACCCGCCCGTCGTTGACCGCGGCCGTCCAGTTGACCAGCGCCTTGAACCCACAACTCGCAGCCGCATGCCGAGTGGTCGCGTCGTAGTTGCCGAACGGCGGCCGGAACAACGTGGGCCGCTTGCCGTAGTCGGCCGCAAGGAAGTCCGCGTTCCCGCAGATCTCGTTCTTCTGGAACTCGAACCCCTTGCCCTGCAGGTTCGGGTGGTTGCTCGTGTGACTGTGCACCGTCACCGGCAGGTTCTTGAAGTAGTCCTTGTGCCCCTCGGCGTACTTCGTGTTCAAGAAGGCCGACGGCCACACCCCGGCCTCGATCATCAACTCGCGCGCCTTCGGATGCTGCACAGCCCCGTCGTCGATCGTGATGAACACATACGGCTTGTCCATCGGAATGTGCGTAACAACCGGCACCATCCCGTCCACGATCGCAGGCGCCTTCGCCTGCACCGTCCCATACGGATACGGCGGCTCGAACATCCGCTTGGGCCGCTCCGGCGTAGTGGTCGCCACCGCCGACGACCCCGTGGTCAGCACAGGCCCACCGGTCTCGGCGTCAGGCGGCTCCCCACACGACACCAGCCCGACAACCAGCAAAAACGCAGCAAAAAGCCGCAACCTACCCATCGAAGTTTCCCCCTCCACGCGAAAGACGCCGCGCGGGCCCTCCCGGTTGCACGGGGATAGGCTCGAACTGATCACAAAAAGGAGGAGTTCCATGAGCCTCGAGCGCCCAGTCGCTCCAGACCCCTACCAGCTGCTCCCGCAGGTAGGCACCTTCACCGTGACCTCAACAGACGTGCGCGACGGCGAACAACTCCCCGACGCCCAGGTCTTCGAAGGCGGCAACACCTCACCCCAGCTCTCCTGGTCCGGCTTCCCCACCGAAACCCGCAGTTTCGTGGTCACCTGCTACGACCCCGACGCCCCCACCCCCTCCGGCTTCTGGCACTGGGTAGCGGTGAACATCCCCGCGACCACCACCCAATTGGACACCGGCGCAGGCACCTCGGACGCCACACTTCCGGGTGACGCCTTCCACGTCCGCTCCGACTACAGCACCCACGCCTTCGGAGGCGCCGCCCCACCCAAGGGCGACCACCCACACCGCTACTACTTCGTCGTACACGCAGTAGACGTGGACAAACTGGACGTCGACAGCGACGCCTCCCCCGCAGTGGTCAGCTTCAACCTCGCCTTCCACACCCTCGCGCGAGCAATCATCACCCCGACCTACCAGCACTAACCCGCGAGGCCGAAGGCAAGCGGCGAGGCCGAAGGCAAGCGGCGAGGCCGAAGGCAAGCGGCGAGGCCGAAGGCAAGCGGCGAGGCCGAAGGCAAGCGGCGAGGCCGAAGGCGAGCCGACCCAAT
>NZ_JAXAVW010000023.1:0-166863 GCF_033949945.1 Lentzea miocenica
TCGCACTCCCTGACTGCTGCGTCGGCGGTCCTCGGCTCCACCGATCTACCCTGGTGAGCGCGGCACCGTGGCTCCACTGTAGTAGGCGGTCCCGAGGCCTGTGGTTCCCATCAGCGGCAAGCCGCGTCCGGCAAACTCTGACATCGGCATCAACGCAGGTCGGGAGCAACGGATTCCACAGATCGGGCGATGTCCGCTGAGCGCGAACAACCGACCGTTGAGCGATACTCCTGTGACCGGGCCCACCACAACAGGCAAAACAAGAGCGCCTTAGGTAAGGTTAGGCAAGCCTCATACATATGAGATAGGACTTGCGCGTTGACCGTACCTGCGAGGGTCTCACAGCAGAACCCGCACGCGCTCACGCCTCTGGCCGAATCCATCGCCCGTCTGAACGCAGGCACCGAGATCAGCTTCGGCACGCCCCCAGCAGACTGGACGATCTGTTCGGACCTGCTGGCCGAGCCGTCGCGGTTCGACCTGTGGCGCAAAGACCTGGCCTCATGGCTGGTCGAGCAGTACGGCGAGTCCGACGACCGCGCAACGGCCGGCTACATCATGGGCTGGTACCTGCACCAGCCCGGCTACCTGGCAGGCCTGCTCTTCCACACGGCCCGCCGCGTACCCACCCTCAAGCCCTCGGACATGGCCTTCCACATCGCCACCGAAGGCCGCCCGCACCCAGACGGCATCGCCCTGATGTGCGACGAGTTCGCCTGCCTCCCCGACGACCCGGCCTCAAACCACCCAGCCGCCACCGTCGTCCCCACCGAAGCCGCCCTGGCCGCGATCCTCCGCGCCCGCTACGCGGCCCACGCGGCCCAGTTCGTCTCTTCCTTCGGCCAGGTGGTCCGCTTCGGCCGCCGCCAGCTCTGGGCAGCGGCAACCGACATGCTCGAATACGGCCCCTGGGCCGCAGGCCGCCTGTTCGGCGACGAAAACGCGGGCGTCACCGACGCCGCGATGATCCTCCCCGAAAAGCTCGAGCCCTTCGTCTCAGCCTCAACCCTCCACCTCACCGACGAGGGCTGGAAGCGCAAGCGCAACAGCTGCTGCTTCCACTACGTGCTCCCGGACGCAGAACCCTGCACGGCCTGCCCGCGCACCTGCTCCTAATCACGCCGAAGCCGCAGGCGAGGCGACCCCACGGCGAAGCCGAGGCGCTTTAACGCTTGAGACAGCGCTCCGGGCGGGTCCCCGTCACGAGTCGTGCCTCAGCACTTGCTGCAACCAGGCAGGGGTGTCAACTCGACACGCTTTTCGACACGCTTTTCGTCGAGTTGACACCCCTGCCTGGTTGTGGCCCGCTCTGGTACGACTTGGGACGGGGACCCGCCCGGACCGCACCACCTACGCAACGCAACTCCGCCCAAAGCAACTGGCGTGCCATCAACCCACGCGTGGCGGAGGACTCCCCAGATCAGATTGGCGGGGTTCGGGGCGGAGCCCCGAAATCCCTGAACGGGACCATCCCCACCCAACGCAACCACCTACGGCAACCGATGCCGAGACCCGACCGGCACCACCAGCGGCGTCCCGGAAACCGGATCCTCCACAACCCGGGCATCCAGCCCGAAGACATCCAGCAACATCGACTCGGTGAGCACCTCCCCAGGCATCCCCTGAGCCACAATCCGCCCATCCCGCATAGCGACGATGTTGTCCGCATACCGAGCCGCGAGGTTCAGATCGTGCAACACCATGATGATCGTCCGCCCCATGGACGCATGCAGCTCCTGCACCAGATCCAGCACATCAATCTGGTGAGCAAGGTCCAAATAGGTAGTCGGCTCATCCAGCAACAACAGATCCGTCCCCTGAGCCAACGCCATGGAGATCCAAGCCCGCTGCCGCTGCCCCCCGGACAGCTCGTCCACCGTCCGCTCGGCCAGATCCGAAATCCGGGTCATCGCCAACGCGGCCTCAACCGCCTCAGCATCATCGGATGACCACTGCCGATACCAGGCCTGATGCGGATGCCGCCCCCGAGCAACCAGATCCGCGACAGTCAGCCCCTCAGGAGCCGAGGGAGCCTGAGGCAACATCCCCAACACCCGCGCCACATCCCGGGTGGCCATACGGTCAATCGCCTTGCCGTCCAGCAACACCGCACCAGACCGAGCCGGCAACAACCTCCCAAGCGCCTTCAACAAGGTCGACTTGCCACACCCGTTGGGCCCGATCACAGCGGTGACAGTGCCGCTGAAGATCGACAGATCCAAGGTGTCGACAACCAGCCGATCCCCGTATCCGACGCACAACGACGAAGCCTCAAGACGCACACTCAAACCCGCGCTCATACCCGCGCCTCCCGGCGGCTCCGGACCAGCAGGAACATCAGATAGGGCGCCCCGAGCACCGCGGTGACCACACCGACCGGCAACTCAGTGCGGTAAACGGTCCGCGCCACCAGATCCGACAGCATCACCAGCACCCCGCCCACCACCACAGACCCGAACAACGGCGGCTGGGCGGTCCCGGCCAGCCGCAACGCGATCTGCGGTGTGGCCAGCGCGACGAACGCGATCGGCCCGGCCGCGGCAGTCGCCACAGACGCCAGCACGATCGCCACGATGATCAGGAACGACCGCGCGACGTTGACCCGGATCCCGAGACCGCGCGAGGTCTGGTCGTCGAACTGCAGCGCCCCCAGCACGTGACCACCGATCAACGCCACGGGAACCAGCACGGCCAGCGCCAACGCCACCGGCACGACGTGCTCCCAGCCGCGCCCGTTCAGGGACCCGGTGATCCACACCATCGCCCGGCCGGCGTCGAGCACGTCGCCGACGGTCAGCAGGTAGTGCGTGAAGTTGCCGGCCACCGCGGTGATGCCGATGCCGACCAGCACCATCCGGAAACCCTCGATGCCCTGCCGCCACGCCAGCGCGTAGACCAGCAGGCCCGCGAACAGCCCGCCTGCCAGACCGGCCAGTGGCACGCCGAGCGACGCCGCGCTGCCGGTCACCACGCCCAGCGAACCCGCGAAGGTGATCACGGAGACCGCGCCCGCACCGGCTCCCCAGGTCACGCCCAGGATGTCCGGTGAGGCCAGCGGGTTGCGCACGATCGCCTGGAAGATCGCGCCGGACAGGCCGAGCGCACCGCCGACGAGCAGGCCCGTCAACGCGCGCGGCATCCGCAGTTCCATCACCACGAACTGGTCGCGCCGGGTGCCGCCGCCGAACAGCGTGTCGACGACCTGCGACACGGTCAGCGGGAAGTCGCCGATCATGATGTCGACGACGAACAGGGCCGCCAGCACCACCAGTGCCGCCGCCACCACCAGCAGCGGCCGGCGACGCAGCTTGAACGAGGCGGCACCCAGCCTCAGAGCGGGTGCCGCGGGCCTGGACCTGGTCGCCGTCAAATCTTCACCAGCCTCTTGCGCCGCACCAGGTAGATGAAGAACGGTGCGCCGATCAGCGCGAGCATCACGCCGACCTCCACTTCGGACGGGCGGGCGACCACCCTGCCGACGATGTCGGCGAACAGGATGAGGATCGCGCCGAGCAGTGCCGAGTACGGCAGGATCCAGCGGTAATCCGGCCCGGTGAACGCACGGGCGATGTGCGGCACCACGAGCCCGAGGAACCCGATCGGCCCGCAGGCGGCGACGGCCCCGCCCACCAGCAGCGTGATGGCGAGGATGCCCAGCGACCGCGTCCTGCTGACGTTGACGCCCAGCGACTTGGCCACGTCCTCACCCAGCGACATGGCGTTGAGGCCTGGCGCGTTGAACGCCGCCACCACCAGGCCGACCAGGAGGAACGGCAACACCTGCGTCAGCACCGTCGTGTCGCGGCCGGCGATGCCGCCGACCTGCCAGAACCGGAACGCGTCGAGCGACTGCTGGTCGAGCAGCACGATCGCGGACACCAGGCCGTTCATCAGCGCCGACACCGCGGCACCGGCGAGCGCCAGCGTCACCGGCGACGGTCCGCCTCGCCCTGCCGACCCGAGCAGGAACACCACGACGCTCGCGATCATGGCGCCGGCGAAGGCGAACCAGATGTAGCCGACCAGCGAGTTGACGCCGAGCAGGAAGATCGACAGCACCACGGCCAGCGCGGCGCCGTGCGTGACGCCGAGGATGCCGGGGTCGGCCAGCGGATTGCGCGTGTGGCCCTGCATCAGCGCGCCACCGACACCGAGTGCGATGCCCACGGCGATGCCGATCAACGTCCGCGGGATCCGCAGCTCGCGAACCACCACGTCGTCCTCGACGCCGGTCGGCGTGAAGAGACCGTGCCAGACCCCGGACAGCGGGATCTCCTTGGAGCCGATCGCGATGCTCGCCAGGCACACGGCGACCAGCACGACCAGCAGGAAGAGCAGGCCCAGCGACCTACGACCCAAGGCCCACCCTCCTAGCAGCAGCTTCAAGACAGGCAAGCCTAACCGAAGTACCGCTGGCCACCGGCGTGCAGGGAGGCGGTTCTGATCACAACCGGAGCAGGAAGAAGGGGCCAAGAAGATCAGCGCGCAATATTCGGCGAAAACGTTGTTGGATCAACCAAATGTCGTTTGGGCCGACCATCGTCACTCGGTGAGTAGTTGATCAGTCACTCAAATAGCACGAAGGGGTTCCAGGACGATTCCCGGAACCCCTTCGTGTTTTACCGAATTTCAGCCCTGCTGGTGGTAGGCGTCGAGCACCTCGGCCGGGATCCGGCCGCGGTCCGACACCTTCATGCCCTGCTTGCGGGCCCACTCGCGAATGGCCTGGTTCTGCTCACGATCCGCGGATGCCGGGCGCGCCTTCACACCCGCCGGGCGACCTGGGCCAATGCGCTTGCGACCGCCCGCGCGACGCGCACCACTGACGAAGTCGGCAAGAGCGTCCCGCAGTTTGCCTGCATTGCCCGAGGAAAGGTCGATCGTGTAGCTGACACCATCCAGCCCGAACTCGACGGTCTCCTCCGCAGTGGAACCGTCCAGATCGTCGACGAGGGTCACCGTGACCTTCTGCGCCATGCGTATCCTCCAGGACCCCGAATGCGCGGTCACCCGCGTCGCCAACTAAAGCCTCTTGCGAGGCAGGTTAGCGCACGGGTGCCGCATTGCACCTATCGACATCCGGAAAGTTACTCATTCAGGGCGAACGAGCGGGAACAAGATGGTCTCCCGGATACCCAGGCCGGTGAGGGCCATCAGCAGCCGATCGATACCCATTCCGACGCCACCACTCGGTGGCATTCCGTACTCCAGTGATCGCAGAAAGTCTTCGTCGATCGGCATCGCCTCGACGTCACCGGCGGCGCCAAGACGCGCCTGCGCTTCCAGGCGTTCCCGCTCGATCACCGGATCCACCAGTTCGGAGTAACCGGTTCCGAGTTCGAATCCGCGGACGTACAGATCCCACTTTTCGGCGACACCGGGCTTGCTGCGGTGCTGCCTGGTCAGCGGCGACGTCTCGATCGGGTAGTCGCGCACGAACGTCGGGGCGTACAGCGAGTCGCACACCAGGTGCTCCCACAGCTCCTCGACCAGCTTGCCGTGCCCGAACTTCGGGTTCACCTCGAGTTCGTGCCGGTCACAAAGCTTGCGCAGCGCCTCGGCAGGCGTCTCGGGGGTGATTTCCTCACCAACAGCCTCGGACAACGACTCGTAGATGCTGAGCGTCGTCCATTCACCCGACAGGTCGTACTCGCTACCGTCCGCCAACGTGACGATCTGTGAACCGGTCACCGCTTCAGCGGCTTCCTGGATCAGCTCACGTGTGAGAACGGCGTTCGAGTCGTACGTCGCGTACGCCTCGTAGTACTCCAGCATCGAAAACTCGGGCGAATGTGACGAGTCGACGCCCTCGTTGCGGAAGTTGCGGTTGATCTCGAAGACCTTCTCGATGCCACCCACCACGCAGCGCTTCAAGTACAGCTCCGGCGCGATGCGGAGGTACAGATCGATGTCGAGGGCGTTCGAGTGCGTGATGAACGGACGCGCGGACGCACCACCCTGCAGCGTCTGCAACATCGGCGTCTCGACTTCGAGGAATCCACGCCGGTGGAACGAGTCGCGCAGAGAACGAACGACGTTCGCACGGGTCCGAACAGTGTCCCGCGCCATCGGCCGCAGGATCAGGTCGACGTATCGCTGACGAATGCGAGTTTCCTCGCCGAGTTCCTTGTGCGCGACCGGCAACGGGCGCAGGGACTTCGACGTCAGCTGCCATGCGTCGGCCATCACGGAAAGCTCACCGCGGCGCGAGCTGATGACCTCGCCGTGCAGGAAAACGTGGTCACCGAGGTCCACATCGGTCTTCCACTCGGAAAGTGCTTCTTCACCGACACCGGCGAGGCTCAGCATCGCCTGCAGTTCGGTGCCGTCGCCTTCGCGCAACGTCGCGAAGCACAGCTTTCCGGTGTTGCGCATGAACATCACCCGGCCGGTGATGCCGACGATCTCCCCGGTCTGCGTGTCGGGTTCGAGTTCGGGATGCGCCTCGCGAATCTCGCGCAACGTGTGCGTGCGCGCGACTTCGACGGGATACGGCTCCTTACCGGAAGCGAGCAGCCGCGCACGCTTCTCCCGGCGCACGCGCATCTGCTCGGGCAGGTCTTCTTCGCTGGTCACGAGGTTTTGCTTCGGCTGCTCACTCACGCAGAGAAGGGTACGGACACGCGGGAAGTCAAAGCGAACCGGATACCCGTTTCACGAGGTGGCCGCCGATGCCGAGCTCGCAGAGGAAGTCACGAGCGATGACGATCTCGGCCGTGGTGCAGTCGACCAGCACCTTCATCTCGGCGTCGCGCTTCACCACGTCCGCCGTCAGCAGGACACCCGCGACACCCGCTCCCGGCGCCGATCCGACGAACACGTCGATGCCGTCACCGTCGCCGCTGGTCGTACCCGCCAGGTAGCCGTAGTCGAGCGGGTAGATCACCTCTGGGATGCGCGGGTGGGGCTTGCCCTTCGGCCGGTCGATCACGATCTCGCCCTCGGCGACGAGCTGGTCGAGTGCGGCGAAGAACCTCGCCGAGCCGGGATGTGCCATGTGATCAGTTTTCCAGTGCCGCGCGCAGCACGGCGTCGTGGTCGCAGTCGTCACAGCCGAGAAAGCTGAGCCGCGCCGTGTGCTCCGGTGCGTGGAACGCCGGACCAGGCCCAGCGGCCACACCTCTCTCTCGCAACCACTCAGCACTCACAGGTACCAGCACGGACGCGCCCCGCGCGCTCGTGCCCGTCAACGCTGCCACGCGCTTGGTGATCTCGCCTGTCTTGCGAGCCCGCTCCAACAGGAGCGGCAGGCCGCGGTCCGCGAACGCGGCCCAGGCCGCCTGCCACGGCGTCGGCGGCGTCCCGGTCCGCAGGTAGGCGCCCAGCGGCCCGTCCGCGGATCCGGCCAGCCAGCCGGTGCGGGACCAGCCGCCGGCGAGCTTGTTGAAGGACCCGATCAGATGTGCACCCGGCACCCGCGGCCCGTCACCGGCGAACCACCGGTAGGTCTCGTTCTGCACGACCACCCCACCGCGCGCGACCCACGCGCCGAACTCGCCGGCCAGCTCTTCGGTGAGGGTCCAGCCGTCCGGGTTGCGGCCGGGCGAGGTGAGCCAGACGAGATGCCGCGCGGGATCGGCGTCGAGCGCGTCGGTGAGGTCCCCGAGCTCCACGTCGGCGCCACATCGCCGAAACGCCGCCGGCACACCGTCGTAGGTGGGTCGTTCCACGATCACCTTGCGCCCGAGCAGGGTGAACGCCGGAATCAGCGCCCGCACACCCGAGGTCACGTACACGTGGTCCGGCACTTCGAGCAGCTCGCCGAGCACCTCGCTCAGCCCGGCGACTCCGCGCCACGGCGGCGTGCGGTCCATGGCGCCGTGGCAGGCACGGGCGAGGCAGTCCGTCCACAGTGCACGGAGGTCGTCCGGCCACGGAAGCTGCCCGCCGGTGAGGTCGAGCACCTCACAAACCTTCGCGATTCCAGGAAACCGGCCCCATTCCCCGATCGGCACGCCACTTGCCGACGGTCGCCGTCACGCGCACGGTCGGTCCGTAGCCACCCGCGGTCCGGATGACCGGCATGTCGAACGGCAACGCGGCCCGCAACTCCTCGTCGTGCCGCTCGACCGCATCCACCGCCGCACGCGCGTCGGTCTCGTTCGCGTGCACGCTCCACGGCAGGTCACGCAGCGCCACTGCCGCCGGGCGCTCGTCCAACGCCAGCAGCAGCTGCAGCTCCACCTCGGTCGGCGAACCGCTGACACCCTCGCCCACGTGATGGCAGAACACGATCGCACGCAGAGCGAGCGCACACGACTCGACGCACAAAGCCCAGTTGCCCGCGTCGAGCGCAGCCCTCATATCGGCCAGCGCCGGTTGGACGGAACGTGCGTAGCGCCACGCCATGTGCGCGCCGTGCGTGACCACCCACGTGCCGTCGAACTCCGTCATGCCAACGCCTTCCGCACCGCGTCACCGTCCACGGCCACATCCAGCTCCGCCCGGTGCACCGCCGCCAGCACCCGCGCGGCACCGAGCTGCGCGACCGCCGCTGCCAGCGTTCCGGTGAACTCGCTCCACTCACCCAGCAGGGTGTCGTGCCGGTTCACCAGATAGCGGCGCCCGGCCAGGGTCTGCGCGCGGGCACCTGCCGCCGGGCGCACCGTCACCAGCTCCCACTCGTCGACCACGGGCACACCAGCTTCGGCGCGCGCCACAGCGAAACCCGCTGCCGTTCCGGTCGGTGGCACGGCCGCGAGCTCCAGCCTGCGCACACGGTTCGGCAACCACTTCTGGCCCGTCGTGACCTCCCCCGCCGCACGGCAACGCAGTTCGAGCAGGTGCCGTTCGGCCCGCGACCACAACTGGCTCCTGGCCGGGCCCGGTGCGCCGGCGGCGTCGGCGAGCCGTGCCGTCGCGGCGAACATCACCACCTGGTCGAAAGCGGCACGGACGAGCAGCGGCAGCAGCGCGGCCATGCCGTCGGAGTCGAAGATCGGCGGGGAGTCGCGCACCGGCACGGCGTAGGGCCAGCGGGATGCCCAGCGCCGCGACCGGCTGCCGAGCGGGGTCTCGAGCGCGATGTCGCCGCACTCCAGCCGGGCGACGCCGGCGGACCGGGCGGACGTGATCAGGTCGGCGGGCCAGTGTGCGGGGTAGCGCTCGACGTCGACCGCCACCTCGCCGGCGAAGTGCAGCTGCGGGCGCGCGGGTTCCTCCAGCCCGGGCACCAGCACGTGCACGTCGACGTCGCTGGCGGAGTTGCCGAATCCGGACGCCAGCGATCCGACGACGTAGGGCTCGCCCTCGTCGAGGACGGCGCCGAGCTTCGACTCGAGCTCCTCCGGGGTGAGGCCGACGACCGCGAGCGCCGACGTGAGCGTCACGGGTGGACGCGTGATCATCGCTTGGCCGCCGCCGCGATCACGCCGGCGGGCAGGCCGAACCACACGGTCGGGACGAAGACGGTGTCACCGGAGACCACGACATGGCCTCGGCCCGCCGGCTCGAACCTCACGTCACCGGCGTCACCCGGGATGCCTTCGCCTGGCCGGGCGTCGCCTTCCCACGACTTCACGGCCTTCTCGCCGTCCGCGACGAACGCCTGCGCGAGCGACAACGGGATCAGTCGCACACACCGCCATTGCTTCGGCAGGGCGCGGTTCGCGGGCAGGCGGGACAACCGCAGTTTGAGCGGAGCGGAGTAGTAGGCGAGCGCGCCGAGCACGACACCGGCGCGCACGAGACGTGATCGCGTCCCAGCGGCCGCTTGGCGGTACGCACGCGTCGCGGTGCGCAGAACCCTGGCCGACGACGTGCGCTTCATCAGGCCGGAAGCGAGCAGCGGCTTCTCGATCCTGGTGCTGCCCGCACACGCGATCGCCTGCAACGCGGTGCGCTGCTCCGCGGAAGTGCCGGTCACGGCGAGCGTGGTCTCGGCGATCGCGGTGAGCTGGTTGCCGAGCGCGGCGGCGCGGGCGTCACCGATGAATTCGGAGATGTCCCTGGAAGACAACGACTTCGAGGCGACCCAGAGGTCGTTCACGTCCTTGGCGGTGATGTGGATGTCGCCGCCGCTGTTGCCGAGCATCGGCCGGAGGTTCGCCACGATCGGCAACGGGCGCACACCAGGTGACGAAGGCGCGGGCACGGGCAGCAGGCCGCAGTGCCCGGTCGAGTACACGGGTCCGAAGTGGATGTCCACGGCCGCGAAACCGTTGGGGCCCTGAAGCTTGTACTGGCCGTACGGCGTGCCGTCGCAGGCGGCCTTGAGCCAGGGCAACTCGCGGATGTCGGTCACGAAGCCCTTGTCGCGCAACGCACGCGCCAACACGAACGCCTCGTCCCTGCCGTACACCGCGCAGTCGACATCGCGCATCTCGCGCAGGGCCGGATCGGGGTAGCCGTGCATGGTGGACAGACCCTTGATACCCCAGACCCCGATGTCGAGCGCGGTCGCGAGTTCGTCGAGCAGGGCGTGGGAACGCTCGATGTTCGCGGCTCTGCGGTGCCGCTCTTCCGCGAACGGGGTGAGCTCCGCCAGCAATGCGGCGGCGGTCGGGTGGTCGGCGCGGCCGAGGTTGTCGCACGCGATCAGCACGACTCGGTTGCGCCGGATCACGTCGGCCGCGCGCTCGATCGTCCGCTCCCCCCGATCAACCGCGGCGAGCAGTTGACCAGCGTCCAGCACCCGCGGACTCACATACCCGAACGACAGTTCGGGAAAGGAATCGGCCATGGACTTCTCTACCCCCGTATAGAGCCGCCATCCAATCGGACCGTACCGACAACCACCTACCGTGTCCACCCCGTCACGTACAGTCTTGACAAGTACGCCGAACCCCGTTGTAGCCTCGAAGTGAATCTGCCGGATTCTGGGGGTCTGATTGGCAGAAACGGGGGAAAGTCGTGCGCGTTGCATTGTCCTTGCCACTCCGGCGCCTGTTACCCATCGCACTGCGGAGGAGAACCTCGGGCTCGGTTATCTAGCCGCGGTTCTCCGAAGTCACGGCTACTCCGTTCAGGTGGTGGACGGCTGGCTGGAAGGACTCTCCGTAGCTCAGCTGGCCGAACGGATAATCGAATCGAATCCGGCATTGCTGGGCTTCGCGTGCTACCGCAGCAACATGGAGCGTGCGATCGAGACCATCGATCTGGTGCGCGCCAGGCACCCTGCGGTGTTCTCGGTGGCAGGAGGATACGGCCCTACATTTCACACGAACGATTTCCTCGATGCCGGTTTCACGGCGGTTGTGCGCGGAGAAGGCGAGGTTCCCATGCGCATGCTCGCGGAACACGTTTTCTTCGATGCACACGCACTCAAGGAAATACCCGGTGTGAGTTACTCCGACGCCGGCGTGCATCACCACAACCACGAGGCGGCGCCCAAGCTGCCGATGGACGACCTGCCCGACCCGGCTCGCGACACGCTGGCGCTCACCGTGGCCAGGCGCAGCCTCGTGC
The DNA here is from genome assembly GCF_033949945.1 of Lentzea miocenica. Classification (NCBI taxonomy): domain Bacteria; kingdom Bacillati; phylum Actinomycetota; class Actinomycetes; order Pseudonocardiales; family Pseudonocardiaceae; genus Lentzea; species Lentzea miocenica. Next base: position 11,407 of record NZ_JAXAVW010000023.1, read on the forward strand.
ACGTCCAGACCGCCCGCGGCTGCCAGGCGTCCTGCACGTTCTGCTCGATCGTCGCGTTCGAACGCGTCGGCGGCGGCTCGACGTGGCGTCAGCGCGGAATCAACCGGATCGTCGACGAGCTGGAGCACCTGACCGAACTCGGTGCGACCCACTTCAAGCTGATCGACGACAGCCTGATCGAACCGCCGCGGGACGCCGCCTGGTGCACGGCGTTCGCGGACGAGATCGAACGCAGGGGCCTGCGGCTGCGGATGCGCGGATCGATCCGCGCGGACCGGGCCAGCGAAGAGGTCGTCTCCGAGCTGGCCAGGGCCGGTTTCTTCGCGTTCTCCTGCGGCATCGAGAACTTCTCCGAGTCCGCGCTGCGCCGGATGGCCAAGCGCGCTGACGTCGGGCAGAACCTCGCCGCGCTGGACACCTTCCGCAAGCACGGCATCTACGTGCAGGCCGGGCACATCCTGTTCGACGACCACACCACGCTCGCCGAGCTCGACGACAACCTCGTGCTGATGCGCCGCTACGACTGGACGATCTCCAAGGGCATCTTCACCGAGATGTACGCGGCGGCGGGCACGAACTTCACCCGCCGCCTGCTCAAGCGCGGTGAGCTGGAGGTCGACGCCGACGTGCTCGGCAACACCCGCTACCGGGTGCGCGACCCGCACGCGGCGCAGGTCTACGCGACGTTGAAGCGCTGGCACAAGCAGCACTCCGCCGTCTACGACAAGGCGATCGACCCGCTTTCGGCACCCAAAGCGTTGTCCGACCAGGAGCTCGCGCTGTTCCACGAGCTCTCGGTCGCACTGCGCCGCGTCGACATCGAATTCTTCGGCGAGCTGCTCGAACTCGCCCAGAACACCGGCGATCCCGCCCGGTTGGAGCAGAGGTGCGAAGAGCTGCTCAAAGCCGAGATCGCCCGGACCGAACCGTGGTATTCGCGGTTCGACCAGCGCATGAACCACGCCTATGCCACAGCCGGGCTGGTTTACGACGCAGACGACAACCCGTTCCTGTGCTGATCGGAAAGTTGGGGGAAATGACCGACCTGCAAGCGCCGACCACTGGAGCCGATTACCCGTGGGAGAGGTCGACCAAGCGACTTCCTCTCTCCGTCATCGACCCCAAAGCGCACTACACGCGTTCGGTGGGACCGATCGAGCATCCGGAGCTCGACGAGTGCGAGATCACCATCAAGAACATCGGGTGGACTCTCGGCAACGACTGCCCGTACCGGTGCACGCACTGCTACTCGATGTCGGCCCGGGAAAAGGGCATGGACTTCTCCGTCGACATCATCGAACGGATCGTCGACCAGCTGGCGAGCATCGGCGTGGAAACGGTGAACCTCGGCGGCAACGAGCCGTTGTTCACCAACGGCGCGAATCCGCGCAACACGCTGCTCCCCCAGATCATCGACCGGCTCAACGAGGCGGGCATCATCGTCGGGCTCACCACGTCCGGCATCACGGGCCTGCACCTGGAACGCGACCACAACGCGTCCTGGCGCAGGCTGAACGACCTCGACGTCAGCCTCGACTCGCCGTTCGAGGACGAGCACAACGCCAACCGCGGCGCGAAGATCTACAAGCAGGCGATCCGCACTCTCGAACTCGCCAAGGAGTACGGGATCGACCACACGATCATCATGTGCGGGATGAACTGGAACTTCACGCCGAAGCACATCGAGAAGCTGCTCGAGCTGGCGGTGAAGTACGACGCGCACATCCGGGTCAACCCGATCAAGCCGGTCGAGCCCGCGCACATGGACTCGCTGCTCACCGCGGAGCAGTACTACGAGGGTTTCTCGTTGCTGCTGCAACACTGCGATCCGATCGACCTCGGTGAGCCGCCGATCTCGGCGGTGACCAACTACCAGGGTGCCAAGGGCTGCCCGTGCGGCCGCACCTCGTTCCGGATCCACTCGATCACGCCGGACGGGCGCATCCCGGTCTCGCCGTGCGTCTATCTGCACGACTACAAGTTCGGCGACCTGCGCACGGACAGCCTGTACGACATCGTGCGCTCGCCGCAGTTCGCCTCGTTCCGCAGGCGCAACGCCAACCCGGACGCGATTCCCGGATGTGTCGGCTGCGAGCTGTCCCATCAGTGCCACGGCGGTTGCGCGGCACGGTCGTACCTGCACCACGCCCACGAGACCGGTGAGCGCTCGTTGTTCGTGCGCGATCCCTACTGCCCCAAGGAGATCAAGCCGCAGTACCCGTTCCCGCAGAAGCCGACCGTGCCCACGGACAAGCGTCTCGTGCACATGGATTACCTCTGCACGTGGATCGGCAAGCCGAAGACGACCGCATGACGGGGCAGGTGCTCGACGGCACGCTCGCCGGAGCCGTGCTGCCGGACGCCGTGGTGCGAGCTCTGGCCCAGCAGCTCAACGCGGGCGAGCTGCGCCAGATCCAACCCGACGACGTGAACGCACGGTCAGCGAACGCGTGGCTGCGCGGTGCCGGGATCTTCGTGAAGCTCTACGCACGACCTGAGCACGCGGCGGCTGAACGCGCGGTCGCCGCTGCTCTCGGCGGCCTGCTCGACGGCGGCGAGCTGCCGGGTGCCGGGCAGTACGCCGTGTTCGCCTGGCAGGACCTGGTTCCGCCGCCGTGGACGACGGAAACGGCGGCGCGGGCGGCCTCGCTGCTCAACACGGTGCACGCCACCGATCCGCCGGCCGGGCTGCGTCGGAGAGAGGCGAGCGAGGACGTGTTCGGCGCACTGCTGGAGCGCTTCGCCCGCGAAGCGCCGGACGTCCACGCCGAGCACCAGGCGAACCTCACCGGCACGACGACGCGTGACGTGGTGCGTGCCGCCGCACGGGTGGAGACGCCGGACGTGCTGCTGCACGGGGACTTCTCGCTGCGCAACATCGGTGTCCGGCGCGATGGCGGGTACGCGTTGTTCGACTTCGAGCGCGCCTGCACCGGGTTCGCCGAGTTCGACCTGGAACGCATCTGGGACCGCGAACTCGCCTCGATCGACGGCGGGCGGACCGAGTTCGTCGACGCGCTCGACGTGCGGCCGGACGAGGCCTTGCTGAACTACGCACGGCTGGTGTGCGCGCTGACGACGGTCATGGGAGCGAGACGCACCCGTGACGAGAACTTCGAACGTGAAGGACGAGCACGGCTGGAGGCGTTGTGCTGACCGAGGTTCTGGTGTCCCCTCCGCTCGGCGACGTCACGCTCGCCCTGCGCGGTCCGGCGAACGCGGTTCGGCGGCTGACGGACTTCGCCGCGCCGTTCCTCGTCGAGCGACAGCACCCGGTCGGTCCTTTGTGGACGATCGAACTGCGGGAGACGCTGCCCGCGGACGCGCGGCTCACCGGCGAACCACCCGAGCCCGCTCACCACATGACGTGCAGCGGCCGGCACGTGGTGATCGCGTGCGACCGGCCGGAGTGGATGCCGGTGCTCGTGACGAGGTACGTGCGGACGCTGACCAGGGCGATGGCGGTCGCGAACGGCGCGATTCCGCTGCACGGCGCGGCGATCGAGGTCGGCGGGACCGGGGTCCTGCTGGTCGGCCGCAAGTGGGCGGGCAAGACCACCGCGTCGCTGTCGCTCGTCCGGTGCGGTGACGGTGCGCTCGTGTCGAACGATGACGTGCTGCTCGTCGCCACCGACAACCGCTGGGACGCAGTCGGCGGTCCGCGGGCGGTCGGCATCCGCACCGACTCTCTGGCCCAGCACCGCCCTGTGCTCACCGCGGAGGCGCTGGCCGGTGCCGCCACCCGGCATCCGGCGACGCGGGAGGACAAGGCGTTCCTGCTCGTCGCCGAGGTACCCGCGCTGGGTGGCAGGGTGGCGAGCCGGGCCCGTGCGGACGTCGTGATCGAGCTGTGCAGCGACCCCGAGCTGACCACGCCCGTCGCCGAGCGGCTGGACGGCGACGAGATCCGGGCGTTGCTCGCCGAACACCTGGAGACAGGTGCCGACCGCAGGCGGCACGGCTTCCTCGCCGCGGTCGGCGCGCCGGTGCCGGAGCTGTCCGAGCACGCGGTCGGCTCGCTCGCCACCCGGCTGCGCTACCACCGCTACACCCACCCGGTACGCGACTGGGTGGATTCCTTCCTCGACTTCGTCCGCTCGGAAATCCACCACGAGGTGATCACCACATGAAGCTGGGCATCGTGCTGCGCGCCGACCGCATCATCCGCGAAGAAGGATTCCGGCCGAATCGCCAGTCCACCGCCCACGGCCCTGTCGACCGCATTTTCAGCGGAAAGATGTCGGGCGTGGAAACGCATTTCCTCTACGGCCGTTTTCCCGGTCGCCGGACGCCGAGCTGGGAAATCCCGTTCGAGGCGAACCAGAGTGCTTTCGACGAGCTGGGCGTCGACCACGTCATCGGCACGTTCGTCGTCGGCGGCGTCGCGAAGAACGTGCGCACCGGCGATCTGGTGATCCCGCACGACCTGATCGCGTTCTCCGGGCCACGCGTCTCGCTGCCGCCGCTGCACGGGGCGTACTCGAACGCGCACGTCATCCCGTCGTTCTGCAAGAACCTGCGGGAGCTGCTGCTGCGCGGCTCCCGAGAGACCGGCATCCCGGTGCACGAGCAGGGCGTCTACGTCAGCTTCTACGGTTTCTCGCGCGTGGAGACCCTCGCCGAGCTCGAGCTGTTCGACCGGCTCGGCATCTCGATCGTCGGCCAGACGCTCGACCCCGAGTTCACCCTGGTGCGCAGGCGGCACGGCCACTACGGCGCGATCGCGGTCGCCGTCGACTCGTATCACGACATGCGTGACCAGTCACAACAGGATCCGGAGGAGTTCAGGGCACGGTCAAGGGGCACGATCAGGCAGGGCCGGGAGAAGATGGAGGCGATCCTCCAGGCGGGCATCGCGTCCATGGGCAGCAGCCCGTTCGACGGCAACTGCGGGTGCGTGCGCGCGCACAGCGGCAAGCATCCGGACATGTTCGCGTCCTACCCCGAAGACCTGTTCTGATCTTTCAGCTTCATCCGGTCGAGCTTGCCGCTCGGGGTGAGCGGCAAGCTCGACCGCACCCTGACCTGCGCGGGAACCATGTGGGCAGGCAGCTGGCGGGCAACGTGTTCGCGCAGCTCGTCCGGGTCGCCCGCGGGTGCCACGTGCCCGATGAGCAGGCTGCCCTCGACGGTCGCCGCCGCCATCTCGACGTCCGGATGGCTCCTCAGCGCGGCGGCGACCTCGCCCAGCTCCACCCGGAAGCCGCGGATCTTCACCTGCTCGTCGGTGCGGCCGCGGTACTCGAACACCCCGTCCGCACGCCGCACCGCCAGGTCGCCCGTGCGGTACATCCGGGCGCCCGGCTCGCCTGCCGGGTCGGCGACGAACCGTTCGGCGGTGAGCGCTGACCTGCGCAGATAGCCGCGTGCGAGTCCGGCGCCCGCCACGTACAGCTCGCCGACCACATCGTCCGGCACCGGCTGCAGCGCGGCGTCGAGCAGCCTCACCTCGGTGCCGTCGACCGGCGTGCCGATCGGCACGTCGTCTGCCGTCACCGGCGCCCAGAGGCTGTCCGCGCTCACCTCGGACGTGCCGTAGAAGTTGTGCAGCCGCGCTCCCGGCAGCTGCCGGGCGAACGCGGCGGCCGTCGCCGGGGTCAGCCGCTCGCCGCTGCTCATCCAGAACGTGCAGGTCACCAGCTTGCCGCTGAGCCGGGGCGACAGGAGCGCCGCGAGCAGGCTCGGCACCACGGTCAGCCGTTCGATCTTCGCCTGCTCCACGAGCGCGGCAAGCTCGAACGGGTTCGCCGCCTGCCGCTGGTCGGCGAGCACCACCGTGCCGCCGTGCAACCACGCGCTGAACAGCTCGGTGATCGAGTCGAGGAAGTTGAGTGAGGTCTTGGCGCCCGCCCTGGCCGTGCGCTGATCGGGAAACCGCTGGTCGAACCACCGCAACCGGGTCTGCAGGCCACCGTGCAGCCCGACGACGCCCTTCGGCGTCCCGGTCGAACCAGACGTGTAGATCACGTACGCCGGGTGCAGTGGGTGCACCTCGGCGCGTGGATCGGTGATCGGGCTCGCCGAGTCGTCCGGCAGCTCCGTGAGCACCTGAGCCGGCCGGGCGTCCTGGCTGATGAACCTGATCCGCTCCTCCGGATAGGCGGGGTCGAGCGGCAGGTACGCGGCGCCGGACTTGAGCACACCCAGCAGTGCCACGACCATCTCGACACCGCGCGGCAGCGAGATGGCGATCACGCTCTCCGCACCGGCACCTGAGCTGACCAGGTGGTTCGCCAGTCTGTTCGTCCTCTCGTCGAGCTCGCGGTAGGTGAGTGCGAGGTCACCGAACTCCAGCGCGACGACGTCCGGGGTGCGGCCGACCTGGTCGCGGAACTCGGCGAGCACGCTCATCGGGACAGCCTTTCGCAGAGCGTGAGCAGCAGGTCCTCTGCCTCGGCATGATCGAGCGCGGCCGTGTCGACGCGCAGTTCGAGCGACAGTTCGGTGAGCACCTTCGCGCGCAGGTAGAACGTCGGACCGAGCGGCCGAGCCGGGCCGCTGGTGACGTGCAGGTCGTCGGCAGGCGGTGTGCTCCGCATCAGGTTTCCGCCGCTCAGCCGGCCTTCCATGAAGTTGTAGAGGTGTTCGAGGTTGAGCCGGACACCGCGCTCGGCCTCGATCTCGTGCCCTGCCTGCGCGGCGACATCGACGTCGTGACACCCGTGCCGCATCGCCCGCAGCAGCGCACCCTTCACCGCCCGAGCATTCGATCCCGGCTCGATGCGCACCGGCACGAACTGCACGAACGACCCGACACTGCGCTGCCATGAAGGCAGCAGGCGGTTGGCCGACGTGATCATCAGGTGTGGCGTCTCACCAGTTCGTTCGTGCAGGTCACGAGCGAGTTCCGCGAGCAGGAGGTGGGATACGGAGACGCCTTGCTCAGCCGCGGTGCGACGGGCGGGTCCGGCTGCTTCGCGGGAGACGGCCTTCAAGCGCAGCCGTGGCGCGTTCGACGACAGCGGGTGCGTGGTGCCGGGGAACAACGCCGACGGCATGGTGCGCACCTGACCGCGCCAGTACTCGATGGCAGCGTCGTTGCGTGGCCCCCACGCCTGTTGCACGGCGACCACCTCTCTCGGCTGTGCCACCGGCTCCGGAGTGCGGCCGGCGAGCACAGTCAGGAAGTCGTCCGCCAGCACCGCCATCGCGGTCCGATCGGCGGTCAGGTGATGGGCGACGAGTGCGAGGTGGTCAACGCCGTCTTCGCTGGTCAGCAGCAGCGCCCGCCACGTGGGGACGGCCAGGTCGAACGGTTTCGCCGCCTCGCTCGCCGCCACGGCTCTCGGGTCGTCGGTGCGCAGGACCTCCAGCGGCGGTTCGTACCGGTCGTGCAGCACCTGCACAGGCCTCGTGTCCTCGCGGTAGGAGGTCCGCAACGCCTCGTGCAGTCCCGTGAGTTTTATGAGTGCATCCCGCACATCAGTCTGCCGAACACCGTCCGGAATTCGCCACAAGCGCACCAGGTTGACGCCCAGAGTTTGTTCGATGGGCGCTTCCTGCATTCGCTGCCACACGTACCGCTGGCCAAAGCTGAGCGGGATCATCACGCAACACCATACTGATAAAACAATTGAATTGTCGATATGCTGTCCGTATGACGGGGGAAGCGACACTGCTCGACGCGACATCGATTGCACGGGAACTCAGGACGGTGTTCGCCGCACGGGCGGCGGAGGTGGACGCGACCGCGTCGTTCCCCGAGGAGAACCTCGCCGATCTGCGCCGCGCGGGCCTGCTCGGCCTGCTCGTGCCCGCGACCGCGGGTGGCATCGGCGCGGACCTCGCCACGGTTTCGGCGGTAGCCGGCGAACTCGCCGCCGGGTGCCTGTCGACCGCGCTCGTCTGGGCGATGCACACACAGCAGGTCGACGCCGTCGTCCGGTTCGGCTCACCGTCGTTGCGCGAAGTGCTGCTACCGCGGGTGGCAGAGGGGGCGTACCTGGCGTCGGTGACGACCGAGCACGGCAAGGGTGGGCACCTGCTGTCGTCGGACGCGGCCCTCAGCCACTCCGCCGACGACGTGGAGATCGTTCGCGACGCCCCGGTGGTGACCGGTGGGCGGCACGCGGACGGGTTCCTGGTGACGATGCGGGACTCGCCGGGCGCGAACCAGCAGGAGACGACGCTGGTGTACGCGAACCGGGAGCAGCTGGAGCTGTCGGCCACGTCCGGGTGGGACACGCTCGGCATGCGCGGCACGGCGAGCGGCGGGCTGAAGCTGCGCGGCTCGGTGCCGAAGTCGCATGTGATCGGTGCACCCGGCCGGTTCCGGGAGGTCGCACTGGACAGCATGATCCCGTTGGGACACATCGGGTGGGCGTCGTGCTGGCTCGGTACGGCCCGCGGCGCGCTGGCCGCGTTGGTCGGGCACGTCCGGTCGCCCAGGCGGAGCAAGGATCTCGATCCCCGCTCTCCGCTCGTCGCCGAACGCCTCGCCCGGATCCGCACCGACCTGGAGATCGTGTCGGCGTACCTGCACCGCGTGGTGGACGAGGTGACGCGGGCCAGGGCGGACGGCACACCGCTCGGCACCTCCGCGCAGATCCACCTGAACACGCTGAAGGTCGTCGCCGCCGAGCACACCTACCGCGCGGTGGATCGGATGGTGCAGCTCGCCGGACTCGGACTCGGCTACCGCAGAGACTCCGCCGTCCCGTTGGAACGGCACCTGCGCGACCTGCGCTCGGCGAGCCTGAACTATTCCGATGACCGGCTGCTCGTGGCCACCGGGACGCTCACGCTGGCCGATTCCGATGTCCGGCTCGCCTGAGCGCGTCTCGCTGGTCCGCGTCCTCCCACTGGCCGGGCCGCGCCTGCTCACCGCGCTCATCGCGGTCGGGCTGGCGCGCGCGGTTCTGCCGGTAGCGGGAGCCGTGCTCATCGGTACCGGTGTCGCCGCACTGCTGCGCGGTGAGGACGTGGTCGTACCGCTGGTGGTGCTCGGCGCGGTCCTGTTCGCCGAGCACCTGGCGAACGCCGCGTGGTCGCCGGTGCAGTGGCGTGCCGAACGGGCGATCGACGGCGCACTGCGGGACGAGATCATTGAGCTGACACAGCGACCACGCGGCATCGCCCACCTCGACGACCCGGCCGTGACCGAGGACGTCGGGCTCGCGACAGGTGGCCCGCGCGGCTTTTCGATCGGTCAGGGCGCGGTGGGCACGGCGTGGCTGGCCTGCCGGTTCGCCGGTGCGGTGGCGGCGACCGCCGTGCTTGCGTGGTTCTCCTGGTACATCGCACTCGCCGTGCTCGGGGCCATGCTCGCGATGCACGCGTTGCTGCGCCGCCAATGGCTCGGCATCAGCGCGGAGATGGAGGCGCGCAAGCCCCGTCTGCGCCCGGCCGCGTACTGGGCGAAGGTGCTCGCCGGCAAGGGAGCTGCCAAGGAGGTCCGGCTGTTCGGGCTCACCGAGTGGTTGCTGCGCCGGTTTCGCGCCGCCGCGGAAGACGGCATGAGCGGCGTGTGGCGGGTGCGCGGCCGCGTGCTGCGGCAGCAACCGGTGATCGTCCTGCTCACCGCGGGCGGCGTGTTCGCAGCACTGTCGTGGCTCGGCCTGCACCAGCTCGACGCGGGCAGGACGATCGTGTTCCTCCAGGCCACGTGGGCTGTGCTGGCGATCGGGTCGATGGGCGACGAGGCGTTCTACATCGCACACGCGCTGCCAGGGCTGCGCGCGGTGCACCGGCTGCGCACCCGGCTCGACGTTCTCGAAGAGCATCGGCCTGAGCACACGGCGATCAGGTTCTCCGGCGTGTGGTTCGCCTACCCTGGCGGCGCGCCGGTGCTTCGCGGGCTGTCGCTCGACGTGCGGCCGGGCGAGACGCTCGCGCTCGTCGGGTTCAACGGTGCGGGCAAGACGACGCTCGTGCGGTTGCTCGCCGGGTGGTACGAACCGGACCGCGGTGAAGTGCACAGCCCGCGCATCTCCGTGCTGCTGCAGGACTTCGCACGGTTCGACCTGCCGTTGCGGGACAACGTGGGCTTCGGCGAAGACGGTGTGGATCCCGCGCTCGCCAGAGCCGGCGCGGCAGGCCTCCCCGACGGCGAACTCTCCGGCGGGCAGTGGCAACGGGTCGCACTGGCACGGGCGTTGTTCGCGGTCGAGCGAGGTGCCGAGGTGCTGGTGCTCGACGAACCGACCGCACACCAGGACGTCGACGCCGAACTCGCGCTGTACGACCGGATCCGCGGTGCCGGCGTCACGACCCTGCTGATCTCGCACAGGTTCTCCACCGTGCGGCGCGCCGATCGCATCGCCGTTCTGGCGGACGGCGTGATCAGCGAACTCGGCACCCACGACGAGCTGGTCGCGCGCGGTGGCCAGTACGCACGGATGTTCGCTCTGCAGGCGGAGGCGTTCCGGTGAGACGGCTACGAGCGCTGTGGCTGGTCGTCGAGCTGTCGTGGCGGGCGGCGCCGGCCTCGGTCATGGTGGTGATCCTGTTCCTGCTCGCGGAAAGTGGTGCGGTAGCGGCGTTCGCGCTTGCCGTGCGCCACGTCGCCGACCGGCCGTCGACGCCGGGCGTCCTGTTCGCCGCCGCGGCGGCGGGTCTGGCCAAGGCCGTGTCGTGGGCCGGTTTCCGGCTGCGCAAGAACCTCCAGTTCGACATCTCCGAACGCGTCGGCGTCGAGCTGGAGGACCGCACCCTCGCGCTGATCGCGGGCGTGCCCGGCCTGCACCACCTCGAAGATCAGTCCTATTTGGACAAGGTGGAGCTGGTGCGCACGCAGTCGAAGGAGGTCGCATCGGCGGTGTGGGCGGTGGCGGACACGGCGCGGTTCGTGGTGAGCCTCGTGCTCAGTCTCGTGTTGCTGACCACGGTGGACCCGTCCCTGCTGGTTCTCGCGGTCACCGTGGTGCCGTCGATCCTGCTGCCCCGGTGGAGCCGTCGACGGATCAGGCGGGCAGAGCTCACCTCGGCGCGATCGGCACGGCGGCACCGGCACCTCTTCGAAGCCTGCACCGGAGCGGAAGCCGGCGAGATCCGCGTTTTCCGGGCCGGAGCGTGGTTGCGCGGTGAGGCGGCGACGGCATGGCGGGAGGAGACCGAGATCCGGGCCCGCGCTCTCGTCGTGGACGCGATCGCCACGGCCGCGGGGTGGGCGGTGCTGGTCGGCGGATTCCTCCTGGCGCTGCTGGCCGTCGCGGCACTGGTGCGCGCGGGCCAGGCGTCGGTGGGTGATCTCGTGCTGGTGATCACGCTGATCACCCAGCTGCGCAGCCAGGTCGGCGGCACGCTGACCGGTCTCACGAACGCCGCCCGCGGCCTCGCCGCGACGGACCGCTTCCTGTGGTTGCGCGACTACGCCGCCGCGCAACCCTTAGACACCACAGCCGCGCCCACCGTCCTCACCAGTGGCATCGAGCTGCGCGGAGTCGGATTCTCCTACGGCGACCGCAGATCCGTGCTCAAGGGCATCGACCTGGTACTGCCCGCGGGGAAGGTGATCGCACTCGTCGGCGCGAACGGCGCGGGCAAGACAACGCTCGTGAAGCTGCTGTGCGGGTTCTACCGGCCGACCGAGGGCGAAATCCTCGTCGACGGCGGACCGATGCCGGATCTGCGGTCCTGGCACACCGGGATCGCGGGCGTTTTCCAGGACCACCACCGGTTCGAGCTGCTCGTGCGGGAGGCCGTCGGCATCGGTGACCTGCCGAGGATCGACGACCCGGCGGCCATCGGCGCGGCGGTGGACCGCGGCGCGGCGACCGAGGTGATCGCGACGTTGCCGAACGGCCTGCACACCCAGCTGGGCAGGACGTTCGGCGGCATGGACCTGTCCGGCGGCCAGTGGCAGCGCATTTCGCTCGCCAGGGGCCGGATGCGCACGAAACCGTTGCTCCACGTGCTGGACGAGCCCGCCGCCGCACTCGACGCGGTCACCGAGCACGAACTGATCCGGCGGCATGCGGAGATCGCGGGTCACGGCAACGCCATCACCGTGCTGGTCACGCATCGGCTGTCCACGGTCCGGCTGGCCGACCACGTCGTGGTCCTGGACGGCGGACACATCGTCGAACAGGGCACGCACGACGACCTTCTGGCACTTGACGGACAGTACGCACGTCGTTACGGGGAACAGGAGAACACGTACCGATGACCGATCAGATGACCTTCGAACGCGTGCTGCGCGCACATCTGCCGTTGTCGGAAGCAGATCAGGAACTCCGCGATCAGGATCGGTTGATGGACCTGGGACTCGACTCGCTCAGCACCGTGGCGCTGCTCGTCGACCTCGAGTCGGAACTGGCGATCAGCCTGCCGGACGAGCTGCTCACCGCTGACACGTTCGACTCCGTCGGGTCGCTGCGGCAGGCTGTGTTCCAGGTGCTGGGCGCTGCTGACCAGCCGGACGGTGGTGCTCAGCGGGGCGCCTTGTGAGCAGCACCTCGAAGGACACGACCAGACCATTTGGGACAGGACAACGCGCCACGAACTAGGTTGGACGGATGGATCTACACGCGAGGCGAGCGGACTCGTTCGGCGCGCAGGCCGAGGCCTACGCCGAACACCGGCCTGACTATCCCGTGGCGGCGATCCGGTGGGCGCTGGAGCCCCTGGGCACGACTGAGCGTTTAGACGTGCTCGACCTCGCCGCCGGCACCGGCAAGCTGACCGCGGGCCTGGTCGCGGAGGGGCACCGGGTGACAGCGGTGGAGCCCAACGAGCAGATGCTGTCCGAGTTGGTGCGGCGCGTTCACGACGTGCGTGCGTTGCCGGGACATGCCGAACACATCCCGGTCCCGGACCAGACCGTCGACGCCGTGTTCGTCGGCACGGCGTTCCACTGGTTCGACCAGGAGAAGGCACTGCCGGAGATCGCCCGCGTGCTGCGGCCCGGCGGTGTGCTGGTGGCCATGTGGATCGAGCCCGACCCCGACGTCGAGTGGTACGCCGAGTTCCAGCAGGTGTCGTCGAGCAGCATCGAGTCGCAGCGGCACGACCCGGTGGACGTCATGGCGCACCCGTCGTTCACGCGGGCGGAGCGCGGCACGTTCCCGCACGCACTCCGCCGGGACTCGCCGGAAGCGCTCGTCGACACGACCAACACCTATTCGCGCATGCTCGTCATCGACGAGCAGGAGCGGGCCGCGATCAACGACAAGATGCTCGCGTTCCTCCGCAGCCGCCCGGAGACGTCGAACGGGCCGTTCGACGTCCCACTGCGCTCGGAGGTCTACCGAATGTTTCGGGTCAGCGACTAACGCGTCGCCATGTTGCGCTCGAACACGAGCCGCAACCCCAGCAGGGTCAGGTCGGGCACGTGGTGCGCGATCGTCGAGGACTCCGACACGACCAGTGGAGCGAGCCCGCCCGTGGCTATCACCGTCACGGGGCCGGGATCGGTCTGCTGGAGTTCCTCCGTGATCCTGCGCGCCAGCCCGTCCACCTGGCCGACGAACCCGTAGACGATGCCGGACTGCAGGCACTCCACGGTGTTCTTGCCGATCACATTGCGGGGCCGGACCAGCTCGACCTTGCGCAGCTGGGCGGCGCGGGCGGCGAGCGCGTCGACCGAGATCTCGATGCCGGGTGCCAGCGCGCCACCGAGGAACTCGCCGCGCGACGAGATCACGTCGAGGTTCGTGGACGTGCCGAAGTCGACCACGACGCACGAGGTCGAGTAGAGGTGGTGCGCGGCCAGCGTGTTGATCACACGGTCCGAGCCCACCTCCTTCGGGTTGTCCACGAGCAGCGGCACGCCGGTCTTCACGCCCGGCTCGACCAGGATCTTCGGCACGGCGTCGTAATAGCGGCCGAGCATCACCCGCAGCTCTCGCAGCACCGCGGGCACGGTGGACAGCGCGGAGATGCCGGTGATCTTGTCGGCGTACTCGCCGAGCAGGCCGCGCATGGTCAGCGCGAGCTCGTCGGCGGTCATCCTGGCGTCGGTGCGCATCCGCCAGTCGCGCACGAGCGGGGCGGAGTCGCCCACCCCGTCGTACAGACCGAGCACGATGTTGGTGTTGCCGACGTCGATGGCGAGCAGCACGTGATGTTCCTCAGTTCTCGGCCTGGATCAAGGCGTCGAGCGCGGTCGCCTCAACGGTCTCAGAAGCGGGCGCGCTGGTGGAGCCGTTCACGAGGCCCGACCCCTCCGGGGCGTGCGCGGGGTCGGCACCGAGGTCGACGACCTTGTTGTCGGCGTCCACGAACACGACCCGCGGCTGGTAGGTGCGCGACTCGGCGTCGTCCATCTGCCCGTACGCGATGAGGATCACGATGTCGCCGGGGTGCACGAGGTGCGCCGCCGCGCCGTTGATGCCCAGCACGCCGGTACCACGCTCGCCTGGGATGACGTAGGTCTCCAGCCGCGCGCCGTTGGTGACGTCGACGATGGCGACCTGCTCGCCCGCCAGCAGGTCGGCGGCCTCCATCAGGTCCTCGTCCACCGTCACCGAGCCGACGTAGTGCAGGTCTGCCTGCGTCACGGTGGCGCGGTGGATCTTGGACTTCAGCATCGTGCGGAACATGTCATCCCCCTACTCGTCGCCTTCGCCGAGCAACACCGCGATGTTGTCGATCAGGCGGGTGGAACCGACGCGGGCGGCCACGAGCAGCCGGGCGTCGCCGTTCTCCGGCGCGGGACCGAGGTCGACCCCGCGCAGCTCCAGGTAGTCCAGCTCGATCTCGGGCGTCTGCGCCAGCACGTCGTGCGCGGCCTTGAGCACCGCGTCCGCACCCTGCGAGCTCACATGAGCGCCGGCGGTGAGCGCGGCCGACAACGTGATGGCCTGGTGGCGCTGCTCCGGGCTCAGGTAGGCGTTGCGCGACGACAGCGCGAGGCCGTCGTACTCGCGGACCGTCGGCACGCCGACGACGTCGAGCGGGAAGTTCAGGTCGCGCGCCATCTTGTGGATGAGCTGAAGCTGTTGGTAGTCCTTCTGCCCGAACACCGCGTACGTGGGCTGCACGATGTTGAACAGCTTCGACACGATCGTGAGCACGCCGCCGAAGTGGCCGGGGCGCGAGGCGCCCTCCAGCTCGTCGCCCAGCGGCCCGGGGTGCACGGTGACCTGCGCGCCGGCGGGGTACATGTCCTCGACGGACGGCGCGAAGACGATGCCCACGCGCTCCTCGCGGCAGATGTCCACATCGGAGGAGAACTGGCGCGGGTACTTCGCGAGATCCTCGTTCGGCCCGAACTGCAACGGGTTCACGAAGATCGACACCACGACCACCGTGTTCTGCATGACCTGGGCCTCGCGGATCAGCTGCCGGTGGCCCGCGTGCAGGGCGCCCATCGTGGGCACCAGCGCGACGTTGCGACCGGCGTTGCGCAGCGCCCTGATCACCCGGTTCAGGCGGACGGGGTCGCGGTGCACCGTGACGTCGTCCGGGCGGTAGTCGTCCTTGGTGAGTGGCTTGGTCACGTCAGTCCTCAAGAGTGGTGCGAACGTCGTTGGCCGTGTCGGGCTTGAGCAGCCCTGAGCGTTCGGCCCGCTCGGCCGTGCGGCGGGCGAGCACGCGGTAGCTGGGCAGGGTTTCGGGTGCCCGCTCGGCGAGCACGTCGAGATGCTTGCGCAAGGTACCCGTGTCGCCGCGGGCGACCGGACCGGTGAGGGCGCGGTCACCGTGACGCAGTGAGTTGTCGAGCGCGGCGGACAGCAACGGGCCGAGCAGCCGCTCGGCGTTGGCGACACCGGCGTTGGTGAGCAGGTCGGCGGCGTCGCGGACCAGCGTGATCAGGTGGTTCGCGCCGTGGGCCAGTGCCGCGTGGTAGAGCGGGCGGACGGCCTCCGGCACCCGGACCGGTTCGGCGTCCATCTCCACGACCAGCGCCTCGCCGACGCTCCAGGCCACCTCGTCGCCGTCCGCGGCCGTCACCCCGACACATGCGGCGCTCATCCGCAGCAGGTCCTCCGGGCGGCCGGTGAAGGTCATGACGGGGTGCAGTGCGAGCGTGAGCGCACCGAGCTGAGCAGCGGGTTCGAGGACTTTGACGCCCTGCGCGCCACTCGTGTGCACGATGATCTGCCCCGCGCGCAGCGAATCGGTGGCGATGAGGCCTTTCACGAGGCCGGGGAGTTCGTCGTCCGGCACGGCCAGCAACACCAGGTCAGCGCGTGTGGCGACCTCGGTGGGGTCTTCGATCGGGACGCCGGGCAACAACTCTTCCGCGCGGTCGCGGGAGGCCTGGGAGACGGCGGTGGCGCCGACCACCACGTGGCCCGTCCTGGCCAGCGCGGCGCCGAGCACCGAACCGACCCTGCCTGCCGAGATGACACCGACGGCGAGCCTGGCCGGACGTGGGGTCGCGTCCATGCGACTAACTCCTTCAGACGTTCCAGTCCCTAGTACGGGTACCGGACGACGTCGCCGAGGGTAATCCCGCTCTTCTTGGCTTGTACCTGGTCGGTGACGGGATTCACCGCCGGGCGGCGGCCCTCGCGGCGTGCAGGGTGTCGAGCAGCACGCCGTGCCGGTGCTCCGCGCTCTGGCCCGCCGTTCCCTGTTCGATGCGGTGCCTCAGGAAGGCGAGTTCGGTGACCGCGATCTGGTAGGTCCGCACGGACTTGACCGCCTCGTCACCGGACTTCCGCTTGACCGCCCTGAGCCAGTTCTTGCGGCCGTTGAGGCTGGCCAGCAGGGCCACCTCGCTGTTGGCGATCCACCGGTTCTGCGCCATCGCGGCGAGCTGCCCCGCGACGATCCGCTGCTCCCTGCGCCGCTGCCAGACGACGATCGCGACCGCGCCGGCGAACACCGGCACCATGATCAGGAAGTACAGGTTGATGAAGTCCGACCCGGTGCCGACCGTGGTCGAGAAGTTCCACAGCGAGTGCAGACCCACCGCGGTGAGATACCCGAGGATCGGCGAGATGATCCGAGTCGTCGCGTTGCTGGTCGTGGCCGCGATGCCGACACCGATGCCGGTCATGGCCGTGAACAACGGGTGCGCGAACGGCGACAGCACCCCGCGCAGCACGAACAACGCGATCACGCCGCCGCCCATGCCGCCGAGCCCGTCCTGCAGGAAGACCCGGCCGAAGTACCAGATGTTCTCGGTGAACGCGAAGCCCGCGGCCGTGATGCCCGCGTAGACCATGCCGTCCACCACGCCGTCGAACTCGTGCCTGCGTCGCACGAACACCGCGATGAGGAACGCCGCCTTGGTGGCCTCCTCGACGATCGGCGCCCCAACGACAGCGGTGAACGTCGTGCCGTCGTTGTAGAGCAGATCGCCGAGCACCCGGCTCGTCTGGTTGAACGCGAGCGAACTGATCGTCGCCCCGCAGGAGCCCCACACGAACGCGAAGAGCAGCATCTTCGCCGGTTCCGGCTCCCACCGGTCGATCCACAGGAACGCGCTCACCACGAACGCGACGGGAATCAACGCGGCGGCGGCACCCACCAGCAACGGCTCGATGCCGATGCTCGACGTGCCCAGCGCGAACAGCACGAGCCCGGCCGCGGCGAGCGCGATCAGCGCCACGACCGGGAACAGGACGGTCCAGCGGCGTTGCTCGATGCGCTTCTTCGTCGGCGTCGGCGTGAGGTCGGCGTCGGTCACGGGAAATGACCTTAGATGCACACTTGTCCGGTGTTCGACTGGGAAGCCGCTTGGCACGCCGCCCTGTACGGCCCTGGAGGCTTCTTCGCGCGCGGCGAGAAGCCGTCCTCGCACTTCCGGACCTCGCCGCTGGTGGGCCCGGAGCTGGCGTCGGCGCTCGTCGTGCTGCTCGAACGCGTGGACGCCGCGCTGGGATTTCCCCCGGTCGTGGACTTCGTGGACGTCGGCGCCGGTGGCGGTGAGCTGGCCTTCGCGGTTCGTTCGCAGGCCTGCGGGTCGTTGGCTGACCGGTTGCGGGTGACGGCGGTCGAGCTCGGTCCTCCCGTGCCGCTGCCCGGGGTTCGGTGGACCACCTCGGTGCCGTCCTGTGTCGGCCTGCTGGTCGGGCACGAGTGGCTCGACTCGATCCCCTGCCCGGTGGTGACCGGGCCTTCCTCGGATCCGTGGATCACCCGGTGGTGGCCGTCGTTGGGCAGTGGGGAGCATGCCGAGGTGGGGGCGCCCCGGGATGCGGCCTGGGCTGCCGCGGTCTCTTCGGTTCGCGGGGCGGCTCTGGCGATCGACTACGGGCACTTGGCGTCGTCACGGCGATTCACCCTGACCGGGTACCGGGATGGCCGTCAGGTGCCGCCGGTGTTCGACGGGTCCTGCGACATCACCGCGCACGTCGCCCTGGACGCCTGCGCCGCGGCGGCGGGTGGGGACCGGGTTCTGGTGTCGCAGCGGGATGCCCTGGCCGCGCTGGGGCTCTCGGGGTCTGTTGCCGGCTCGGGGTGGGAGTGGCTGGAGTCGGCCGCTCGCGCCGGGCGGATCGCTGAGCTGCGGGACCCTGCCGGTCTGGGGGCGTTCGGCTGGTTGCTGCACGGGAACGGCGTGGCGGTGGCGGACCTGCTGCCCGCGCTGCCGCCCTGGCGTCCGATTCCCGCCAGCTTTTCCGGGGTCTGACGACGATCGTTCTCGGTATGCGAATCCACAACGTCCTGCCGGCCGCCGCTCTGTCCGACACAGGTCGCGAGTACCGCGCCTCCGAGCCCGGCGTGCCGTTGCGGTGCTGCCTGCGGAAATCACTGCCCGACGAGCCGGTCTGGCTGTTCCGCTACTCGCCTTCGAACGGCAAGGGCCCCTACGCCGAGGTCGGGCCGATCTTCACGCACGTGGACTGCCCCGACTCGCCTTCGTTGGACCGTCTCCCCGTCGAATTGTTGAACAATCCGCGGATTCTTCGCTCCTACAACGCCGCCGGCCAGATCCACGACGGTGAGGTGGTGGAGCCTGGATCGTTCGATCGGGTGATCGAGGGATTGTTCGACGATCCCGCGGTCGAGTCGGTCCAGGTCCGCAGCCTGTCGCACGGGTGCTTCTTCTTCGGCGTCACGAGGGCGTGAAACCATGCTCCGGTGAGCGAGCAGATCACCGTCGGAGTTGGCGCAGGCGCCCGCTACCTGGGCGTCGACCGCGTGATCGACCTGGGCCCACTCCACCCCTCGGCCCACGGCGCCTACCGCCTGCGCCTCACCGTCACGCCGGACCTGGTGATCACCGCCGCCGAGCCTCTCGTCGGACATCTGCACCGCGGCGCCGAGAAGCTCTTCGAGGTTCGCGACTACCGGCAGGTCCTGACGCTCGCCAACCGGCACGACTGGCTTTCCGCGTTCTGCAACGAGTTGGCGGTCGCGCTGGCCGTTGAACGCATGACGGGCATGGACGTGCCGGCCCGCGCGCAGTGGTTGCGCGCGCTGCTGTGCGAGCTCAACCGGCTGATGGCGCACATGGTCTTCCTGACTCCGTTGTGCCCCAACGCTGCCGTGCACCGCGAGGGCGTGCAGGCGCTGATGGAAGAGGCCTCTGGCGGACGCATCCATTTCATGTTCAACCGGATCGGCGGGCTGCGCGAGGACGTCCCGGCCGGCTGGGTCACGAGGGTCGCCGACTTCCTGTCCACTGTGGACCCTACCCGACTTCAGATCGACTTCGGGAAGCTGGAAGGGCTTGGGGTGCTGCGGCACGACGACGCGCTGCAGTACGGCGTCACGGGGCCGATCGGGCGCGCCAGCGGGGTGGACTTCGATCTGCGGCGCGACGATCCGTTGCCCGCCTACCAAAAGCTGGACTTCACGCCCGTGGTGCGGACCGAGGGCGATGCCGCGGCGCGGGTGCGGTGCCTTGTGGACGAAGTGGGGCTGTCCAAGGCGTTGGCGCGGCAGTGTTTGGAACAGCTGCCGCCGGGACCGGTGAACGTCCGGCTGCCCAAGGCCATCAAGGCTCCCGAGGGCTCGGTCTACACGCGCGTCGAGGCGCCGCTGGGCACCTCGGGCGTGCACCTGTCGTCACGCGGTGAGAAGACGCCGTGGCGGTTGAAGCTGCGCACGCCGTCGTTCAACAACGTTCAGGCCCTGTCCGCGCTGCTGCCCGGCACGAAGGTGGACGACCTGCCGGCCGTGCTGAGCTCGTTCGCCGTCATCGTCGGCGACATCGACAAGTAGGCGGCTAGTCGTCGCGGCGGCGACGGCGGCGGGGTGCGTCGCCCCCGCCGAGAGACGCCAGCAGCTCGCTCACGGACTTGCCGTCCGCGTGGGCGCCTGAAGGGTCTTCCGGCGCTGCACGACGGCCGGTCGAGACCGCGGGCAGGCGCGTGGACGAGTCCTCGGCGACCCGGCGGCCGGAGACCGATGGCTCGTCCGCCGCGGTTCGGCGGCTGGGCGACACCGCAGGCAGGCGGGCCGACGACTGCTCGGCGGCGCGGCGGCCCGAAGGCGGCAGCGACACCAGCGAGTCCTCGGGTGCGTCGTCCGCCCGGCGACGGCCGCGAGAGGACGACGAGGCCGAAGAACTCGGCGCGGGTTCACCGGCGCCCGGCTTCAGGGTCTCCCAGGAGCCGCTGTCCTGCATCGGGGCAGCGGGAGCCGGGCGTTCGTCGGCACGGCGGCGGCCGGTGTTCGACGGCTGCGAGCGTGATTCCAGAGCGGCCGGGTTGATCATCTCGGTGCGGTCGGCGGCGCGCGGCCGTGGTTCGGGCTTGCGGGTCTCGACGGCCTTGGCGACGGCGGCGGGCGCCTTCGGCGGCTCCGGCGGCCGTGACAACGCCTCGGTGCGGGTCGGCGGCTGCGGCTGGGGACGCGGCACCCGCTCGGTCCGGTGCACCTGCGCCTGCACGGGCTGCGGCTGCTGCACCGGCGAGGCCTTGACGGTGTGCGGCTGGGCGACCTGCGGCGGGGACACGCCGAGCCGGGCGGACACGCCGGCGGGGCGGGGCTGCGGGCGGGCCGGTTCCTGCTTCGCGGCCTTCACCGGCTCGCGGCGCACGACGGCCGGCTGGGGGCGGGGCGAGTTCCTGGTCGGTTCCGGGCGGGTGGGCTCCGGCCGGGCCTGCTCACGGCGCGGCGGCTGCACCTTCGCATCGTGGGCGACGCGCTCGATCAGTTCGGTGCGCTCGGACGGCTTCTCCATCGACGACGACATCGACGAGATCGACGAGGTGATCGCGGGTTTGGCGTTGATGACGCGGTTGTCCGGCAGCGCGGCGAGGCGGGCGGCGGCCTCGGAACCCAGGGAGCGCAGGCGGGTGGACTCCGCGCGCAGGGCCACCCGTTCGACCAGCACGTCGCCGCCCAGCAGGGCTTCGAGGTTGTCCCTCAACGACTTCAGGTCCGCACGCAGGGAGTCGATGTCCGCGCGCGACTCCGCTTCGATGCGCTTGCGGGTCTCGGACTCGATCTCGAGCTCGTACTCGCGGCGGGCGGCCACTTCGCGCTCGAGTTCCAGTTCGTAGACGGACTGGAGGTCGGCCACCTCTTCGTCGCGCTCAGTGACCTGTTTGCGGTACCTGGCGGCGAGGAAAGCGCCCACCAGTGCCGCCCACAGCGCGGCCACCACGGCCAGGCGCAGCATGCGGGCGCTGTCGCTCGCAACGAGCACCGCCGCGGCCACGAGGGCGAGCGCCAATGCCGCTACTAAGAGCAACCGCCCGGAGCCACGACCGTGATCTTCCTGCTCGTCGTCGATCGACGCGCCTCGCCCGGTCATGCGCACTACGGTACCGCGCAGTTATGCGACTGAGACCTACGGCCGGGTATCTATTCGTTCCCGGAACTCTCCGTGGGCGTCTTGCAGCAGTGCTCCAGCCACAGCGCGGCGGCCGTCAGAACCACCGCGGAGATCATCCCGATCACGGCCGCCACCAGGTCGTTCGAGGCCGCGGGGAACGAGTCGCGCACCGGGATCGTGAAGATCAGCAACCCCGTCCAGGCGCCGAACATCAACGCGCCCAAAACCGAGGAAGCCTTCGCCAGGGCCACTGCCCTGGCCGCGGTGAGCGGCTGCACCGGACGCGCTCCCGGACGGCGCTGGATCCGGGCCCGCAACGAGAACGCGAGCACGACCTCCACGACCGCGATCACCAAGAGCGTCGACCCGGCGAGCAGAGGCAACGGCGGCAACGTGTCGTACGAGAGTCGCAGCAGCAGATGAGCCAGCAGACCGCCGACGATCGCGACAGCCGCCAGATCACGGGGACGGGTGAACCTCACGAGTCCATCCAACCTGAATTCAGCACGAGATCGTCGCGCCGCCGTACACCTTCGGGTGAGAACGGCAGCGCGGAAACGGGTCCGTGGCCCGCGAGCACGGCGTCCGGCTCGACGTCGAGCCACGGGATGAGGACCGTTGCGCGCTCAAACGCCCCAGGATGCGGCAGAAGCAGCTCGGGGTGGTCCGAGGTCACCCCGTCCACCGAAACCACGTCCACGTCCAACGTGCGCGGTCCCCAGCGCTTCTCCCGCACGCGCCCGGCGGCGTTCTCCAACTCCTGACCGCGCCGCAGCCAGCCCCACTCGTCCACGTCGTCGGCCGAGACGATCACGACGGCGTTCAAGAAGTCCGGCTGGTCCTCGACACCCCAGGCGGCCGTTTCGTACACGGGCGACACCGCGACGACGTACGGCCGCAACCCGTCCACGACGGACCGCAGGAAGGCGAACCGGTCGCCGAGGTTCGAGCCGATCGAGAGGACGGCGCGGGTCAACGAGGTTCCTTGGGCAGCGGTGCGGCGAGCCGGCGCGACCGGCGGATCGTCACCGAGACGTCGTCGAACGTCAGCGGGATCGGCGCGGACGGCTTGTGCACCGTCACCTCGACCGCGTGCAGCCGGGTGTCGGTCATGGCCGCGTCGGCGATGCGGCCGGCCACCGTCTCGATGAGATCGCACGGTTCGCCGCCGATGATCGCGGCGGCCATCTCGGCGACCTCCCCGTAGTGGTAGGTCTCCTTGAGGTCGTCCGTCCGCGACGCCGAGCTCAGGTCCAGCCAGAGCGTGATGTCGACGACGAACTCCTGGCCGTCGCGCTTCTCGTGCTCGAAAACGCCGTGGTTGCCGCGCACCCGCAGGCCCGTCAACGCGATCCGATCAGCCATGTCCCCGCCTCCACGCCCCGGCGACGGCGACCGCGTCCAAAGTCCGGTCGACGTCGTGCACCCGCACACCCCACGCTCCGTTGAACGCCGCCAGAGCAGACACCGCCGCGGTCGCGTCCTCCCTGCCGTCCGGTGGACGGTTGCCCAGCAGCGTCCCGAGGAAGCGTTTGCGCGACGCGCCGACCAGCACCGGGAAGCCCAGCTCGACCAGCTCGTCCAGGCGCTGCAACAGCTCCCAGTTGTGGTCGCCGAGCTTCGCGAAGCCCAGTCCGGGGTCGAGCACGATCGACGACTCCGCGACACCGGCCGCCATCGCCGTCTCCACGCGCTCCAGCAGCTCGCTGCGCACGTCCGACACGACGTCGTCGTACTGCGCGAGAGAGTCCATCTCCGTGCTGTGGCCACGCCAGTGCATCAGCACGTACGGCACGCCCGCGGCAGCCACCACGGCCGCCATCGCAGGATCCGCCAGACCACCGGACACGTCGTTCACGATCGACGCGCCCGCGTCCAGCGCCGCCGATGCCACGGCGGCGCGCATGGTGTCCACGCTGACCGGCACGCCAGCGGCGACCAGCTCGCGGATCACCGGCACGATCCGGGCGATCTCCTCGGCGGGGTCGACCCGCTCGGCACCGGGACGCGTGGACTCGCCGCCCACGTCGATCAGGTCGGCGCCGCGCCGGTGCATCTCGACGCCGTGCGCGACGGCGTCCTGCCGATCGAGGTACCGGCCGCCGTCGGAGAACGAATCGGGCGTCACGTTCACCACGCCCATCACGACGCACCGGCCGGGCTTCGGCAAACCAGCGGAACCGGTCACCGACGGCCCCTGATGAGTTCGATGGCCTCCGCCCTCGACGAGGCGGACGTGCGCAACAGACCGCGCACCGCGGAGGTCGTCGTGCGCGAACCGGGCTTGCGCACACCGCGCATGCCCATGCACAGGTGCTCGGCCTCGACGACGACGATCACGCCGCGCGGTTCGAGCCTGCGCACCAACGCGTCCGCGACCTGCGACGTCAGCCGTTCCTGCACCTGCGGCCGCTTCGAGTAGAGGTCGACGAGCCTGGCGAGCTTCGACAGGCCCGTCACGCGGCCTGCCTCGTTCGGGATGTAGCCGACGTGCGCGACGCCGTGGAACGGCAGCAGGTGGTGCTCGCAGAAGCTGAACATCGGGATGTCCGTGAGGAGGACGAGCTCCTCGTGGCTCTCGTCGAACGTCTTCGCCAGCACGCTGTCCGCGTCCGTGTACAGGCCCGCGAACAACTCCCGGTAAGCACGCGCCACTCGTGCGGGTGTCTCGCGGAGGCCTTCGCGCTCCGGATCCTCACCGCACGCGATCAGAAGTTCGCGCACCGCCGCTTCCGCGCGTGCCTGGTCGAAGACCCGCCGCGCGGAGACGCCGGCCTCCCCGTTGCGGGTGAGACCGGCGTCTGCGTCGAGCTGGTTGGGCTCGGTCACTGCCGCTCGTCCTGGTCGGGCTGCGGCTTCTTCGGCTCCCAGACGTTGTGCGGCTTGCCGCCGGGCACCGTCGCCGGGGTCCATCCGGGCGGGGCGCCGTAGTTCGGCGGACCCGACTGGTTGACCGGCTGACCGGGCTGGTGCACGCCGTTGGAACCGTTCGGCGAGGGCAGCTCCTCGGTCGGCTCCGCAGCAGCGGGCTCCGCCTGCTGCGAGTCCTCGGGAGCGTCGTCGAGGGTGTCCTCCACGACCGGGGGCCACGGCTCGCCGCGTTCCTTGGCGAGCTCGCCAGGAGTCTTGATCGGCGGGATGTCGGACGGCGTGCGGTCACCGAACTCGTTGAACTGGGTGATCCGCGGCCGCTTCTCGACCCGCGCGAAGATCCGCTCCAGTTCCTTCTGGTGCAGGGTCTCCTTCTCGATCAGCTCGAGCGTGAGGTCGTCGAGGACGTCGCGGTAGGTGACGAGCACCTCGTACGCCTCGGTGTGCGCCGCCTCGATGAGCTTGCGCACCTCCTCGTCGATCTCGTGCGCGACCTCCAGCGAGTAGTCCGCCTGGCGACCGGCCGAGCGGCCGAGGAACGGCTCACCCTGCTCCTGCCCGTACTTGACCGCACCGAGCTTCGCGCTCATGCCGTACTCGGTGACCATCGCGCGGGCGATCTTGGTCGCCTGCTCGATGTCGTTGGACGCGCCGGTCGTGGGCTCGTGGAAGACGAGCTCCTCCGCCGAGCGGCCACCCAGTGCGAACACCAGTCGCGCGATCATCTCGGACCTGGTCATCAGGTCCTTGTCCTCTTCCGGCACCGAAAGGGTGTGACCACCCGTGCGGCCGCGGGCGAGGATCGTGACCTTGTAGACCGGGTCGATGTCCGGCATGGCCCACGCGGCCAGGGCGTGCCCGGCCTCGTGGTACGCGGTGATCTTCTTCTCCTTCTCGGAGATGATCCGGCTCTTGCGGGCCGGACCGCCGATCACGCGGTCCACCGACTCCTCGAGCGCGGCACCGTCGATGACGTGGCCGTTGTGGCGCGCGGTGAGCAATGCGGCCTCGTTGATGACGTTCGCGAGGTCGGCGCCGGAGAACCCGACGGTGCGCTTCGCGAGGCCGTCGAGGTCCGCGTCCGCGGCCAGCGGCTTGCCCTTCGAGTGCACCCGGAGGATCTGCTTGCGGCCCTTCAGGTCCGGTGCGGACACCGGGATCTGCCGGTCGAAGCGGCCGGGACGCAGCAGCGCGGGGTCGAGGATGTCGGGACGGTTCGTCGCCGCGATCAGGATGATCCCGCCGCGCGAGTCGAAGCCGTCCATCTCGACGAGCAGCTGGTTCAGCGTCTGCTCGCGCTCGTCGTGACCGCCGCCGAGGCCGGCACCGCGGTGACGACCGACGGCGTCGATCTCGTCGACGAAGATGATGCACGGCGCGTTCTGCTTGGCCTGTTCGAACAGGTCACGCACACGCGAGGCACCGACACCGACGAACATCTCGACGAAGTCCGAACCGGAGATGGAGTAGAACGGCACGCCCGCCTCGCCGGCGACGGCTCGGGCGAGCAGCGTCTTACCGGTTCCCGGCGGGCCGTACAGGAGCACGCCCTTCGGGATCTTGGCGCCGAGCGCCTGGTAGCGGCCGGGGTTCTGGAGGAAGTCCTTGATCTCCTCGAGCTCCTCGACGGCTTCCTCGGCACCGGCGACGTCGGCGAACGTCGTCTTGGGCATGTCCTTGGACAGCTGCTTGGCCTTGGACTTGCCGAAGTTCAGAACGCGGTTACCGCCGCCCTGAGCGTTGTTCATCATCCACATGAGCAGCAGCAACAACAGGCCGAGCGGGACGAGGTAGATCAAGATCTGCATCAGGATGGACTCCTGGCTGACCTTGGTCTCGACGGTCGGCTTGTTGCCGGCCTGGTCGAGGACGGTGAAGATCTCGTCCGTCGAGCTGGCCGGGAACTGCGTGATCAGGCGGTTGCTGCCCTCGAAGGTCGTGCCGTCGGTGAGGGTGAGTCGGAGACGCTGCTCCTTGTCCTCGATCGTGGCTTCCTTGACCTTGCCGTCCCGCACCTGTTGCAGGGCCTGGGAGGTCTTGACCTGGTGATAACCCCGTGAGTCGTCAAAGAGCACGGTGAAGACGAAGTAGAGCAGCAACACCGCAGCGATCCACAGCAGCGGGTTGCGAAGCAGGCGCTTGCGGTCCATGCACTTACGGCCGGCGGGCGGCCTCGACCCTCCCTGACTTGCGCGTCGGGCAGTGGAAGACCCACATACCGCGTCCGACCAGCCTACCGCTCGCCAGTCGGGTACTGAGCAACCAACGGGTGGCGGCGCTTCGCGGTTCCCGCGGGTGACCCCCACCACGCATGTTCACGCAGTTTGGTTCATCCGGAACAAATACGGCCGTCCAGACGAGTGACGCAGGTCACGCCATCTCATTACGTTTGGGGGTCACATGTCATCCTCATGCATTCCCCCGAGTGTTCCCCCGCCACTCGAAAGAGTGAACACGTGACCGAAGGTAAGTAACTGTATGTCAGCACGTCACACGTCCCCCGGCTTGTTCCGGCGGGTCGCCCTCCCCGTGGGCGCCCTCCTCGGCGTGGTCGCGGCAGCAGGCGTCACAGTCGTGGCACTTCGTGTCACCAGCGGCGCCGACTGCTCCGGCGCACTTCCGTTGAAGGTCGCTGTCACGCCCGCCGCACTGGACGTGGTGAACGCGGCGGCCCAGGACTACCAGCGGTCACAACCGGTCGTGAACGGCCGGTGCGTTCAGGTCCAGGTCGAGTCGCGCAACGCGGCCGACGTGGCGAACGAGCTCCCCACCGCGCAGATCAACCCCCACTCCCTCTGGATCCCCGACTCCTCGATGTGGGCCGCGGAAGCCCAGCGCCAGGCCGCGGAAACCGGCCCGGAGGCCCCGAAGCTCGACATCAAGCCCTCGCTGGCGACCAGCCCGCTGGTCATGGCGGGCTCCGAGTCCGCGATGTCCAAGATCGGCTTCCCGGTCTCCCCCGTCTCCTGGTCCAAGGTCGTCGACCCGAAGGTCCAGATCTCGATGAGCGACCCGACGATGACCTCCGAGGGTCTCGCCGCGCTGTTCGTGATCCGCACCTTGCTGGGCAACCCGGACGGAACGCCCAAGCCGGAACTGGTCGGCACCCTGCTGCGCGTGGGCCGCAGCGCCGTGCCGTCCGTCCGCGACTCGTACGGCAAGGTCACCACGGACGCGGAGAAGGCGCCGCTGTTCGCCGCGACCGAGCAGTCCGTCGTCGCCAACAACCGCTCGGTGAAGGACAACGCCGTCCTGGGCGCCCCGCCCAAGGAGGGCACGCTCTCGTTCGACTACCCGCTGGTCCGGGTCTCCCGCCCGAACGAGGCGGAAGGCATCGGCGAGGCGGCAGCAGCGTTCGAGAGGACCCTGCGCTCGGCGGACACCGTCAAGCGCTTCGGCGAGGCGGGCTTCCGCACCGTGCAGGGCGCCGCGCCCGCGAAGTGGTCGACCGACGTCGAGGGCGTGCAGGCCGGCGACGTGAAGCTGATCGAGACCCCGAACGCCGACCAGGTCTCCGAACTGCTGCGCACGTGGGGCGCCATCAGCCTCGACATGCGCATGCTGACCGTCATCGACGTCTCCGGCTCGATGATCGAGAAGTCCGGCAACGGCAAAACCCGGGTCGAGGCCGCCACCCAGGCGTCCATGACCGCCTTGTCGATGCTGCCGGACACCACAGCGATCGGCCTGTGGGCGTTCTCGACGGACAAGAAGCCGCCGAACGACTGGATCGAGCTCGTCCCGATAGGGCCTCTCGGCGAGCCGTTGGCGGGCGTGACGCGCCGCAAGCGCCTCGAAGCCGGCGCTTCGCAGCTACCCGGCCTGGTCGGTGGTGGCACGGCGTTGAACGACACGACGCTGGCGGCCTTCCGGCACGTGCTGTCGGGCTACGACCCGTCGAAGGTCAACTCCGTGGTGCTCATGACCGACGGGCGCAACGACGACATCTCGTCGATCGACACGAACTCGTTGATCGAGACGTTGAAGCGGGAGTCCGACCCGGCCAGGCCGGTGCCGATCATCATGGTCGGGCTCGGGGACGAGGTCGACATGGAGGCGCTGCGGTCGATTTCCGCTGCTACCGGCGGCAAGGCCTACCAGGCGCCGAATCCCGAGGACATCCGCGCGGTGCTGCTGGACGCGGTGTCGCAGCGGCGGTGCCGTCCGAACTGCTGAGTCGCGCACGACCGCACAACGCCGGGCTTCCCTTCTGGGAGGCCCGGCGTTGTTGTTGGTGCGACGCACACGGCAAGAGCGGCTGGACAGCGGTTCGCGTGCGTTGAAGCAGAAGCGTCAGCTCGAGTAGACCTTCGGGTCCAACGTGCCGATGTACGGCAGATCCCGGTACCGCTCCGCGTAGTCCAGCCCGTACCCGACGACGAACTCGTTGGGAATGTCGAACCCGACGTACTTCACCGGCACCTCGACCTTCACCGCGTCGGGCTTGCGCAGCAGCGTGCACACCTGCAGCGACCGGGGCTTGCGCGACTGCAGGTTCTTCAGCAGCCACGACAGGGTCAGCCCCGAGTCGATGATGTCCTCGACGATCACGACGTTGCGGTCGGCGATGTCGCGGTCCAGGTCCTTCAGGATCCGCACCACGCCCGATGAGGACGTGGAGGAGCCGTAGGACGAAACGGCCATGAACTCGAGCTGCACCGGGACGGGCAGCGCGCGAGCGAGATCGGCCATGAACATCACGGCGCCCTTGAGGACGGTGATGAGCACGAGGTCGGAGTCACCTTCTGGGTGATCAGCCGCGACCTGCTTGGCGAGTTCGGTGACCTTGTCGCTGATCTCCTGCTCGGTGATGAGCACGGATGCGATGTCGCCGTCGTACACAGACAGGTCCCCTCTGCTTAAGACTGTTGTTCCACAACGAGCCTGCCATGCGCGCGCCGCACGACAAAGCCGCCAGGTAGCCAGACACCGCCCTGACCGCGCCATTCACTCACCAGTGCGTCAACACGACGTAGATGCGAATCGGACAGTTCCGGCACACCTTCATCGATGAGCCATGACCTGACCACTCTGCGTCGCAGTGCGACGGGCAACTCGCTGATGTCGTCGACGGCACAGCAGTCGCCGGCGAACGCGGCAGCGAGGGAGTCGAGTGCGTCACAGTCCTCGCGCAGCTGGGAGGCCGTGCGGGCCAACGACGACGAGACGCCGCCTTGCAGCACGTCCTCCAGCAACGGCAGAACTTCGGAACGCAGCCGCACGCGCGTGAACGACGGGTCCGAGTTGTGCGGGTCCTCCCACACGTCGATGCCTTGCTCGGCACAGAAAGCACGGGTGGCCGCGCGCGACACGCCGAGCAGCGGGCGTCCCCACGGCGGGTCGTAGGAACGCATGCCGGCGATCGAGCGCGGACCGGAGCCGCGGCCCAGGCCGAGCAGCACGGTCTCCGCCTGGTCGTCGAGGGTGTGGCCGAGCAGCACGACGCCGGAAGCAGGCCTCAGTGCCGCGTACCGGGCCTTGCGGGCCGCCGCCTCCGGGCCGCCACCCCCGGACACCTCGACGGTCTCCACACGCGACACCAGACCGAACTCCGCGCACTGCTGAGCCGCGCGCGCGGCCACATCAGCTGAACCCGGCTGGAGCTGGTGGTCGACGACCACCGCGGCCGCGCCGGGCAGCAGCTGACCCACGCAGCAGGCCAGCGCGAGCGAGTCGGCGCCGCCGGAGACCGCGACGGTCACCGCGTCAGGCGACACCGAGTCGAGGAACCTGCGGACCGCCGTCCTGATCTCGGCGACCGGTCCGTTCACGGCGACACGCGGCGCAGCCAGGTCATCGGCTCGGTGATCTCCGCGCGGGTCGGCAGGGTGTCCGCGGACGTCCAGATCGCGTTGAAGCCGTCCATCCCGACGCGTTCGACGACGTACTCGGTGAACTGCGCGCCCTCTTCGTACTGGCGCACCTTCGCCTCCACGCCGAGTGCCGTGCGCAGGATCCGGTCGAGCAGGCCGCCGCCCTTGCGGCGCGCGCTGAAGCGGGTGCGGATCGTCGACACGGACGGCACGACGGTCGGGCCGACGGCGTCCATCACGTGGTCCGCGTGGCCCTCGAGCAAAGTGGACAGTGCGATCAACCGGTCCAGCACGGCTTTCTGCTGCGGCGACTGGATCAGCTCGATCAGGCCGATCGGGCCGTCACCGGCGCGCAGCTTGTGCCGGAAGTCGCGGATGACCTCCGGCAGCGGTGCGCGTTCCTCGTCCATTGTGGAGAGAAGCGTGGTGACCTGGTCGGAGAAGTACTGGCGCAGCCACGGCACGCCGGTGAACTGCAGGCGGTGCGTGCACTCGTGCAGGCACACCCACATCCGGAAGTCGTCCGCCGGAACGTCCAGAGCCTGTTGCGCGCCAACGATGTTCGGCGCCACCAGCAGCAGACGGCCGGCGAGCTGCTCGTTCGGGCTGAACGGGTCGTACTGGCCGAGCACCCGCGACGACAGGAACGCCATCACGACGCCGGCCTGCACACCGGCCGTGCTCGCGAGAATGCTCGCCATCGCACCGGTCTGGCGCGGCATGGCGGGCGCGGTCAGCGCGGCCAGGCCCTGGGCGGCGGCCGCGACCCACGCCGGGCGGTCCACGACCTCACCCGGCAGCAGCGGCAGCCCCTGACCGAGGCCGGTCAGCTCGCGGACGTGTACCTCCGACTGCGGCGCGAGCTCGCGAAGCCTCCCGACGACGTGGTCGGCCTCGTCCTTCCCGATCACCGGGCCTGGTCGTACGAGCCGCGTGGCGGTCGAAACCGCCAGCTCCCAGTCCACCGGCCCGAGCTCTGCCTCCGAAGCGCCGTTCACGCTTCCGACGCTACCTGCGCACGCCCCGCTACGAACAGCCACAACCCCGCAACGCAGCGGCCATCACGTCCAGCGCGGGTCGCACCTCCTTCGCGGCGTCGCGGTTGCTGGCCGACATGAACGCGAACACGAGCACTCGCCCGTCCACGTCGACGACCACGCCCGCGAGCGCGTTGACCCCGGTGAGCGTGCCGGTCTTGGCCCGCACCCAGCCCCTGCCGCTCGCCGCGGTCCCGACGTAGCGCTCGGCCAGCGTGCCGCTGCCGCCCGCCACCGGCAGTGCCGTCAGCAACGGCCGCAGCTTCGCCGTGCGCGGGTCGTCGAGCGTGGGCTTGGCCGCCACCGAGAGCACGTCGGTGAGCAGCTTGGCCGGGATCTTGTTCGTCGCCGACAGTCCACTGCCGTCCACGAAGTTCGCGGTGGTGAGGTCGAACCCGTTCTTGGTCAGCACGTCCCGCACGGCCTTGACCCCGCCCGTGAACGACGGCTCGTTGCCCGTCTTGATCGCGATCTCGCGGGCGATCGCCTCGGTGAGGACGTTGTCGGAGATCTGCATCATGTTGTCGACGAGCTGCTCGATCGGCGCCGACTTGATCTCGCCGAGCACCTGCGCGTTCGGCGGGGCCGCACCCGCGGTGGCGCCGGGAGCGCCGATCCGCTGCGCGAACGCGTCCGCGGCCGCCTGCGCCGGGCTGGCGGTGCGCGCGCCGTTGACGTTCGACTGGTCGACCCGTCCGCCGTCGAGCATGAACGGCACGATCGGCGCGACCGAACCGCCGCCGATGTCCGCCTGCTCCCACTGCGGCCCGAGCGCCTCGCCGGTGTAGCGGGTCAGGTCGAACTGGACCTTGGTGACCGCGCCCTTCTGCTTCACCTGGTTGACCAGCTCGTCGAGCGTCGCCGCGCCGGGGTAGACGGACTTGCCGGACACGCCCGAGATCGTCGGGTCGCCGCCGCCGACGATCACCACGCTGCCGGGCTCCGCGCCCTGGACGACCTTGGTGCTCAGCTGGTCTGTCTTCTCGAGGCTGAGCAGCGCCGCGGCCGCCGTGAGGATCTTGAGACTCGACGCCGGGGTAGCGAGCGTGGTGTCGCCCTGCTGCCACAGCGCGGTGCCGTTCGCGGGGTCGATGACGCTGCCGGTCACCGTGCCGAGGGCGCTGCTGGCCGCCGGACCGGTGAGGGCCTGCGCCACGCCGGCGGGTGACGGTGCCGGTGCGCCCGCGGTGACGGCCTTGACCAGCGGCTGGACGTTCGCGGGTGCGGCCGGGGGCAAGGTCACGATCGCCTTGGTGCCGCCGAACTCCTTCACCGCGTAGACGGTGGCGCCGCCGAGGGCCACGACGACCAGCAGGGCGATGACCGCGAAGAGAGCCTTGCGGCCCTTCTTGGGTTCCTCGGTGGTGAGCCGGTCCTCCGGCTCCTCGTCGTAACCGGTGACGGGGAGTTCCGCGGGCTCCTGGCGCTTCGGCTGCTCGGCTCGCGGTGGTTCAGGACGTGGTTCCGGCCGCGGCTCCGGACGCTGGGGCTGCTGCGACTGGGAGGGGTGCTGGCGCTGGAGCTGGTCGACCCGCAGCATCTCGGTGCGCTCCGGACGCTGCTGTTCCGGACGTTGAGGCTGCGGTGCTGGTGTCTGCTGGCGCTGTGCCTGCTCACCTCTGCCCTGCTGGTCGAACCACGACGGCTCCGAGTGCGGCAGCTGGTCGACCCGCGCGGTCTTGGCGTTCGGGACCGACAGCTCCGTCGTCTTCTGCTCGCTCTTCGGCTCGATCCGCACCGGGACCGCCCGAGGTTCGCCACCGTCTGGACCAATCGCCCCGTGAGACTTCCCACCGGCTGATCCGCCCCAGGGGCCGCCCGGGCCGCCGGAACCAGCAGAAGGTCCACCGGGGCCACTTGAGCCGGATCCCAGACCGTTCGGAGCGGAACGAACAGGTGAGGAGCGCAGCGGCTCCTGAATGGACGGTGGCTTGAGCACCGCGGCGAGCGGGAACCTCATCGTCGGCTGGTCAACGGACGGGCGGCTGACCTGCAACGTCGCTTCACCGGGCGCCGAGTCCGCACCGGCGTCGTCGTCCTCGGTCGGCCACTGGGGGTCGTCCGGCAAGAGAGCCTCCGTCAGCTCGGTACGGGCAATCTCACACCCTCCAGCCGCCGCTCCGATGAGGGTTGACAGGGCGTCGTGGTCCACACTAGTGGCGTCACGAATGGGCTACATGAGCGAGGACCAGTGGAGTTCGACGTCCTGATCGAGATCCCCAAGGGCGTGCGCAACAAGTACGAGGTGGACCACAAGAGTGGCCGCATCCGCCTCGACCGCACGTTGTTCACGTCGACGCAGTACCCCGCCGACTACGGGTTCATCGAGAACACCCTGGGTGAGGACGGCGACCCGTTGGACGCCCTCGTCCTCGTCCAGGAGCCGACGTTCCCCGGCTGCCTGATCGCGGCGCGTGCCATCGGCATGTTCCGCATGACCGACGAGAAGGGCGGCGACGACAAGGTTCTGTGCGTCCCTGCCTACGACCCGCGGCACGAGCACCTGCGCGACATCCACCACCTGGCGGAGTTCGACCGCCTGGAGATCCAGCACTTCTTCGAGGTCTACAAGGACCTCGAGCCCGGCAAGAGCGTCGAGGGCGCGACCTGGGTCGGCCGCACCGAGGCCGAGGCTGAGATCCACCGCTCCTACCAGCGTCTCAAGGACGCTGAGGCGCGCGGCGAAACGCTGCACTGAACCAACGCGAAAGGGCCGTCCCCGCGAGGAGGACGGCCCTTTTTCGTGCTCTGACGCCTCGGACTAGACCGCGATCGACTCCGCGTCCGCGACCCGCTCCAGACCCGACCTGGTCGACAGCGGCCTCTCGCGCAGGAACCACACGAGGACGAACGCCGCCACCATCACGATCCCGCCGGTCATGAAGACCGTGTCGATCGCGCCGGAGAAGCCGTCCAGGAACGGACGCGCCAGCACCGGGTCGAGGTGGTTGAGGAACTCGGTGTTGTTGATGTCCACACCGGACCCGCCACCGCTCTGCAGCTGCTTGGCGAACTCCGGGTTCTGGCTCAGCGCCGTCCGGAACGCGTCGGTCTGCATGGCGGACTTGAGGCCCTCGGCGATCTTGTCGCCGACCGTGCTGAACAGGATCGACAGGAACACCGCGGTACCGACCGTGCCACCGATCTGACGGAAGAACGTCGCCGAGGCGGTCGCCACACCCATGTCCCGCGGCTCGGCGTCGTTCTGGATCGCCAGCAGCAGCGTCTGCATGCACTGGCCAAGGCCGGCGCCCATGACGAACATGTAGATCATGACCAGCCAGTTCGGCGTGTCGGTGCCGATGGTGCTGAACAACAGCAGCGCGATCGACATCAGCCCGGCGCCGATGATCGGGAAGATCTTGTAGCGCCCGGTCTGCGCGGTGATGCGACCGCTGATCGCCGTCGCCGAGATGATGCCGAACGTCATCGGCAGCAGCATCAGACCGGCGGTCGTCGGCGAGACGCCCTTCACGATCTGCAGGTACAGCGGGATGGAGACCATGCCGCCGAACATGCCGATGCCGAGCACGAAGTTGATGGCGTTGCCCAGCGCGAACGTGTGACCGCGGAACAACCTGATCGGCAGCAGCGCCTCGTCACCCATGCGGTGCTCGGTGAAGACGAAGGCGATCAGGCCGAGCACACCGATCACGTACATGGCGATCGACGTACCGGACGCCCAGCCCCACTCACGGCCCTGCTCGGCCACGATCAGCAGCGGCACCAGGCCGACGGTCAGCGTCAGCGCGCCCAGGTAGTCGATGCGGTGGTCGACCCGCTTGTGCGGGATGTTCAGCACGCGGGCGACGACGAACAGCGCGAGCAGCGCGATCGGCACGTTCACCAGGAACACCCAGCGCCAGCCGGTGACACCGAGGAACGAGGTCAGGCCCGCGAACACACCGCCGATGACCGGTCCGAGCACGCTGGCCGAACCGAACACGGCCATGAAGTAGGCGGAGTACTTGCTGCGCTCACGCGGCGAGATGATGTCGGCCATGATCGCGAACGCGAGCGACATCAGACCACCGGCGCCCAGGCCCTGCACCGCGCGGAACGCGGCCAGCTCGTACATCGACGTCGCGATGCCCGAGAGCAGCGAGCCGGCCAGGAACAGCGAGATCGCCGCGAGGTACATCGGCTTGCGGCCGTAGATGTCGGACAGCTTGCCGTACAGCGGCGTCGTGATGGTCGCGGTGATCAGGTAGGCGGTCGTCGCCCACGCCTGCAGCGTCTGGCCGTGCAGCTGGTCCGCGATGGTCTTCATGGCGCTGGCGACGATCATCTGGTCCAGCGCCGCGAGGAACATGCCCAGCAGCAGGCCGGACAGGATCGTCATGATCTGACGATGTGTCAGGGAGGCCCCTGGTGTGGGTGTCGCCTCGGTCGTTGATGACATTTCTAGTCTTCCCCTCCTGCGCGGGTCCCCGTCCCGCGTTCGGTCAAAATCGCCGGGATCGTGCGCTCGTAGTCCTGGACGAAGCGTTCGAACAGGTCCGCGAAGCCTTTGAAGTCCTCGTCGGGCCAGTCCGCGAACACCTGCTCGATCGCCTCGTTGCGCTGCCGGCGTCGTTTGAAGATCAGCTCGCGGCCCGCTTCGGTGACCGCGAGAACGCTGGCCCGGCCGTCCGCCGGATCAGCACGCCTCTCGACGAGCCCGTCCTTCACCAGCCCGGCTACCTGCCTGCTGACCGTGGACGGGTCGGAGAGCACCGCCTCCGCAAGCGCACTCGAGCGGCACTCACCGAGACCGGAGAGCGTCGCGAGGAGCACGAAGGCGGACTTGTCCATGCCCTGCTTGGCCATCTGGTGTGCGACCTGGGCGTGCATCTTGTTCATGCGCACCATCGCCATGCCGACACGATCGGCGAGCTCGTGCTCGGGATCGATGCCGGTGCCGAAGCACCTGCCC
This sequence comes from Lentzea miocenica, assembly GCF_033949945.1. Classification (NCBI taxonomy): domain Bacteria; kingdom Bacillati; phylum Actinomycetota; class Actinomycetes; order Pseudonocardiales; family Pseudonocardiaceae; genus Lentzea; species Lentzea miocenica. The sequence goes on from NZ_JAXAVW010000023.1 coordinate 47,608, forward strand.
GGGTCGACCATCTGACACCTCGTTGCTTGTATCACCCAACTAGTTGCTCAGTACAAGCATCCATCCGGGTCCACCAGAACGCAAGTGAGTTCCGAGTCTCACTCCACAGTGGAGCTGTACAAGCGCGCCGAGTAGTTGTTACCGGCGGGTAGCAGTGTGGGTTACTCACCGGTAGCATCCGTCCCATGAGCCAAGACGTGTCGTCCATCGCCGATGCCATGAAGCAGGCCGTGCCGTACGTGAAGACCACCGGCATCGAGTTCGAGGAGGTCTCCGCCAGCCGCATCGTCGCGTCACTGCCGGACGACCCGACGCTGCACAACCACATCGGCGGGCCGCACGCCGCGATGATGTTCGGCCTCGGCGAGTCCGCGTCCGGCGCCGTCGTGATGGCCGCGTTCGCCGCGCACCTCGGCAAGGCCACGCCACTCGCCGTCCGTGCGGAGATCGCCTACAAGAAGATCGCGATGGGCGTGCTGCGCGCGGAAGCCGTGCTGGGCCGTTCCACCGACGAGATCCTGGCCGAACTGGAGTCCGGTGCGCGCCCCGAATTCCCGGTGGCGGTCACGATCACCAACGCCGAGGGCGTGACCACCGGCGAGATGGTCGTCGTCTGGACGTTGAAGCCCGCTCGCTGAACTGGGCATCTCCGTATTTCAGTTCGGACTACCCGTGAACCGAACCGCACCAAATACGTAACCTTGGCGGCCGTCCGCCCAGGTAGCAGTATCCGGTGTCATGTCGGGGTGGAGAACTGTGGGCGGAGTACTGCTGGTGGTGCTCACCGCGGGTTGCACCGCGCAGGTACGCCAGTCGACTCCTGTCGCCGTGGAGAAACCGGCCGAGGACGTGCCGGTGACGACGTCCGCGTCGGTCCCGCCGGCGCAGCTGGGCATCAGCGTGACGTCGATCGTGGACGGCCGCGCCGTGATGCTGTCCGACGGCTCGAAAGCCGAGGTCACAGGCCTCGCCCAGCCGGGACCGTGCTGGGCTGAGGCCTCTGCCGCGTTCGCCAAGGCCATGCTGCTCAACCAGCAGGTGCGCTACGACCGGACCACCGGCGCGCTCAGCCTCGCGGACGGCACGGACTACGCGTTGCTCGCGCTGGGCAACGGCGCCGGGCGCACCGCCGGCACTCCGACGGCGGCGCAGCGCGAAGCCGAAGGAGCAGCTCAGCGCGTGCCGATGGGGCTCTGGGGCACGCCGTGCGGCGGCAAGGACGTCACCGAGACGCCCACTCCCCCGCCTCCGCCACCTCCGGTCACCACGACGACGAAGCCGAAACCGACCACGACGACGAAGCCCACGCAGCAGCCCGTCTTCTACGCGACCTGCGAGGACGCGCGGCGAGCCGGCGCGGCACCGCTCTACTGGGGTCAGCCGGGCTACCGCATCGAACTGGACGAGAACCGCAACGGCATCGCCTGCGAGTCCCGGTACCGCTAATACCCTCTCCGGCATGAAGCTGGACAGCAGCGCCGTCGATTACGCCCCCGGCACCGTCGGGGGCCTCGCGAAGAGCGCGGAGGACCAGGGCTACGACGGGTTCTGGCTCGCCGAGACCAAGCACGACCCGTTCCTCGCGCTGAGCGGTGCCGCCGCGGCGACCGAGCGGATCGAGCTCGGCACGGCGATCGCGGTGGCGTTCGCGCGCAACCCGATGACCGTCGCGACCACGGCGAACGACCTGCGGCTGCTGTCCGCGGGCCGGTTCAACCTCGGACTGGGTTCGCAGGTCGAAGCGCACATCACCAAGCGCTTCTCCATGCCGTGGAGCAAACCCGCCGCCCGGATGCGCGAGTTCGTGCTGGCCGTCCGCGCCATCTGGCACGCGTGGGAGACGGGCGAGCGGCTGGCGTTCCGCGGCGAGTTCTACAAGCACACGCTGATGACGCCGTTCTTCGACCCCGGACCGAACCCGCACGGCACCGCGCCGATCTACCTCGCTGGCGTCGGCGGGCTGATGACCGAGGTGGCCGGCGAGGTCGCGGACGGCTTCCTGTGCCACAACTTCACGACCGAGCGGTACCTGCGCGAGGTGACGCTGCCCGCCCTGGAACGCGGCCGGGCCAAGGTGGGAAAGACGTTGGAGGGCTTCGACGTCAGCGGCCCGGTGTTCGCCGCCACGACGGACGAGGAGATCGCCGACGTCAAGCGGCAGATCGCGTTCTACGGGTCGACGCCCGCGTACAAGCCGGTGCTCGACCTGCACGGCTGGGGCTCGCTGCACGAGGAACTGCACCGGATGTCCCGGCGGCAGCAGTGGGCGGAGATGAGCGAGTTGATCAACGACGACGTGCTGCACACGTTCGCCGTCGTCGGATCGCCCGCGGAGATCAACGCGGGTTTCGACGAACGGTACGGCGACGTGGTCACCCGCATCTCGCCGTCGAAGGACGTGGTCAGCGCCCGGAGAAGTGACTGAGACCCTGACGAGCCAGCTCGGCGTGGAAAGCGTCGAGCTCGGCGCGCACTCTGGCGACACCCCTCTTGCGTATCCACCTGCGTCTGCCGACGTTGGCGGCGGTCAGAGCGAACGGCAAAGCCAGCAGGGTCAGGGCCAGCATCATCAGCATCTGTCTCCTCAGGGGTTGCGAACGTGCAACGACCAATCGAGACATCGCTTACGGTACCGGGTCCAACTCCACCCAGGTGGAGCAAAGTCACCGACAGCAACTCAGTTCTTGACTAATTTTGTTTTCGGTGCGACGGTGGAGCCATGTTCGAAGTGGCGGTGATCGAGGATCCGGCAGCGGCCGAGGTGTCGCTGGACCCAGTGCGGGCACGTCTGCTCGCGGAGCTCGCCGAGCCCGGATCGGCGACGATGCTCGCCGCACGGGTCGGCCTGCCCAGGCAGAAGGTGAACTACCACCTGCGCACGCTGGAGCAGCACGGCCTGGTGGAGCTGGTCGAGGAACGGCGCAAGGGCAACGTCAACGAGCGCCTGCTGCAGGCGACGGCGGCGTCCTACGTCATCTCTCCCACGGCGCTCGCGGCCGTGCAGCCGGACCCGGCGCGTTCCCCCGATCGGTTGTCCGCGCGGTGGCTGCTGGCGGTCTCGGCCAGGCTGGTGCGCGACGTCGGCACTTTGATCACGGGCGCGACCAGGGCGAAGAAGCGCCTCGCGACCTTCGCGCTGGACGGCGAGGTCAGGTTCGCCACGGCTGCCGACCGAGCGGCGTTCGCCGAGGAGCTCGCCACGTGCGTGACCCGGCTCGTCGCCAAGTACCACGACGAACAGGCCGAAGGAGGGCGACCGCACCGGGTGATCGTCGCCCTGCACCCCAGCGTCAACGCCGCCAAGGAGGAAGAGTCGTGACCCGCGAGTTCGAGATCAAGAAGGAAGTCGAGGTCGAGGGGACCCCTGAGCAGGTCTGGGAGGCCATCGCGACCGGGCCTGGCATCGACTCGTGGTTCATGGGCCCGCACACCGTCGAACCACGCCTCGGCGGCCGCATGACGCTCGACATGGGCTTCTTCCAGGAGTCCTCGACGATCACGGCGTGGGAGCCCGGCAAGCACCTCGCCTACCGGTCCGACAGCGGCGAGGACGGCACGGTCCACGCGATGGAGTACCTGATCGAGGGCCGCGATCAGGGCACCACGGTGCTGCGGTTCGTGCACAGCGGCATCCTCGGCGACGGCTGGGGCGACGAGTACCTCGAGCAGTCCTCGCACGGCTGGGACATGTACCTGTTCACGTTGGCCTCGTACGTCAAGTACTTCTTCGGCCGGCCGGCCACGTACGTCTTCGCGCAGGCTCCCGAGCAGCCGGAGGGTACCGACGTGTGGCCGGCTCTGATGAAGGCCCTCGGCGTACCCGAGGACTTCCAGGTCGGCGACGAGGTGACGCTGGAACCGTTCGGCATCACCGGTGTCGTCGACTACGGGCACAAGGGCCTGCTCCTCGGCGTGCGCGGCGCTGACGGCATGTACCGCTTCCACCCCGGCGCCTCCGTCGGGCACCACGTGTTCGGTGACGCGACCGGTCAGGCCGAGAAGTGGCAGGCGTTCCTGACTCAGGCGCTCGGGCAGGCCTCGTAGACGTAGTCGGGGTGCCCGTACGGCACCACGTTCCGGTCGCGGCGGATGACTGAGGTCTTGCCGCCGCGATCGGAGCACGACTTCTGGAACGCCTCGTCGGTGTACTCGATCTGGAAGACGTTGTCGCCGAACGCGTCGGCGTACGGCCTGCACTCGTCGTTGGCCTGGCAGTCCTCGGTGATGGCGAAGTCGAAGCCGATGTACTTCTTGCCCGAATCGCCCAGCTCACCGCCGTTCTTCTGCGCGACCGCGAGCCCCTTCTCGTGCGCGTGCCGCACGAACGCCTTCATGAACTCCTTGGTGGCGTTGAGGTCGAACGCCCCGCCGGCGCGCATGTGCGAGTCGAGGTTGTCCGCCTCGATCGCCTGGTACCGCGACGTCTTGCAGCCCTCGATCCACTTCTTCTGGATGTCGAGGATCTTCGTGCGCTTGTCGGGGGTGGAGATGTCGAGAATCCCCTCGTCCCACTCGGCGTCGATCACCGGTTCACCGTCCGGCTTCTTCACCAGCAGGTCGCCGTGATTCTGCTTCCACCAGGTCAGGCTGCCGTCCATCGGGTCGGGCTGCGTCTGCAGGGCGTTGAGGTAGCAGATGTTGTAGCGGTCGCCGACGGGAATCTTGCCGCGGTCCCGCACCACGATCTTGACCCGCGCGTCCGGCTGGTAGACGCCGCCGATCTGGTAGTCGAACTTGCCACCGCTGGGTGGCAGTTCGAGCGGCGGCAGTTCGGGTTCGCTCGCGCTGCAGGAAGCAACGAGCAGGAGCAGTGCGGCAAGCGCCGCGGCCGGCTTCATGCGCGGCAGTCTGTCACCCGTGGGATAGCGCAGGCGTAACACTCAGGGCACTCCATCGCTCACAAATGAGATTTAGCTTCCGGCATGTGAAAACTCGGTCGCTCTTCTTGCAGCTCCTCGTCGCCGTGGCCGCCGGCGTGCTGGTCGGCCACTTCTTCCGGTCGTTCGGCGCGGATCTGAAACCGATCGGGGACGGCTTCATCAAGCTGATCAAGATGGTGATCGCACCGCTGATCTTCTGCGTGGTGGCGACGGGCATCGCGAAGGTCGGTGACCTGCGCTCGGTCGGCCGGATCGGGGTGAAGGCCCTGATCTACTTCGAGGTGGTCTCGACGGCCGCGCTCGCGTTCGGACTGCTGGTCGGCAACGTCGTGCGACCCGGTGCGGGGATGAACGTCGACCCCTCCACTTTGGACGCCTCCGCCGTCGAGGCGAAGACGCAGGGCGGCCACCTCCCCGGCGTCGTCCAGTTCCTGCTGGACCTCATTCCTTCCAGTGTGGTGGACGCGTTAGCGCGCAACGCGTTGCTTCAGGTGCTGCTGTTCGCCGTGTTGTTCGGCTGCGCGCTGGCCCAGCTCGGCGAGCGCGTGACCCCTGTCGTGGACCTCCTGGAACGCATCAACCTGGCGTTCTTCACCGTGCTCGGCTACGTGATGAAGCTGGCGCCGCTCGGGGCGTTCGGCGCGATGGCGTTCCTGGTCGGGCAGTACGGGCTGGGCTCGCTGCGCACGTACCTGTGGCTGATCCTGGCCTCCTACGGTGCGGCTCTGCTGTTCTGCGCGCTGCTGGGAGTGATCGCGTGGGTGTTCGCCCAGGTCAACATCCTGCGGTTCATCCGCTACGCCAAGGAGGAGTTCCTGCTCGCGCTCGGCACGGCGTCTTCGGAGGCCGTGCTGCCGCGGATGATGGCGAAGCTGCAGCGGGCCGGCTGCGCACCCACCTCCGTCGGCCTGGTGCTGCCGACCGGCTACTCGTTCAACCTGGACGGCGCCTCGCTCTACCTGTCGTTGGCGACCCTGTTCCTGGCGCAGGCCTTGAACATCCCGCTCGACCTCGGCGACCAGCTCACGATCGTGCTGGTGCTCGTGCTGACCTCGAAGGGCATGGCGGGCGTGCCGGGCTCGGCGTTCCTGGCGTTGTCCGCCACGGTCGCCGCGGTCGGGTCGATCCCGGCCGCGGCGGTGGCGTTGCTGCTGGGCGCCGACCGGATCATGGACTCGATGCGCGTCTTCACGAACCTGCTGGGCAACTGCGTGGCGACGTTCGTCGTGTCCCGCTGGGAGGGCATGCTCGACCTCGGGCAGATGCGGTCAACGCTCGGCGATCCACGTGGTGACGACGTGGTCCAGCAGGCCGAGCGTGAGCCTGCCGTGGCCGAGGACGACCTCGTGGAAGTCACGGATGTCGAACGCCGCCCCTAGCGCTTCCTCTGCCTTCGCGCGCAGTTCCTGGAACTTCAGCCGCCCCACCACGTACGCGAGCGCCTGCCCCGGTTCACCGAGGTAGCGGTCCACTTCGGACTCGATCTGCATGAGCCCCATCGGGGTGTTCTCGACGAGGTAGTCGATGGCCTGCTGACGGCTCCACCCCTTGGCGTGCAAGCCGGTGTCGACGACGAGCCGGCCCGCGCGCATGGCGTCCATCGTCAGCATGCCGAGCCTCGACTCGTCGCTGCTGTACAGCCCCATCTCGTCGGCGAGGCGTTCGCAGTACAGCGCCCAGCCCTCGCCGAACGCGCTGATCGGGGACTTGCGCCGCACCACGGGGACGTCCTTGAGCAGCGCCGCCTTGGAGTACTCGAAGTGATGCCCCGGCACCGCCTCGTGGTAGGCCGTGGCCTCGTCCTCGATCTTGAGGCGGTTCTGCGGTTCCTTGGTGTTCACGAAGTACGTGCCGGGCCGGCTGCCGTCCTCCGAGGCGGGAAAGTAGTGCGGCGGCACGTGCGCGGGCACCGCCGGCGGCGCTTCCTTGATCGCGCAGACGTCGTCCGGCATCGTGCGGAACCATTGGGGCGCAGCGGCTTCGGCCTTCGCAACGGCCGTGCGCGCGGCGGCGAGCATCTCCTCGGCGTTGCTGTGCCGGAAAGCCGGATCGTTGCGGATGCTCCCGAACACGTCGTCGCCGTACTGCGCGAACTCCCGCTTGAGGTCCTCGATCAGCCTGATCCCGGTGGCGTGCAGCACTTCCGGGTCGAGGTCCTCGGTGGTGTGGGTGCGGATCGCCATCCGGTAGACCGCGTCGCCGCCGGGCAGCCAGCACAGGCCGGGATGCTCGGTGTCGCGGCCGAGCGGCAGTGCTTCGTCCAGCAGGAAGGCGCGGTAGTTCTCGACGGCCGGCCGGAGGACCTCGTCGATCGCCTCGCGCGCGCCTTCGACGACGTCGAACGCGCTGAGGTTCTCGAGGTGCCCGTCCAGCAACGCGACGGCCTGTTCCACCAGGTGCTTCACCGGCGTGCGACCGTCCGCGAAACCCTTGCGGTGACGCATGATCATCGTCGCGAAGAACCCGTCGATCCCGCGCAACCGCTTCAGGTAACCGGCCTGGCGCTCCGGCGTGTCGACGGGCAGCCGCGGCAGGAAGGCCAGCGTGCCGGGGACCGTCGTGCGAATGTTCGCACTGATGGTGGACTCGATCTGCCGCCCGTCGATCTCGTCGGACTGGGTGCTCACCTCGTGCAGGACGATCCCCACCGTGATGCGTTCGGACAGGTTCGCCGGCTCGAGTCGCTCCGCGGCAGCGCGGATCTCGTGCAGCCGCACCCGGTACCGGTGATCGGCTTCCTCGCTGTGGTCGACGAGGCTTTCGTGGTCGAGGTCGAAGCCCATCAGGCTGGCGTCGACCGGATAGCGGTCGAGAATCGTGTCGAAAAGCCGATCAGCGAGCGCGTTGACGTCAGACATCCGTCCCCCAGAGTTACGCCGTTGGGCGGCCATCACCGCCCGTTGTCGCGGGTATGCCCTTCCCATGCGGTGGCTACTGCTGATCATCCTGCTGACCGGCTGTTCCGCGATACCCCTGTCCCCCGGGACACAGGCCTCAGGGCCGCAGCTGGATCGCGTGCCCGCCGGAACCCTCGACGCCGCGGCGGCGCGAACATCCCTGGCGACCCTGCCGCTGAGCGCCCCAGGCCGCCTCGACGGTTACGTGCGCGACTGCGACAACGGCAAGAGCTGCGTGTTCGGCCAGCCGTGGTTCGACACCGACGGCGACGGCTGCGACCAACGCAGCCAGGTGCTGGCCCGCGACCTGACCGCCGTCGAACGCAAACCCGGCCGCTGCAGCGTCCAGTCCGGCACCCTCGACGACCCCTACACGGCCTCACAGATCAGCAGCGTGTCGAAAATCCAGATCGACCACGTGGTGCCGCTGGCCGAGATGTGGCGCAGCGGCGCGGCCACCTGGCCCCAGGAGCGCCGGGTGTCGGCGGCCAACGACCTGCGGAACCTGATCGCGGTCTCCGGGAAGGTCAACCAGTCGAAGGGCGACAAGACGCCGGACGAGTGGATGCCGCCCAACGCCGGATATGCGTGCTCGTACGGGCGCATCTACGTGACGGTGAAGGCGGCCTACGGGATGAGCGTGGCTCCGGCGGAACGCTCGGCGCTGGAGCGAGCGCTCACCACCTGTGACACACCGCCTGCGACATGATCAATCCGTTCTCCGGATCATGCTGGAGTACCCGACGACAACGAGTGTTGCAAGGATCCACACTGCGACTTGCAGTAGCCAGATCGCCATCGCAAAAGCCTGACCGCGACGGCTAATCGTGTCGAGGTCGCACCTCTCGCGCACACCGGTCGCTGCCAGGGGAAGTCCTCGATCGACCCCAAGACCGATCTGCTCGAATGTCGAGCACGGCGTGAACGGCTGTTCGGAACGACTGGTATGACCCGCCGCGTACCTACTGTCTCGAATCGGCGTGTGCCCGGCCCAAAGCCCTAGAAGGCCCGCCAGCACAAGAACCATCAGCGTCGCAACTACAGTCCGTCCGATGCGGTAACCATAACCCGACAACAATCCCCAAAGACGGTGCCTCAACCTAGACCACCGACTTTCAAACTCACCCCGAATCCTGCGATCGTCTTGTTGAGCGATCAAAATCCGACGAACCGCTACATCATTGCCCGCAGCTCGTTCCACACCAGCAAGTTGCCAGTAAGACTGAGCCGTGTAATCACGAGTGTGCGAACGGATCCAATGGAGCCAGTCCCGCCAGTCAGCACCCGTTGCCGCCAGGGATCGATAGGTCAGCCCGCTGATCGACAACTCGCCGGCAGCACAGTCCCCGCGAGTGTCAGCACGACACAAGATTTCGCCACTGATGGCCACCCAGCCTGCTGACACGTTCTCCAGGCCGAACAGTGCGCCATCCGCTTCAGAGTTGTCCGCATCGAACTTGTTCCAGCGGACGGCCCCCAGAGTCGCACCTGCCAGATCAACGATGAAATTTCGACTCCGCCCTTGAAACGAGGAGTCCCCGCCCAACACCAGTTCTCCCTCGATCCTGAGTCCACGCGCACTGAACGCCGGCCCGGACGAGTTCACCAACGTCGATCGAACGAGGTTGACACCACCACCGACAAAAGCACCATTCAACACAACAGCACCTAGCGGCGAATCAGCTGTCGCAGAAAATCCGTCGCGTAGAAAGAGATTTCCTTCAATCCGAATGTCCTCTGCGTGCAGCGCAGGTCCGTTCACGCCAGAGAGTGTCGCTCCGTCGCATTCGAGATTTCCTCCGATGCGAGCGCCAGGCAACCTTACTGCCCTGCCCTCCGCACTGACTGCGGTGAAGCCCTTCCGCAAGAACATGCTTCCCGCTACTCGAATCTTGTCCGCCGACACTCTGGCAACATGGCAACCCTCAAGCTCGAGCCAAGGAAACTGCGCGTCTCGCGCGATCAGCGGATCGAGCATCCGGCAATCAGTCAAATTGAGGCCGGCCGTGCTGAGCACACCCTCCAAATCCAAGGCGCCCTCGATCTGTGCTCCGATCAGCCGTACGCCCTTCGGGTCCACCGCCCCGTGGCGGCCAAGCAGAAGATCACGGATGACGTCCGCGCGAACGACCTGAGTTCCGCGACACCGGAGCTGCTGCCCATGGCGCGCCGTCAGCACAAGCTTGCGTTCCAGGGAGGTGAGGCCTCGCATCCGCAGCACACATTGGAGATCGTGACACGCATCACAACGTTACGAGGTCAAACAAAAACCGGCGGGTCCTCCTAGGAGGACCCGCCGGTCATCTCACCGAGCCGCCTATCGGAATCGAACCGATGACCTGCTCATTACGAGTGAGCCGCTCTGGCCGACTGAGCTAAGGCGGCGAGACGCGATAACTATAGCCGACACACAGACCCGTCACTCACGGGGGTCGGCTTCGTTGTACGGACCGTGACCGATGTCACCACCTCCTAACCGCCGAGGAGTGGTTCATGCGCCGATCGTTGTCCGTGCCGCTGGCCGGGTTGCTGCTCGCGCTCGTTGCAGCGCCCGCGCTCGCGCAGCCTCCCACCACGCCGGTGCCTGGGCCGCGCGACCCGAATCAGCCGCCGGCATCGGCGCCGAATGGGCCGCAACCGCTTGCGCATGCCGTTGGAGATGCCGGGACCGGGCTCACGATGATTCGGCTCGGGCCGCAGGGGGTGCCCACGAACACGATCCTGCCTGGGCTGGGTGACCAGTTGCCCAAGCAGTCGGTCACCGAGTTCGGGTTCGGGCTGGCCAGTGCGCAGGTCAACACCGAGGCGTTCCTGAGCACCGAGCGGGTCGTGACGCAGGCCAATCCGTTCGGGTTCGCGGTGGCCGGGCGGTCGCCGCAGTCGCCGGGCACGCTCGTGCAGACGGCCATTCCGGACAACCCGCAGCCGACCAACGGTGGGCTGCCGATCCCGGAGACGCCGCTCGGCAAGCTGAAGCTGCTCAACGGCAGCGTGCACGCACGGTGGGACGAGAAGCTCGGGCCGTGTGTCAGTCCGCTGGCCACGGCCAAGACGTCGCTGGCCGGCCTTGAGGTGTTGAGCGCGCTGCCGGCCGAGGTGCCGTTGCCGGTGAAGACCAGCCTGCTCAGCGTTCCGGACGCGTTCGAGGCGAACTCCGTCGTCAAGCTCGTCGATCTGCCCGGCAGCAAGAACAAGGCGGTCGAGTCGACGTCGACGATGCGCGCGGTCAGCGTCGAGCTCACGGGTGGGATCAAGATCGACGTGGCCACGCCGCCGACGCTCACGGCCACGGCGACGGGGGACGAGAAGACTTCGAAGATCACGTACACGGCGCCGGTGCTCAGGGTCAGTCAGAACGGCAAGGAGCTCGGCACGCTGGATGCCGCGCATCCGACGCTGGACGTTCCGTTGTTGCTGGATCTGGTCGTCGTCAGGCTGCAGGTCGCGGGCCTCAACGAGAAGAAGGCGAGCTTCACGGGCAACGGGTTCAGCGGGTTCCAGCTCGGGGCCACGGCGCGGATGCTCGACGTGCAGCTGTTGCCGACGGACAAGCTGAAGCTGCCGAACCTGCCGACGGCGCTCGCCCAGATCTCGCTCGGCGAGCAGATCGTGCGGGCCGCGGCGCCGCAGGGTGGCGTGGTCTGCGGGACCTCGCAGCCGCCGCAGACCGTTCCCGAGCAGCCCGGCGGCCCGGCGGCGCCTCCTGCGCAGAAGGCGCCGCCGCTCGCCTACACCAACGCCGCGTACCAGTCGATCCCGCTGTTCTGGACCGGCACGGGACTGCTGCTCGCGGGCGTGGTGATCTTCGCCGCGCTGCCGGTCAGAGGCCGATCGCGCGGCCGAGCTCCCGAGGTTTCAGAACCCTGAGCAACGCCTCCATGAGGTAGTAGTCGCCGTAGGGCAGGGAAACCTCGATGCCCACCTCGATGCGGCGGTTGCGGGTGCCGCGCGCCAGGATGGCCTCGTGCCGTTCGGAACGGGTCGTCAAACACGTGCGGCACAACGCATCCAGGATGCGCAGGGCCGCCACGTAGTAGGAAGCTCGACCCGTGGCGTGAAAGAGGTCGATCAACCCGCACGCCATGATGGCGCCCGCCGACGAGTCCTTGACGTCGTTGGGCGCCAACGGTGAGCGGTAGTCCCACACCGGGATGTGGTCCGGCGTAAGGGCGTCCAGAGCGAAGTCCGCGAGTTTGCGAGCAGCATCAAGGAACTCACGACGCCGAGTACGCCGGTACATCGTCGTGAACCCGTAGATGCCCCACGCCTGTCCGCGCGACCAGCACGATGTCGGGCTGTAGCCCTGGTTCGTGTTGGGCCCGATGTCCTCGCCCGTGTCCGGGTTGAAGTCGAAGACGTGCGGCGTGGACCCGTCCGGGCGGATGAACTTCGCGCGCGTGGTCAAAGCGTGCTGCACAGCCACGTCCAGGAACCGCGACTCCCCGGTCTGCTCCGACGCGAACGTCAGCAGGTCCAGGTTCATCATCGTGTCCATGATCGCCCGGCCCGCGTTGTTCGGCGTGCCGAGCGCTCCCCACGCCCTGATGAAGCGGCCTTTGTCGTTGTAGCGCTGGATCAACGACGACGCTGCCTGCACCGCGCCGTCCCGCCAGGAGACGTCGCCCGTGAGCCGGTACGCCGTCACCCACGACGGGTAGAACAGGAAGCCCAGGTCGTGGATCGACGTGTCGGTGCGCCGCGGCGACAACCGCAGCGCCGACTCCACCGCCCACTTCCTGAACTGCTCGTCACCGCTGTCCAGGTACGCGAGCCAGTGCATGCCCGGCCAGAACCCGCCGACCCAGCCGCCGGAGTTGACGTAGATCCACTTCTCGAACTTCGTCTCCTCGGGGAACGAGGTGACGTTCGGCGCGACCTGGCGCAGCTTGCCCAGCGCGTAGTCCAGCGACTCGCGGAACAAGCGGCTGGACGAAGCCGACGCCTCTCCCGGAAGACCCACCGCGACGGAACCCGCCGCGGCCACACCGAGCAGCGTTCTGCGACTGAACATCATGGCACCATCCATCCGAGCACGGGGGTGGACTGGAGATAGGCGATCACGCACATCGCCAGCAACAGCAACAGACTCCAACCGAACACCTTGCGGAACAGGTCGCACTCACGTCCCACGAGACCCGCCGCCGAGTTGAGCGCCTGGCCGAGCGGCATCGAGTAACCGACGATCGCGACGCCGATGGCGAGCGCGAGCGCGGTCAGACCCGCCCAATGAGCCTTCCACTTGAGTCCGCCGAGCAGAGCCGACAGGAACAGCGAGCCCGTCGGATTCGGGTTCTGCTGGTACACCAAGGCCGCCTTTCACATGCCTGAACTCGTCTCCGGCGGCGTGGAGACGAGAGCCTTGTTCCATAACACGGAACGTAGTTCCATGTTGGTCGGCGCACATCGTGTCACTCCGCCGCCCCGATCGGAAGGCATCCTCAGATGCAAATCAGGCACTCGACCCATCCGGCGCAGTTGCCGGGCTTCGACACGGACGGGCTGCGGCAGCACTACCTCGTGGACGACCTCTTCGCACCGGGCGAGATCCGAACCGTCTACACGCACGAAGACCGCATCGTGCTCGGCGGAGCGACCCCGTCACCAGGCAATCCGCTCAAGCTTGAGAGCGCTCCCCCGCTCCGTTCAGCGCACTTCTGCGAACGCCGCGAACTCGCCGTGCTCGCGATCCGCGGTACCGGAACAGTTGCCGTGGACGGAACCGAACACGAACTCGGTACGCGCGACTGCCTCTACGTGGGCCAAGGCGCCGTCGACGTCGAGTTCCGCGCCGCCGACGAGGACACCCGCTTCTACCTCTTCTCCACCCCGTCGCACGCCTCGTTCCCCACCTCGGTAGCCCGCTTCGACGAGGTCGACGTCCTCGAACTGGGCGACCAGAGCACCGCGAACGTCCGCGAGATCCGCAAGTTCGTGCACGCCGACGGCATCCGCTCGTCCCAACTGGTCCTGGGCGTGACGTCACTGGCCCCCGGCAGCGTCTGGAACACCATGCCGCCACACACCCACGACCGCCGCACCGAGTGCTACCTCTACTTCGACCTGCCGGAAGAGCACCGCGTGATCCACCTCTGCGGCGAACCGCAGAACACCCGAAACATCGTGGTGCGCAACGAAGAAGCCGTGATCTCCCCGTCCTGGTCCGTCCACAGTGGAGCAGGCACGCACTCCTACACGTTCGTCTGGGCCATGGGCGGCGAGAACCAGGCCTACGACGACATGGACCCGGTAGCCGTGACGGAGCTCCGGTGAACTTCTCCCTCGAAGGCAAAACGGCCGTAGTGACCGGCGCCCGCACCGGCATCGGCCGCGCCATCGCCCAAGGCCTCCACGACGCAGGCGCCAACCTGATCCTGATCGGCCGAGGCGACCTCTCCGACGTGGCCCCAGCCCTGGCCACAGTCTCAGCAGACCTCTCGGACCCGGCCTCGATCGAGCCGGCCCTGGCCCCAGTCCTCGCCGAACACCGCGTGGACATCCTCGTCAACAACGCGGGCACCATCCACCGAGGCGCCGCCGTGGACGTCTCGCTCTCCGACTGGCAACGAGTCATGGCCGTCAACCTCGACTCGGCGTTCGAGATCTCCAAGGCCTGCGGCCGTCAGATGATCGCGAACGGCGGCGGCAAGGTCGTCAACATCGCCTCCCTGCTGTCCTTTCAGGGCGGAATCCTCGTCTCCGCCTACACCGCCTCCAAGCACGCCCTCGTAGGCATGACCAAACTCCTCGCCAACGAGTGGGCATCCTCAAACGTGCAGGTCAACGCCATAGCCCCGGGCTACATCGAAACCAACAACACCGCCCCGCTCCGCGCCGATCCAGACCGCGAACAAGCCATCAGCAGCCGAATCCCAGCCGGCCGCTGGGGCACCCCACAAGATCTCGTGGGCCCAGCGGTGTTCCTTTCGTCCGCCGCGTCCGATTATGTGACCGGACACGTACTGGTGGTCGATGGAGGCTGGCTGGCGAGATGACCGATACCGCCGTCGAAAAAACGCTCGCCGTGCTGGAGGCCCTGGCCGACCACACGCGCATCACGGACATCGCGCGAGTAACCGGCCTGCCCAAATCCACAGTCCACCGCCTCCTCCAGACAATGGTGGACCGAGGCTTCGCCACCCTGAGCTCAGACGGCTACCTCACCGGCCCAAGAGTCCTGGCCCTGGCAGGCAAAGTCCTGCGCCCTCTGGACACAGTGGAGCGAGCACGGCCATTCCTGCGAGCACTACAGGAATCCACAGGCTGCACAGTGCACCTGGCCGTGCTGTTCGGCGACGAACTGGTCTACGTGGACAAGATCGAGGCCAACAAGCCCTACCGCATGGCCTCCCGCCTGGGCATGTCACTCCCAGCCCACGGCACAGCCATCGGCAAAGCAGTGCTGGCCTCGCTCCCACCCTCAGAACTGGACGGGTACATCACCCGAGCGGGGCTACCCGGCCGAACACCGCGCACGATCACCTCTTCCTCACGCCTGAAATCGCAACTGTCCCGAGTCCGCCGATCACGATTCGCCCTGGACGACGAGGAAAACGAGGTAGGCGTGCGCTGCGTAGGCGCCGCGATCAAAGACCACACAGGCACAGTGATAGGCGGCCTGTCCGCCTCATCCCTGGCAATGGAGCACTCACTACAGGAACTCATCGCACTGGGCCCACGGGTACTACGAGCGGCAGACGAGGTATCAGCAGCCCTCGGCTGGGTCTTCTAACGCGAAGCCGAAGGCGAGCCGACCCGATGGCGAAGCCGAGGCGTCCTTAACGCTTGAAACGGGAGGTTCCGGTGGGTGGTCCCGCCCGAACCGCACCACCCACGCAACGCAACTCCGCCCAGCGCAACAGGCGTGCCATCAACCCGCCGGTGGCGTGGACAAGGTCCTTGATCAGATTGGCGGGGTCCGGGGCGGAGCCCCGAAATCCCTAAACGGGACCCGACGCAGCCAACCGGACCAGCTACCCGCGATGCAACGTAGTAACCATCGCCTCAACAGCGATCCGAGGCTTCACGTTGACCTCAATAGCCTCCCGGCAAGCCAACACCGCCTCCAACCGCCGCAATATCGACTCCTGCGACCACTGGGCGGCCGCAGTCCGAGAATCCGAAGCCCGATCCGGATGCATCAACGCAGCCTCAGACCCGGTGTGCACCACCAACGCATCCCGATAAAACCCAGCCAAATCCACCAGCGCCATGTCCAGCGAGTCACGCTGAGTCCGAGTAGCCCGAGACTTCTGCCGCTTCTCCAAATCCTTCAACGCCCCCTTGGCGCCCCGAGACGCAGCAGCGGTCCCCTTCCCGGTCCCCCCAGCCCCCATCGCCGTCTCCAACGCCGACCGCTCAACCTCGTTACGAGCCTCGTTGGCCGTAGAAGCATCCTCTTCAGCAGCCCGAATCAACTCGTCGGCACACGTGAAGACATCAGCAGGCTTCCGCAACGCCAAGGGAATCCGCAGCACGGCCTCGCGACGCGCACGAACCTCGGAGTCCACCGCCAGCCGCCGCGCACGCCCGACATGCCCACCACAAACCGAGGCAGCCCACTGAGCCATCGCAGGCTCCACACCTTCGAGCGACTCCAACGCCGAGGCGATGGATGCGGGCCGAGGCGACCCCAACGAAACCAACCGGCACCGCGACCGAATGGTCACCGAAACATCGTCAGGATGATCAGAAGGCGCACACAACAGGAACACAGTCCGCGCCGGCGGCTCCTCGACAGCCTTCAACAAGGCGTTGGCAGCACCCTCGGTCAGCCGATCCGCATCCTCGATGATCACCACCTGCCACCGCCCGGAAGTGGGACGGCGAGCAGAGATCTGAACCAGCGACCGCATCTCGGCAACCGAGATGGAAAGCCCCTCAGGCGCAACAACCCGAACGTCGGCGTGCGTCCCGTGCAACGAGGTACGGCACCCACTGCACTCACCGCACCCAGGCCGGTCATCGGCCACCACACACTGCAGCGCCCCGGCAAAAGCACGCGCGGTGGACGACCGGCCAGACCCAGGCGGTCCCGTGAACAGCCAAGCGTGGGTCATCACACCCGGAGCAGGAGTGCCACCCGCGACGATCGTGGAAGCGGCCTCAGCAGCCGCGGACAGAACAGCCACCGCGTCCGGCTGGCCGACGACCTCGTCCCACACGCTCATGGCTAGCAGTCTTCCAGCGAACGGTCAGACCGCGGCTTCGGGGACCGCACGCTTGCGAGTCGCCAGCAACGGCAGCACGGCGGAGCGGACCCGTTCGGCCACCTCGTCCGCGTCACCGTCGGCCTCGACCACGACGTAGCGGTCCGGGTCGGCGGCGGCCATCTCGCTCAGCAGCCGCTGCACGCGCCAGTGGTGTTCGAGCCCGATCGCCTTGCCGTCGACGACCGGCCGGTCCAGCAGAATCGTCAGATCAGGCCGCAGCCGCCCGGTGGCCCAGTCGACGAGCCCCTCGAGCTCCTGGGTTTCCAGCGAGGAAGTAGCGGTGAAGTGCGCCAAAGGCGAGTCGACGTACCGCTCCATCACGACGACAGAGCCCTCGTCCAAGGCAGGACGCACCTGCCGTTCGACGACATCGGCACGGACCGCGGCAGCGACGAGAGCCTGCGCGCGCACACCGGCCAGCTCGACGGACGACAGCATCGTGCGCAGACGGCGTTCGTCGTGCTCGGGATCGGCGGCCAGCAGCACCTCGACACCCTCGGCACGCAAAGCGGCGGCCAGGCGGCGGGCCTGCACCGACGTGTCCTCGCGGGTGTCGCCCTCGACCGCGATCAGCATGCCCTTGGTGGCCCGGCGGCCGCGGATCGCCGCGAACAGCGACGTCAGCACCGGCTCCTCGCGGCGGTCGTCCATCTGCCGGTACGCGACGAGGCCCAGGACGATCGCGATCACCGCGCCGCCGAGCATCACCGGACGGGTCGCGTCGACCTCCATCGGGTGGCCGAACACGCTGACCGTGCGCTTCTGCAGCAACGCGACCAGCAGCGGGGCCCCGGCGGAGGCACCGAACAGCACGATCTTGAGCAACGACTGGATCAACGCGACCGTGCGGCCGCGCATCTCGTCCTCGACCTGCGACCCCACGATGGTCAGGCCGGTCAGGAACGCGACACCGGCGCACGTGCCGACCAGCGCCACCGCCAGCAGCGCGATCCACAGGTGCGGGGCCAGCGCGACCAGCACCAGCGTGACGCCGGCGCCCACGATCGTGACGCCGAACAGCCGGTTGTAGGCGAGCCGCCTGGCCAGTCGCGGTGCGGTCGCCATGCCGATCGCCAGACCGACGAACACCGCCACGAACAGCAGGCCGAACGTCGAGGCGCCGCCCAGCAGCGACTGGGCGTAGAGCTTCGCCGTCGCGATCACGACACCGGCCGCGGCGAACGCGCCGATCATGCCGATCACCAGGCCGCGGACCAGCGGCGTCGCGGCGGCGAACCTGATGCCCTCGCGGAACATGGCCACGAAGCCAGGCTTGTCGGCCTCGACTTCCTTCTTCTTGGCCGCGGTGCGGCCGGACAGCTCCGGCAGCCTGGTCGCGATCAGGATCGCGGAGGTGAAGTACAGCAGGCCGTTGATGATCACGGCGATGGTCGCGATGTTGAACTCGAGGTTCCCGCCCTGCAGGTTCAGGTAGGCGGGGATGCCCGCGATCAGCGAGTACAGGCCGAAGCCGCTGATCGTCGAGATGCCGTAGGTCATCACCAGGCCGAGCTGGTTCGCCGACTCCACCTGATCGGGGCGGCGCAGCAGGTTCGGGACCGCCGACTCCTTGGCCGGGATCCACAGCATCGCGCAGCAGCCCACCAGGAAGTTCGCGACGAAGAGCCAGATCGGCGACCCGATCAGCGCGATCGAGATGAACAGCGAGCCGCGCAGGACGTCGCAGACCACCATGACCTTGCGGCGGTCGAACTTGTCCGCGAGCACGCCACCGATGGGCGCGAACAGGATGCCGGGCAGCAGCTGCGTCAGCACGACCAGCGACAGCGCGAACGACTGCCACTGGTAGCTGCTCATCATCTCGGAGACCAGACCGGTCAGCGCGAGCAGTGACAGCCAGTCACCAACGCTGCACAGGTAGGTGACGAGCCACAGCCGGCGGAACGGCCGGATGGCCAGCACCGAGCGCAGCTGGTGGACCGTGGACACGCTGGACTGGGCCTGCCCTGTCTGGCCTGCCTCGGTCACTCCTGTGTCCGCGTCCTGAATCTCAGTCACCCCTACTCGGCCCATCCCGTGGGATCAGGGTAACCGGATGGGGTGGGTGACGTTGCCGGACTCTCAGCACAGCTAGCTGAAGATCGCCCCGAGAATGTTGACCACGACCAGCACGAAGAAGCCGATCACGATCAGGCAGCCGATGAACGCGGCCACGCCACTCGACTGCTTGGCGGGCTGTTGTTGTTGCACACCAGGAGTTTGCGTCGTCTGCATGTACTGCTGCAGCACCTGGTGCTGAGGCGCCGGCGGACGCTTGCCACGTGGTCGGCGCCGCTCCTGCTCCATGGCCGACCAGATGGCCTGCCGCATCTCCTCCGTCGGCACCGGCGGTGTAGGCGCCGACACACGTGACGTGGAGTACCCGCCAGTCCACTGAGGAGCGATCCAGGTGTCGGCGGTGACCAGCCCGGCCAACGGGTCGGGGAACAGCCTGGGAGGCGGCGGGGGCTGAGTCCCGTCCGGACCGAACTCGTTCGTCGGCACCGCCGCCTCCTAGGCGTACATCAGTCGTGCGTCACACGCGGCTCAGCTCTTGGACTTCGCCGGAGCCTTCTTGGCCGCGGGCTTCTTCGCCGCGGCCGGCTTCTTGGCAGGAGCCTTCTTCTTGACCGGCCCCTTGGCGCGCTTCTCTGCCAGCAACTCGGCCGCGCGCTCGTCGGTGATCGACTCGACGCTGTCCGTCTTGCGCAGCGACGCGTTCGCCTCGCCGTCGGTGACGTACGGCCCGAACCGGCCCTCCTTGATCACCATCGGCTTGCCGGACACCGGGTCGTTGCCCATCTCGCGCAACGGCGGAGCGGCGGCGGCGCGGCCGCGCTTCTTCGGCTCGGAGTAGATCTTCAGCGCCTCTTCGAGCGTGACCGTGAAGATCTGGCTCTCGTCGACGAGGGACCGCGAGTCCGTGCCCTTCTTCAGGTACGGGCCGTAGCGGCCGTTCTGCGCGGTGATCTCGGCACCCGTCTCCGGGTCCTTGCCGACGACGCGCGGCAGCGAGAGCAGCTTCAGCGCGTCCTCCAGCGACACCGTGTCCAGCGACATCGACTTGAACAGCGAACCGGTGCGCGGCTTCGGCGCCTTCGCCTTCGACGGCGCGGCCCCGTTCTCCGACGGCTCGGGCAGCACCTCGGTCACGTACGGACCGAAGCGGCCTTCCTTGGCCACGATCTCGTTGCCCGAGACCGGGTCGGTGCCCAGGGAACGGCCTTCCTGCGGCGTCGAGAACAGCTTCTCGGCGATCTCCGCGGTCAGCTCGTCCGGCGCCAGGTCGTCCGACAGGTTCGCGCGCTGCGCGGCCCCGTCGACCTCGCGCTCCAGGTACGGCCCGAAACGGCCGACGCGCACGACGACCGTGCGGCCCTCGGAGTCGCTGAACAGCGGGATCGAGTTGACCTCGCGCGGGTCGATGTCCTCGACACCGGTCCCTACCAGCTTCTTCAGACCGCCGGAGCGGCCGATCGAGCCGTCGGGGCCGATGCTGCCGCCGAAGTAGAAGCCGGACAGCCACGTGGTGCGCTGCTGGCGACCTGCGGCGATGCCGTCGAGCTCGTCCTCGAGCGCGGCGGTGAAGTCGTAGTCGACCAGGCGGCCGAAGTGACCCTCCAGCAGCCCGACCACGGCGAACGCCACCCACGACGGGACCAGCGCCGCGCCCTTCTTCCACACGTAGCCGCGGTCCTGGATGGTGCTGATGATCGACGAGTAGGTGGAGGGACGGCCGATGCCGAGCTCCTCCATCGTCTTGATCAGCGACGGCTCGGTGTAGCGCGAGGGCGGCGAGGTGGAGTGACCGTCCGCGGACAGCTCCGCGATCGTCAGGTCCTGGTCCTTGACCAGCTGCGGCAGGCGCGACTCCGCGTCGTCCGACTCGCCACCGGCCTCGGCGTCGACGGTCTCGACGTAGGCCTTGAGGAAGCCGGCGAACGTGATCGTGCGACCGGAGGCGGCGAACGTGACCTCCTGGCCCGTCGCGGCCCGGCCCTGGATGCGGATGCTGGTCGTGTTGCCCCGCGCGTCGGCCATCTGGGAGGCGATCGTGCGCTGCCAGATCATCTCGTAGAGCTTGAACTCGTCCGCGTCGAGCTCGGCGGCCACCTGGCCGGGCGTGCGGAAGACCTCTCCCGCCGGCCTGATCGCCTCGTGGGCCTCCTGCGCGTTCTTGACCTTGCGCGTGTACTGCCTCGGCTCCTTGGCGACGTACTGCGCGCCGTAGAGGTCCGTTGCCTGCGTGCGGGCCGCGTTGATCGCGGTCTCCGACAGCGTGGTGCTGTCGGTACGCATGTAGGTGATGTAGCCGTTCTCGTACAGCTTCTGCGCGGTGCGCATCGTGCGGTCGGCGGAGAACCGCAGCTTGCGGCCGGCCTCCTGCTGCAGCGTCGAGGTCATGAACGGCGCGTACGGCTTGCGCGAGTACGGCTTCTCCTCGACCGAGGCGACCTTGACCGGCGCGTTCTGCAGCCCGGCGGCGATGGCCCTGGCCTGTGCCTCGTCCAGCACGACGACGTCGGCCTTGCCGGTCAGCTTGCCGTCCGAACCGAAGTCACGGCCGGTGGCGAGACGCGTGCCGTCGACGGCCACGAGACGCGCGCCGAACTGACGCGGCGTGGCTTCGGCACCGGCGTCCATCTGCGCCGAGATGTCCCAGTAGCTCGCTGAGACGAACTTCATCCGCTCGCGTTCGCGCTCCACGACCAGACGCGTCGCCACGGACTGCACGCGGCCAGCCGAAAGCTTCGGCATGACCTTCTTCCACAGCACGGGGCTGACCTCGTAGCCGTAGAGGCGGTCGAGGATGCGGCGGGTCTCCTGGGCGTCGACCAGGTCCTGGTCGAGGTCACGGGGGTTCGCGGCGGCGGCCTGGATCGCGGACTCGGTGATCTCGTGGAACACCATCCGGCGAACCGGGACCTTCGGCTTGAGCGTCTCCAGCAGATGCCACGCGATGGCCTCGCCCTCGCGGTCACCGTCTGTCGCGAGGTAGAGCTCGTCGACGTCCTTCAACGCTTCCCGCAGCTCCGTGACCAGCGACTTCTTGTCCGCGGAGATCACGTAGAGGGGCTCGAAGTCGTGGTCGACGTCCACGCCGAGCCTGGCCCAGGCCTGGCCCTTGAACTTCGCGGGGACGTCGGCAGCACCGCGCGGCAGGTCCCGGATGTGTCCCCTGGAGGACTCCACGACGAAGTTGGCGCCGAGGTATGAGGCGATCTTGCGCGCCTTCGTGGGCGACTCGACGATCACCAATCGTCGGATGTTGCCCCCGCCTCCGCTGCTCTTTCTCGTCCGTGTCGATCCAGCCACTCGCCGTCCCGCTCTCTTCCAAACCCGGTTCCCAGGCCCGCCAGTGTTGCCCAGCGTCGGCCGAAAAGCACACCATCCGTCATGTCTCCGCGACGCCCGTACGACGAGACAGAGTGACACAACCTTGCCTGACCGCCCGCTCAGGCTGCCGGCCAGGTGCTCATCGCCACTCCGTGCGGAGGGCTTCCGACCAGCTCAGCGAGCCGTGCCAGCCTCCGTCGGCCGGTTACCCGCAACGCGGGAGCCCCTACCAGGGTGCACGGAAGTCCCGACGCAAGCAGGGCATTTTGCAATGGTTCGTGTGTCTGCGGTGCGTTGGGGTCCAAACCGAGCAGGTACGCGGACTCCATCCAGCTGCCCGCGGCGAGCGCCCAGACCCGCAGCACTGCTCCGTTCAGCTCGAAGTCCGGTGGCACGGTCTTGACGGATCCGTCCAGCCAGCGGGCGGCCAGAGGGGTGAGGTCGGTGCGGAAGGGTGTGCGGACGAAGTGCGTGCCTGCCTCGTTGACGCACAGCTCCGTCGTGACCCCGCGCTCGGTGCAGGCCTGCTTGAGCGGCCGGTGACGCCACTCGTCGCGCAGCTCGACGTAGACGCGCGCGGCTGTACCGCGCGCGAAGCTGACGGCCTGCCCCGGCCCGCAGAGGAAGCCGGCGAGGTCCGCCTTGGCCGGCGTGCGCGCCTCGGCCGAGAAGAAGGACAGCTGCCCAACCACGGCCCACAGGGTAGAACAGACGTTCGACTGTGGCCAGTGGGACAGTTGTTACTGACCGAGCTGCTGCCCCTTCGACCTGATCTCCGAACAGGGTGCCGACCTGCCCAGCGCGTCGGCGTACTTCGGTCGTTTCTGCAGTTCCTGGAAAGTCGCGCGGAGGTCTTCCGGACTGGTCACCACGTTCGTGTCGGCCAGCACCTTCTCGGCGCTTTCCAGGAACTGGGCGTTGGGCTCCAGCGCCTGCACGGGAGCCTGCGCGTCGCCGTACGACTTGGCGGACTCCGTGACGAACTTGACCAGCCGTTCGTGCACGTTCTTGAGCTCGTCGTCGGGCGCGCCGAGCTCCTTCAGCTTCTTCTCCGCACCGGTGAACGCGGTGGCGTTGGACGTCACGAGCTTGACGTACGCGGCCTTGACCGCGGCGACGTTCGCCGGGTCCTGTTTGCGCAGGTCAAGGCCTGCTTCCAGGCCCGGAAGCACACCGCCGCAGAACGCGTCCACCCACTGCCGCTGCGTGTCGGTGATCGGCTTGTCCGCGTCGGAACCGCAGGCGGTCAGCACGACGGCACCGGTCAGCAGGGCAGCGAGCAGACGTGTCCTCATCCGGGCTATTTTGCTCCGGCCATCGCCTGCCAGTCCGCGCACACCTTGTTCGCGCGGAACGCCTCTGCGTACTTCGGGGTCCCCACGATCTGCTTGAACATCAGTTCCGCGTTCTCGCGACCCGCACCCGTTCCACTGCTGGCCATGACCTGCTCGTACCGCTCAGGGAACACGTCGTCGGCCGCCAGCGCGCTCAACCTCGTGGACGCCTCCTCGAAGCCCTTGGCCCGCTCACGCACCGCCTTGATCAGACGCTCGTGGGGGTTCTGCACGCCGGAACCCGGTGGGCCGAGCTTCTCCAGGTCGTCCGCGATCTTGCGATCCGACAGCGCGGCTGTCGAGGCCCAGCGCACCACCGCGTCCTTCACGGCACCCATGCCCTGTGCGGCTTTGCCCTGGATCTCCCGCCGGGCGATCTCCACAACGCCCATCGGACCGCAGTAGGCGTCGAACCACGCCGCTGGATCGGCGCCGGGAACGTCCGCCGTCGTAGTGGTCGTCGGTGCGGCCTGCTGGATCGGAGCGGGCGGCGGCGTGCCGCACGCGGAGATCGCGGCCGCGCTCAGCACGGCCGCGATCAGGCGGAAGTTCGTCACTGGCCGAGCAGCTTGCCGAGCTTGGTGCGCATCTCGGTGCACTCGGGCGCCTTCGCGATGGCGTCCTTGTACTTCGGGTCGGCGTCGAGCTTCTTGATCTGGTCGGAGAACTTCGACGGGTCGGCCGAGTCGCCGCCGATCTTCTCGACCTGGTCCATGAAGTCCGGCGCGTTGGCGTCGATCTTCTTCACCTGCTCGGCGACCGACTTGTACTCCTTGGCGCTCTCCCCGAACAGCTTCACCAGCTCGTCGTGCAGGGCCTGGGCCTCCGGGCCGGGCGCGCCGACGTCCTTGAGCTTCTTCTCGGCGGCGGCGAGCGACGTCGAGCCGGTGTCGAGGATCTTGAGCATGCCCTCCTTGAGGGCGACGGGGTTGCCGGAGTTGGTGCCGACGACGGTGATGAGCTCGACCACGCCCAGCAGCACCGGCGTGGTGCCGCTGCAGAACGCGCCGGCCCACTTGACCGGGTCGGCGGCAGGTGGAGTGGTGGACGTGGTGGTGGGTGCCGTGCTCTGCGTGGACGGCGCGGCGCTGTTGGAGCACCCCGCGAGGGCAAGAGCGGCACCAGCGCAGGCGGCAACGAATCTCAAACGTGCGTTCACGGTGAAAATCCCCCAGGACAGGTCGAACCGGACCGCCGAACGGTACACGTTCGGGCGATCCGGCCAGACAGGTTTCGGGGTTCGTCAGGTAGTCGGCGGGGAGGTGGGAACGACCGCCAGGCCCTTGCAGTTGCCCGCTTTCTGAGCGGCCTGCGCGAGTCCCGTCTCGGTGAGCTTCTTCTGCACCTCGGCACCGGCCCCCTCCAGCGCGGCGGCCTTGGTGACCATCTCGGTGAAGGCGGTGACGACCTGGGTCGAGTCGGTGGCCGAGTCCACCTTCGACCGGGTGTCGCCGAGCAGGGTCCTGATCTGGCCCATGCCCTCCTCTGCGGTGCTGACCAGCTCCTTCGACTTCGGGTGCGGGCCGTTCTCGAGCGCCTTGAGGTCCGCGATCGACTTGTCTACCGCGGTGACCAAGGTGTCGAGCCACTCGGAGAGGCCCGTCTTGAGCTTGGACGGGTCGGTCATGTCGATGTTCGGCTCGTCCGACATGGCCTTCACGGTGCCGTCGACGGCACCGCAGACCTTGTCCATCCACGCCACGACGTCGGCCTCGCTGGCCGGTGCCGAGGACGTGGAGGAGCCTGTGCCTCCGGTGCTGCACGCGGTGAGCGCGAGCAGGCCCGTCAGGAGCGCGATGACTGTGCGACGCATGGCGCGGAAGCTACTCCGGACCGCCTCGCTCAGCTCGTCGGCGTGACGTTGAGGCGTTGCATCTCCTGGCACTTGGATGCCGTCTGCGTGGCCTTCTGCAGCTCCGGGTTGGCCTTGAGGTCCCGCAGCGGGTCAGCGAGTTCGGAGAGCTTGGCGATGGCCTCTCCGGCGGCCTGGATGCCACCGGTGGCGTTGTTCGCGTCGGCCTGCTCGACCTTCGTCTTGGCGTCCGCGAAGACCGCGCCGAGCGAGGTGAACGTCTCGGCCATCTTGTTGACGGCCTCGTCGCCACCCGCGACGGGTGACGGGCCGACGTTCTTGAGGCCTTCCGCGGACTTGGTGAAGGCGTCGGCGAGCTGGCCCATGTAGGCGGCCATCTCGGCCTTGAGCTTGGTGGAGTCGGCGTCGAGCTTGGGGGCCGTCTTCTCGATCTTGGCGAACTCGGAGGCGGCGCCGCACACCTTGTCCATGTAGGCGACGGCCTCGGGGCTGGCCGCGCCGCTGGTGGGCGTCGATGAAGTGCCGGAGTTGCCGCCATTGGTGCACCCGGCCAGCGCACAGGCGGCGGCGACAACGGCAGTGGCGACGAGGCTGAGCCTCATGTCGTAACTCCTCGGTCGGGGTACGTCGGGGGGAAACCCGAACGTACCCCGACCGAGGGCGGAACTACGCGGCGCCGTTGCTGACGCTCTCCGCGGGCGTGTCCGCGATCGCGGTGCCGCGACGCTTCGACACGACCACCGCGCCGACGATGATCAGGGTCGCGACCAGGGCGATCGCGATCCGGATCGGGTCGGACGCGTTGTCACCGATGGAGAAGGTGACGATGGCCGGCGCGATCAGCACGGAGACCAGGTTCATGACCTTGATCAGCGGGTTGATGGCGGGGCCGGCGGTGTCCTTGAACGGGTCGCCGACGGTGTCGCCGATGACCGTGGCGGCGTGGGCGTCGGAGCCCTTGCCGCCGTGGTTGCCGTCCTCGACCAGCTTCTTGGCGTTGTCCCAGGCACCACCGGAGTTGGCCAGGAACACCGCCATCAGCGTGCCGGTCGCGATCGCACCCGCGAGGTAACCGGCCAGCGGGCCGACGCCGAGGCCGAAGCCGACGGCGACCGGGGCGAGCACGGCCATCAGACCCGGAGTCGCGAGCTCACGCAGCGAGTCCCTGGTGCAGATGTCGACGACCTTGCCGTACTCCGGCTTGACCGAGTAGTCCATGATGCCCGGGTTCTCGCGGAACTGACGGCGCACCTCGAACACGATGGCGCCGGCGGCACGCGTCACGGCGTTGACCGCGAGGCCCGAGAACATGAACACGACGGCCGCACCGATGGTGATGCCGACGAGGATGTTCGGGCTGAACACCAGGTTGGTGAACGACACGGGCAGGTCGCCCGCGACGTTGCCGACCTTGACGATGGCCTGCTCGATCGCGTCGCGGTAGGAGCCGAACAGCGCCGTCGCGGCGAGCACGGCGGTCGCGATCGCGATGCCCTTGGTGATGGCCTTCGTGGTGTTGCCGACCGCGTCGAGCTCGGTGAGGATCTGCGCGCCCTCGCCGTGCACGTCACCGGACATCTCGGCGATGCCCTGCGCGTTGTCCGAGACCGGGCCGAAGGTGTCCATCGCGACGATGACACCGACGGTCGTGAGCAGACCACAACCGGCCAGCGCGATCGCGAACAGTGCGACGACGACCGAACCGGACAGCAGGAACGCGCCGTACACAGCCGCACCGATGACCAGCGCGGTGTACACAGCGGACTCGAAACCGACCGAGATACCGGACAGGATCACCGTGGCGGCACCGGTCAGCGAGGTCTTGCCGACCTCCTGCACCGGCTTGTGCTCGGTGCCGGTGTAGTAGCCGGTCAGCCACAGGATGACGCCGGCCAGCACGATGCCGATGATCACCGCGACGGACGCGATCAGCGCCGGGTTGCCGCTGGTGGCCTTGATCGAGTCGCTGATGCCGTTGAGGTCCGCGAAGGAGCTCGGCAGGAACGCGAACGCGGCGATCGTGCACAGCACCGCGGAGATCACCGCGGAGATGTAGAACGAGCGGTTGATGGCCGTGAGGCCGCTCTCGCCCGCCTTCGCCTTCGTCGTGTAGACGCCGATGACCGCGGTCAGCACGCCGATCGCGGGGACGATCAGCGGGAACAGCAGGCCCTGCGCACCGAACGCGGCGGTGCCGAGGATCAGCGAGGCGACCAGCGTGACGGCGTAGGACTCGAAGAGGTCCGCGGCCATGCCGGCGCAGTCACCGACGTTGTCACCCACGTTGTCCGCGATGGTGGCGGCGTTGCGGGGGTCGTCCTCGGGAATGCCCTGCTCGACCTTGCCGACCAGGTCGGCGCCGACGTCGGCGGCCTTGGTGAAGATGCCACCACCGACACGCATGAACATCGCGAGCAGCGCGGCGCCGAAACCGAAGCCCTCCAGGACCTTCGGGGCCTGACCCGCGTACACGAGCACGACCAGCGCGGCACCGAAGAGGCCGAGACCGACCGTGGTCATGCCGACCACACCACCGGTGCGGAACGCGATGCGCGTCGCCTTTTCGCGACCGCCTTCTTCGTTCGCGGCGGCGGCGACACGCACGTTGGCGCGCGTGGACAACCACATGCCCAGGTAGCCGATAGTCGCCGAGAACGCGGCACCGACGAGGAAGAACAAAGATCGGCCGATTCGTTCGGCCAAATCATCCGCCGGTAGCGCGAACAGCAGTACGAACACGATCACGACAAAGATGCCGAGCGTGCGGAACTGCCGGTTGAGGTAGGCCGCTGCGCCCTCCTGAACCGCCTTGGCGATGTCCTGCATCTTGGGGGTGCCCTGGCCTGCGGCCAGCACCTCCTTGAGCAGCACGTACCCGACGGCGAGAGCAGCCAGGGCGACCACGGCGACCACGGCTACGACGCCGCGATCACCCCCGGAGAGCTCGAGGCTCTCCGCGAGGAATTGCCGGGACATCCGTCCTCCTGGTGAGTTGCCATGTGCAGCGCCAAGGCAGTCCAGCCGCCCAGCGCGACGTGACGCATCCCTCATTGGATGCGATGAGCGGGGAGTCTAGGGGGTACTTGCAACGGGGCAACGAACTGTCCCGATCCGTGCACACACCGTTATCTGCGCAGGAAGTCGAGCACGGCCCAGCCGGAAGTGTCGGTGCCGTGTGCGAAGCTCGGGTCGTGGTGGATCAGGGACGGCGGTTGCTGGACCGCGTGCTGGCCGGGGTACCCGCCGGTGAGATGCCTCTCACCCACGCACGCGATCTGCCGTTGCGGCAGGCTGATCACGTCGAATGGCCCTCGTGGGCCGCCGAGCCGGTGGTCTCGGCGTTCACCGAGATCGGCGTGCGCGAGCCGTGGCGGCACCAGGCCGAGGCGGCGTCGCTCGCGTGGTCCGGACAGCACGTGGTGCTCGCGACGGGCACCGCGTCGGGCAAGTCACTTGCCTACCAGTTGCCCGTGCTTTCCACTCTTTTGGCGGACACGAAGGCGACGGCGCTGTACCTGTCACCGACCAAAGCCCTTGGTGCGGACCAGCTCCGCTCGCTCGACGAGCTGGGGATCAAGGGCGTGCGCGCGGCGGCCTACGACGGGGACACCCCGATGGCCGAACGCGACTGGGTCAAGGCGCACGCGAACTGGGTCTTCACCAACCCGGACATGCTGCACCGCGGAATCCTTCCGCAGCACCCGAAATGGCTGCGTTTCTTCCGCCGGCTGAAGTACGTGGTGATCGACGAGTGCCATTCCTATCGCGGTGTTTTCGGTTCGCACGTGGCGTTGTTGATGCGGCGGTTGCGGCGAGTGGCGCGCAAATACGGTGCGAATCCGATCTTCGTTTTGGCATCGGCCACTGTGGCTGATCCTTCTGCTTCCGCGCAGCGATTGCTCGGTGTGCCGGTTTCCGCTGTCGTGGACGACTTCTCGCCGCGCGCCTCGCGGACCGTCGCGCTGTGGGAGCCGCCACTGACCTCTCTGGAGGGTGAGAACGGCGCGCCGATCCGGCGGTCGGCCGGCGCCGAGACGTCGCGGATTCTCGCCGATCTGGTCGTCGAGGGCGCACGCTCGCTCGCCTTCGTGCGCTCACGCCGTGGTGCCGAGCTGACCGCCATGGGCACCCAGCGCATTCTGTCCGAAGTGGACAGTGAACTGCCTCCTCGGGTGGCCGCCTACCGGGGCGGGTTCCTGCCCGAAGAGCGGCGCGCGTTGGAGAAGTCGCTGTCCACTGGCGATCTGCTCGGCGTCGCGACCACGAACGCCCTGGAGCTCGGCGTCGACATCGCCGGGCTGGACGCGGTGGTGGTGGCCGGTTTCCCGGGGACCCTGGCATCGTTCTGGCAGCAGGCGGGTCGCGCGGGCCGGTCCGGTGACAGCGCACTCGTGGTGTTCGTTGCGCGAGACGACCCGTTGGACACGTACCTGGTGCACAACCCTTCCGCGGTGCTGGACCGGCCCGTCGAGGCGACGGTGCTGGATCCGTTGAACCCCTATGTATTAGGTCCGCAGCTGGCGTGCGCCGCATCCGAGATGCCGTTGACCCCGGCGTGTCTGGACGACTTCGGCGGACCGCTCGCGGAGGCCGTTCTGGAAGAGCTGGTGGCCGAGAAGCTGCTCCGCAAGCGTCCGGCCGGGTGGTACTGGGCGTCGCACGACCGCCCGCACGCCGGGGTGGACATCCGCGGCTCCGGCGGTGACCAGGTAGCCGTCGTGGAGTCGGACTCCGGCCGGATGCTCGGCACCGTCGATCCCGGATCCGCCTGCTGGCAGGTGCATCCCGGTGCCGTCTACCTGCACCAGGGGCGGGCGTACGTGGTCGACGAGCTCGACCTGGAGAGCGGCCTCGCGATGGTGCACCGCGAGGACCCGGAGTGGACGACACAGCCGCGTGACTGCGTGGACATCACCGTGGTGCGCGAGGTCGAACGCACCGATTTCGGTGGTGTGTCGGTGTGCCTGGGCGAGGTGGAGGTGACCACGCAGGTCGTCGGCTACCTGCGCCGGCTGCCGTCCGGCGTGGTGCTCGACCAGATCCCGCTGGACCTGCCGGAGCAGAGCCTGCGGACCCGTGCCGTCTGGTACACCGTCGACGAGTCGCTGCTGGTCGCCGCCGGTGTTGAGGGCAAACGGATCCCCGGCGCCCTGCACGCCGCCGAGCACGCGGCGATCGGGCTGCTGCCGTTGTTCGCGACGTGCGATCGCTGGGACATCGGCGGCGTGTCGACGGCCGTGCACCCGGACACGGGCATGCCGACGGTCTTCGTGCACGACGGTCACCCCGGCGGCGCGGGCTTCGCGGACCGCGGCCACTCGGCGCTGCGGGCGTGGCTTTCGGCCACGCGGTCGGCGATCAGCGCGTGCTCGTGCCCGATGGGCTGCCCGTCCTGCGTGCAGTCGCCCAAGTGCGGCAACGGCAACGAACCGCTGGACAAGGCCGGTGCGGTGCTCGTGCTGGACGTGGTGCTGAGCAAAATCACCTGACGGTGGTCGTGCGCCTCGCTACGGTTTTTGGATGCCCACGCGGTTCCCCGAGCTGAACGAACTGCTCGCCGACTTCGTCTCGTCGGTCCGCGAGATCCTCGGCCCCACCTACGTGGGCGCCTACGTCCAGGGCTCGTTCGCCCTGGGCGCCGGTGACATCCACAGCGACTGCGACTTCATCGTCGCCTGCACCGAGTTGCCGTCCGGCGACCGTGAGGCGGGGTTGCGGCGGTTGCACGACGAGATCCCGACCCGTCCCGGCCACTGGTCGACCGAGATCGAGGGCTCGTACGCCGACGTGGAGTCGCTGCGCTCGGTGGCGGGCCTCGGAGTTCCGTGGCTGTTCAACGACCACGGCACCCGAACTCTGGTGTGGGACCTGCACTGCAACTCACCACACGCCCGCTGGATCCTGCGCAACCACGGCATCGTGCTGGACGGCCCGCCGATCACCTCGCTGGTGGACGAGGTCCCGGCGGACGTTCTGCGGTCGTCGATGCGCGCCGAACTGCCGCATGTGCTGTCCGGCATCGAGGAGTGGGCGCCGATGGGCAATGCCTGGACTCAGCGCTACATCGTTTCGACGTACTGCCGCACGCTCTACACCATCCACACGGGAGAGGTGGAGTCGAAGCGCGGCGCCCTTCTCTGGGCACTCAATGTGCTCGATCAGCGGTGGCACCCGCTGATCGAGCAAGTCTTGGCGGACCGCGATCTCGGCTGGGACGCAGACGCGGTACCTCGCCCGGGAAGCATGGAGGCGACACGCGCTTTCGCTACCTACGCCGAGCGTTTCTGACTTTTCGTGGGGGCGCGTCGCAGGCTCACGGGTACCCGCGACGCGCCCTCTCCACGTGCCGAACACTGTTTTCCCGCCTGCTACCGCTGCTCGACCGGATCCCTTGGAACATCGGTGGAATCTGGTTGTTCGTCTCGACAGGACACGCGGGAGGCGACGGTGTCGACTGTCTTGGGACGAACTCCGGGGAGGAGCCGGCTTCACCGACCGCGGCAGAGCTGGCGCCCTGCCACTAACGTTCCTCGGTCCGGTCGTGCTGCGGGAGGCTGTCCTTCGGGGTGCGTGTTCGGCTTTTCGCCCTCACCTGCGCGGTCTCCCAAAGCGGGGTACGGAGACCGACATCGGATCGGGCTGGGTTGGAACGGCCGTGCAGGGCATCGCCTTCGGGGTTGTCGGGGAGAGTCCACGACGACACCCAG
The DNA here is from genome assembly GCF_033949945.1 of Lentzea miocenica. Taxonomy (NCBI): domain Bacteria; kingdom Bacillati; phylum Actinomycetota; class Actinomycetes; order Pseudonocardiales; family Pseudonocardiaceae; genus Lentzea; species Lentzea miocenica. The sequence goes on from NZ_JAXAVW010000023.1 coordinate 79,785, forward strand.
CACGGCCGGGCTTTGTAGTTGTCAAGCGGCTTCCAGCTGGTAGCCCGCCGGGGTGTGGAGCGCCTCGACGAGTGCGTCCTGCACGATGTGCGCGTCCGGCAGGTTCCAGCCGCAGATCGACGGCTTGACCCTCCAGTGCACGACACCGTGCGCCAACGGGGTGGGCGGCAGCGGGATGGACTCGCCCTTGCCGTACAGGTGGACGTCCGCGTTGTTGCCCAGCTCGGCGTTGAGCTTCGAGCCGGACTTCACCAGGAACATCCACCGGCCGGACGGGGTCGCCGCGATCGGCACGGGAACACCGATCGAGCGCAGTGCGACGGCCGCGCGGCGGCCGAGGTCGGTACCGACCTCGATCGCGTCGATCACGTGGCCGGTGGCGACGAGAAGGCTGTAGGAGCGACCCGCCCACCACGTGGCGACCTGCTCGGGACGCGTCCCGATGCGGTCGACCCAGTCGCGGTGCACCGGGATGGGGCCGTGGAGCTCGAGCCCGCTGCGGCCCGCCCACTGGGTGACGCCCTGCTCCGAACCGGCCGGGTAGGTGCCGGGCAGTACGGGCCAACCGCGGTACGCGAGGCTGATCGCCTCGGCACGCAGTTCGATGCGGAAGGCCCCGCGCCAGCTGTCCGACCAATCCATCTTTCGTCGCCTTCTTCCTAGGCTCTGACTCGACATCGACAAGGTGTCGGTTTTCGTAAGACACCGCGTCGGTGCCGCCACTACAACTAACGACACCGGCACCGGCCTCCGTAACCCCCGCTCGACAACTGGTAGCTACGAGACGGCGAACGCCCTTTGCCAGACCGAGCAACTGAACTGTCCACGTTTGGTTCGATCACCGTTCAGCATGTCCTGGCGGCGGTGTGAGTCCGCTCACCGCTGCGAGTCGACCGCTCGTCGTGCTCCAAACGCTTCGATCTTCGGCCGGACCTGCCCTGGCCCTCGCGCTCACCGGGCCGAACGGCGTAATCGCCGACAGCTCCACAACCACCTCCCAGCCGCTCACCGTGCAGCGTTCGAGAGTCGACCGATTGGCTTCCGCCACTCGTTTTGCCTGCTCACAAGCATTTTCATCGCCGTCGCTGAGACGCGCGGCAGCCGCGAGCGCCGCCAAATCGGCCGCACCGGTCACCCGGTGCCGCACGACGACCGCCGCACCGGCCTGCGCACCGGCCACCGTGACGATGATCAGCAACAACATCGCCACGACACCGCTCACCGCAGCCGAACCCCGGTCGCAACCCGACCGTTCGCCGTTCATCGCGGCTCCAGGACGGCGAACGCCTGCGCGCTGAGCGGCAAGCCCAACGGCCCCCGCTTGCGGACGACGACCCGGACGGCATCCCCTTCCACCTGGAACACCACGGTCGCTCCCGGCACGACCTCCCCGGCCGACTCCTCCCCGCGCTGCCGTTCACCTCGCGCTGCCAGCCGCGCCGCCTCCCGTGCCGCGTCGGCGCACCGCATCTGCTCGACCAACGCCGTGAGCCCGGCCGCCGCCAACCCCATGACCACCAGCAACGCGCACACGGCGATCGCCGCCTCCACGGTGACCATGCCGCTGTCATCAGACCGACGACAGCGCACGCTGTATCAGCCCTTGCAACAGGTTCTGCACGAAGTCACTGGTGACCAGCGCGTACAGCACGCCGGCGAACGCGGCCACCGCCAGCGTCCCGATCGCGTACTCCACCGTGCTCATGCCGCTGTCGTCGTTCAGCAGTTCCATGTGTTCGTCCTTGTCAGCAGAGAAATCCGTCAGTTGAGGAATTGATCGGCCAGTCCCAGCACCACCGGCATGACGCCAAGGCACAGGAACGCGGGCAGGAAGCACAGCGCGAGCGGCGCCGCCACCGCCACAGCGGCCTTCTGCGCCTTCGCCTCGGCCTCGTTCGTCGCCTCGGCCCTGGTCCGCTCGGCCAGCTCAGCCGCCTGTCGCGCCAGCGCGGCCCCTGACCGCGCGGTCCTGCGCGCCGCCCTGGCCAGCGCGGCCGTCTCCGGCCGATCCAGCGCGGGCGCCCACGCGGTGACCGGATCCGCTCCGAGCCGGAGCAGCTCCGCGACCTGGCTCAGCTCCTTCATCGCGACGGCCTGGATCGCCGTCGGCACCGGCAACCCGGCCTCGAGGCAGGCGGCCAGCAGGTCCCAAGCGGCAGCCCGTTCGAACGACCCGGTGCGTTCGGCTTCGTCCTGCGGCGGGTCGTGCGCCTTGGACCGCAACCGATCAATCGCTCTCCGCGGCACCGGAACCACGAGGATCGCCAACGCCAGGAGGAGGAACGTCACGGCTCCACCTCCGTGATCCGCTTCGTCCACCACAGCCCGGCCGCCAGGAACATCGCCCCGAGCACCAGCAACAACTGTCCCGCCGCGGTGCCGAGCAGAATCCGCGTGGGCCGGGCCCCACTCAGCTCGCCCAGCAACATCCCGAACACCGGTAACCCGGCCAACACCGCCGCACTGGCTCGCGGACCCGCCATCCGTGCGTGCACCTGCCGCGCGAACGCCGCCCGCTGATCGAGATCGCGTCTGGTGGCGTCCAGAACATCCGCCAACGCCACACCGTGCTTCGCCGACACGTGCCACGCCTTGGCCAGCTGATCCACCGCGGTCCTGAGCAACGGCTGGCGAAGGTCCCGCAGCGTCCGCTCGACGTCGCCGCCCAACCTCGCGGTGGCCGCCACGGCTTTCAGCACCTCGCCCGCCGGCGCCGGCGTGTCCTGGGCCGCACCCTCCGCCGCGGCGGCGGGATGGGCGCCCGCCCGCAGCTCGTCGACCACGCCACCCAGACCGTTGCTGAGCGCTTCGGTCGCCGCCCGGAGCGCGCGGTTTCGCTTTCCCTGCTTGAGGATTCGAGAGATGACGGCAGCGAGCAACGCTCCGGCTACGAGTCCGCCGATCCCTGCCACCAGGTAGGTTCCCGCGACCACCACGACCAACCAGATGTACCGCGGCACGACGATTTCCCGTTTGCCTGCAGGTCTGAGCCTGCGGAGGGGCTTGAGCTGGGGCCACACCAGCAACGCGGTCGCCAGCAGTAGCAGGCTCAGCACAGCAACTCCTTCTCGTGCCACCCGCCGTCTTTCGTCCATACAGGACGGACAGTCAGCCCCTTCTCGTTGCGCACGAACGCCCCGATCTCGCTGAGATACCTGGTGTTGCCGTCCCGGCGCATGTGCAAGACCAGTTGCACCGCGGCAGCTACCTGGCTGTGCAACGCCTGCGCGTCGAGCCCGCCCAACGCACCCAGCGCTTCGAGCCGCGCCGGAACCTCGGCCGGCGAGTTGGCGTGCAGAGTTCCGGCGCCGCCTTCGTGGCCGGTGTTCAGCGAGGTGAGCAACTCGCGGACTTCCGCCCCTCTCACCTCACCCACGACGATCCGATCCGGCCGCATGCGCAGCGCCTCCCGCACCAGCGATCGCACGGTGATCTCGCCTGCGCCCTCCACGTTGGGCGGCCGCGCGACCAACCGGACGAACTGCGGATGATCCGGGTCGAGCTCGCCCGCGTCCTCCACACACACGATGCGTTCTGCCGGCGGAACACATGCGAGCAGAGCGGACAGCAGCGAGGTCTTGCCAGACCCGGTGCCGCCGATCACCAGGAAGGCCTTGCGGGTGCGGACGATCGTGCGCAGAACTTCAGCGATCTCGGCGTCGAACGTGCCAAGCCGTTGGAGTGCCGCGAGATCGTGGGTAGCGGGCCGGAGCACACGCAGGGACAGGCAGGTGCGGTCCGCGATGGGCGGCAGCACCGCGTGCAACCGGACCCCGCTGCCCGGCAGCCAGCCGTCAACGCAGGGCGAGGCGTCGTCGAGCCGCCTTCCCGCCGCCACCGCCAGACGTTGGGCCAGGCGCCGGACAGCGGCCTCGTCGGGGAACGTGACGGTGGTGCGGCGCAGGCCCGCCGTGCCGTCGACCCAGACCTGGTCCGGCGCCGTGACCAGGACGTCGGTGGTGCCGGGATCAGCCAGCAGCGGGTCCAGCGGCCCGGTGCCGCTGAACTCCTGGCGAAGAACTTGGAGGGCTTCCAAGACGTCCGAGTCGGCCAGCACGCCGCCCGCCTCGGACCGGACCGCGTCCGCCACGACGGCCGCGGTCATCTCGATGTCCGCGCCGGCCAGGCGGTGGCGGACGCGATCGATCAGGCCAGAGGTCACGTGGCGGCCTCCGGGCGTTGGGCGTGACGGCCGTAGGTGATCTCGCGGCCGGTCAGGCGAAGCCAGATTTCGTGGCACCAGACGAGGAAGCGGCTCATGCCGGTGGCTCCTTCTTGAAGACGAAGGGAGGCGGGAAGGGACGGCCGTAGACGAAGAGGTTGCGCACCATTCGCCCCAAGATGCGGAGGACGGTCACCGCCGCGTTCTCCCTTGCCTGCGAGGGGTCTCGCGGTGGAGGAGCCGGGCGTGCTCTGGAACGGGGTGGGGTCATGGCCGCGCCTCCCTAGCTGCGGACGGGATCCACGGCCCAGCGACCGGGCACGCCGGCATCGATGGCAGCGTCACGGGCACGGTTCCTTCCGCACGAACAGGATCCGGCGGCACCGAGACCAGGCGGGCTCGGGAAGAACGCGGTTCATGACCGCGCCTCCCTGCCACGAAAGGGATCCCGCAGCGCAGAGACCTGACCGGGTGGAGCAGAAAGCGAGTCATGGCCGCGACTCCTTTCGTTCGGGAGGGATCTCGGGCAGTGGAGGTTGAACGGACCGGGAAGTCCGCGCGAGCCTGGGAAGTCGAGCGACCCCGAGAAGGCGAGCGAGCCGGACAGGTTCCGCGGCAGCTTCTCCACCGCACCGATGGCAGGTGACCGCATCGGTCGTCAGCGATGCCCTCACCGCATCGGCTCGGGGCCCAGAGCGAGCGCGCCAGACCCGCCGGAGGATCACCGTCAGGCGAACGCAGTCCGGGCAGCTCATGGGCGCGGCCCCTTTCGCACGAACGGGACCTCGACCCGCCGCGACTGACCTGTGCCCTCCACGCCGGATCCGCCACGGGCAACCACAGCGGGCACGGCGACGGCTTGCCCGGCCGCTGGCGCAGGCTTGGACGGGCGCCCTTCGACCCGCCAGGCCGGCCACGCTCGGCGGATCCGATCCGGGGCGGTCATGGGCGCAGCTCCTTCAGCACCAGGCGGGCCGCTGTGGCGAGAGGGCCCTTGGCGTTGCGCGGGCAGCGGCCGCGTTCCAGTGCCTCGGCCAGGCTTGGTTCGGGCCTCATCTGGGTCAGCAGGGGCACGCCGATCACGTCGGCCATCTCGGCGGCTTGCAGGTTGCCTGGCGACGGGCCGCGTACCACCAGGCGGATGTTGCGGCCCTGGGTCTGGAGGCGGGAGGCGACTCTGGTGGCCGCGGCGGTGGCGCGGACTTCGGCGGGCACCACCAGGATCGTCAGGTCGGTGCGGTCCAGGGCGGCTGAGGCGGTGGCGGTGGGGTGGCGCGGTAGGTCGCACAGGACGGTGCAGCCGGCGCGGCGGCCTGCGTCCAGGACGGCGGCTACCGCTGCCGGTTCGGGGTCTGGGCCTGCTCGGTCGCAGGCCAGGATGCTGAGGCTGCCCGCGGTGGGCAGGGCGGCGCGGAGGGCCGACATCGGGACTCGGCCGCCGCTGCAGTGCACGCCCGGCCAGCGGGCGCCCTCGTCGGACTCGGTGCCCAGTGCCAGGTCTATGCCGCCGCCCAGCGGGTCGCAGTCGACGAGCATGGCCTCGCCGCCGGCCGCTATCGCCTCGCGGCCGCACGCGATGGCCAGGATCGAGGCGCCGGAGCCTCCTCGGCCGCCCACGAACGAGACCACTCGGCCGCGGTCGGAGGGCGGGCCCTCGTCCACGTCGGCGAGAGCGCTCACCAGGACGCGGCCTTCCACCGGCAGTTCCAGGACTCCGTCAACGCCCAGGGCCACGGCGGGCGCCCAGGGCGGGTCGCCTCCGTGGACGACCAGGACGCCGGAGCGGCGGGGGAAGTTCGCGGACAGGCAGGCGGAGACGGCGGCCGGGTCGAGCAGGACCAAGGGGGCGCTGTGCCACTCCGCGCGCAGGGCCGTGATGTCCGAAGCGCAGGAGAGGTCGCAGTCGGCCGCGGCGGCCATGCGGAGGACCTCGTCGAGGAGGTCGGAGTCCGTGAGCAGGGCGATCGGGTTGGTCATGGGGTCCACGGTGCTGAGTCGTGATGAACGACACAACGGGCGAAGATCCAGATGTGGACAAATCGCGGGGTGTGGACAAGTCGAGATCTTGAAAGCCCTGGCGCGCAGGAACTGTCGGGGTCGTGTGCGACTCTGAGGGGTTGGGGGTCGGAGCCCGCGTCAAGCGCCGCAGAGGTCCAGTCGCACCCACGGGGAAACCGGGTCCGGATATGGGACGACCCCCGCCAGGGGGGAGGGACGGGGGTCGTCAATGGTTCAGTCCCGGGGGGTCGGACTGAACCCGTCCGTCGAACCGGACTCTCCTACTGTATCCCCCTGCGCCAGTGCTGCGCGCAACTTCGGCAACAGCTGCGGGCCAAGTTTCGGTAACCGTGTCGCACAACGGTTTCGTACACGAACGAAATGCCGCCCGAACGGCCTACTGACGAGTACACCTAAGCTGAGCTACATGAGCCGGATCGCCGCCTTCTTCGACCTCGACAAAACCGTGATCGCGAAGTCGAGCACGCTGGCGTTCAGCCGCCCCTTCTTCCAGGAGGGGTTGATCAATCGCCGCGCCGTGCTGAAGAGCGCTTATGCGCAGTTCGTGTTCATGCTGGCCGGCGCGGACGCGGACCAGATGGACCGCATGCGCGCGCACATCACCGCATTGGCCGCGGGCTGGGACGTCGAGCAGATCCGCAGCATCGTGAACGAGACGCTGCACGACATCGTCGATCCACTCGTCTACAAAGAAGCGACGCAGTTGATCGCCGACCACAAAGCGGAAGGCCACGACGTCGTCATCGTGAGCGCGTCCGGCGAAGAACTCGTCGCCCCCATCGCCCAGATGATCGGTGCGGACTTCAGCGTCGGCACCAAGATGGTCGTCCAGGACGGGCGCTACACCGGCGACGTGGACTTCTACTGCGCGGCCGACAACAAGGCCGTCGCCATCAAGCAGCTCGCCGCCGAGCACGGCTACGACCTCTCCAAGAGCTACGCCTACTCGGACAGCGTCACGGACCTGCCGATGCTCGAGGTCGTGGGCCACCCGACGGTCGTGAACCCGGACCGCGGCCTGCGCCGCACCGCCGTCGAGAAGGGCTGGCCGGTGCTGCAGTTCGTCGACCCGGTGAGCCTGCGCTCCCGCATCCCCACCCCGTCGGGCAAGGCGGTCGCGGTCACGGCCATCAGCCTCGGCGCGGTGGCGGCGGCCGGCGCGGCTTGGTACGGCCTCCGGCGCAAGCGAAGCCGCGACTGAAGTCAAGCCCTAGGGGCCAAATCGAACCCTTAGAGACCGGTACTGGCGAGTAGCGGCAACGGCGCGCACACGTGGTGGCCGCGTGAGTGCACCGCAACGCCCTGTCAGCGGTACCCGAACATGGACACGACCTCACAAACGCTGAAACCGCAGTACTTTCACTACTGAACGTGGCTTGAACGGTGCACCCGTCCGAGCCCTTGCTGTGACCGGGCCCACGCACTTAAATAGGTGGTGCGGACCTCCGGTCGGCCAGGGACCAGACGAAGAGAAGTCAGGATCCACCCCGGCCAAGCTCCGTGCGCGGACTTCGAGTACCCACGCGCAGCACGCCGCGGGAGGCTTGTCGTCTAGGGCCTGCGTACCGGGACGCCGGACGCCGAGGCCAGGGTTGTACGACCAGAGTTGCACGCTTGGTAACTCGTTAGCCCGCGCTGTCGACGGGGCACCCTTCCGAGGGTGCCCCGTTTGCTTGTGCGTCAAAAAGTGCCGCCGAACGGCAGAATGTCCACCCGTTGACCCGCCTCGCAGCCGTGAGTAACTTGCGAAATACGCCAGTTATCTGTGGGAACATCACCGGGAGGCACTTCCAAGTGCGGAAAATCGCCGCGTTCACGCTGGTCACAGCCATGGTCGCCCTCACGCCGGTGGCGAGAGCGGACGCCTCCGTGACCACGCTGCGCGGGATGTCGCTGGAACAGAAGGTCGGCCAGCTCTTCGTCACCTACGTCAACGGCCAGGCCGCCGACGTCCCGCACCCCAAGAACCAGACCGACTTCGGAGTGGCGACGGCCGCGGAGATGGTGCGCAAGTACCAGCCCGGCGGCGTCATCTACTTCAACAACTCGAGCCGCGACAACATCGACACCCCGAAGCAGATCGCTCAGCTCTCCAACGGCCTGCAGAAGGCCAGCCCCATCCCGTTGCTCATCTCGACCGACCAGGAGATGGGCCTCGTCACGCGCATCGGCCCGCCGGCCACGCAGCTGCCGGGCAACATGGCCCTCGGCGCCGGCCGCAGCACGCAGGACGCCGAACTGGCCGCGAAGATCACCGCCCAGGAACTCCGGGCGATGGGCATCAACCAGAACTTCGCGCCGGACGCCGACGTGAACTCCAACCCGGCCAACCCGATCATCGGCGTGCGCAGCTTCTCGAGCGACCCGAAGCTCGCGGCCGACATGGTCAGCGCCCAGGTCCAGGGCTACGAGGGCCGCCACTGGTTCGACCCGGACTCGGTCACCTCTACCGCCAAGCACTTCCCGGGCCACGGCGACACGGCCGAGGACAGCCACACCAGCCTGCCGGTCTCGAACCGCAGCCTCGACCAGTGGCGCCAGATCGACGCGCCGCCGTTCAAGGCCGCCATCGCCGCCAAGATCGACTCGATCATGACCGCGCACATCCAGGTGCCGCAGATCGACCCGTCCGGCAACCCGGCCACGCTGAGCCCGAGGGTCATCACGGGCCTGCTGCGCGAAGAGCTGAAGTACGACGGTGTGGTCGTCACCGACTCGCTGGAGATGGCGGGCGTCCGCAAGCTCCACTCCGACGCCGAGATCCCCGTGCTGGCCATCAAGGCCGGCGTGGACCAGCTGCTGATGCCGCCGAACCTCGGGCTCGCCGTCGACAGCGTCATCAAGGCCGTCCGCAGCGGTGAGATCACCGAGCAGCGCATCGACCAGAGCGTTCTGCGCATCCTCAAGATGAAGCTGCTGCGCGGCGTCATGCTCAACGCCCAAGTCGACGAGAACGAGGTCGACCAGGTCGTCGGCTCCAACACCCAGGCCGCGCAGGGCATCGCCGACCGCACCGTCACCGTCGTCCGCAACGACGCCCAGGCGATCCCGCTGGGCGCCACCGCTCCCCTGGTCGTCGGCACCAGCGACGCACCGACGACAGCGCTCGCCACCAGGCTCAAGGCCACGTTGGTCGTCACGGCGACGAGCCCCACGCCGGCCCAGATCCAGCAGGCACTGGCCGCGGCGGCGAACGCCGACAAGATCGTCGTGCTGACCAACAACCTGAGCACCCGGCCCGCCCAGCTCGACCTGCTCAACCAGCTGGTCGCCACCGGCAAACCGGTCGTCGCGGCCGCCACCGGCAACCCGTACGACGTCGCCCACAGCAACGCCAAGACGTGGCTCGCCACCTACTCGACCACGACCGTCTCGATGGAGGCGCTGGCCAGGATCCTGCTCGGCGAGGTCAAGCCGCAGGGCAAGCTCCCGGTCGACGTGCCCGGCCCGACCCCCTACCCGTTCGGACACGGAGTGACCTGGTGAGAAGGCGGAGCTTCCTCGCAGCAAGCGCACTGTCCGTCCCGCTCGTCAGCACAGCGACCGCCACCGCGACCCCGAAGCTCACCACCGCCTCCGAACAACTCGCGAGCGACGGCTGGCGCAAGCTCAAGGGCCGCAAGGTCGGCGTGATGACCAACCCGACCGGCATCCTGAGAGACCAGACCCACATCGTCGACTCGATGGTCGCCCACAACGCCAAGCCGACCGCGGTGTTCGGCCCGGAACACGGCTTCCGCGGCACGGCACAGGCAGGCGGCTCCGAAGGCGACTACGCGGACCCACGCACCGGTATCCCGGTGTACGACACGTACCAGGCCAACCCCACGAAGATCCAGGCGATGTTCACGAAGGCGGGCATCGACACCGTCGTGTTCGACATCGCGGACGTGGGCGCGCGCTTCTACACCTACATCTGGTCGCTGTACCAGGCGATGGAAGCGGCCAAGGACCTGGACTTCATCGTCCTCGACCGCCCGAACCCCATCGGTGGCACCGCGAACGGCCCGCAGCTGGACCCCGCCTACGCGACCTTCGTGGGCCTGAAGCCGATCGTCCAGCAGCACGGCATGACCGTCGGCGAACTGGCCCGCCTCTTCAAGGGCGAGTTCGACCTGACCACGAGGCTCGAAGTGGTCAACGTCAGGAACTGGCGGCGCAACCAGCTCGACACCGGTCTGCCGTGGGTACCGCCGAGCCCCAACATGCCCACCCAGGACACCGCGCTGGTCTACCCCGGCACGTGCCTGTTCGAGGGCACCGTGCTGTCCGAGGGCCGCGGCACCACCCGCCCGTTCGAAACCGTCGGCGCACCCGGCATCGACTGGCGCTGGGCAGAAGAACTCAACGCCCTGGGCCTCAAGGGGATCAGGTTCCGCGAGACCTACTTCGCGCCCACGTTCAACAAGTTCCAGGGCAAGACCTGCGGCGGTGTCACCCTGCACGTCACCAACGCAGCCGAGTTCGACGCCATCGAAGCGGCCGTCGCCATGCTGATCACCGCGAAGTCCTTGTACCCCGCCGTGTTCGCGTGGCGGCCCGACAACTGGATCGACAAGCTCAGCGGCTCCGACCGGCTGCGCAAGATGATCGACGCCCAGGCGCCGCTGAACGAGATCGTCGGTGCGTGGCAACAGGAACTGCAGCAGTTCCGCCGCACCCGCCTGCCCTACCTGCGCTACCGGTGAGGACGCCATGCTCATCCCTGCCTTGGCCGTCGCACTCGTGACAGCCGCGATCCCCGGCCACTTCGACCAGCCCCAGGACGGTTTCGCGCAGCCGTGGACCACCCTGCGCGAATCCAACCCGTACTGGGCCAACCTCGACCCGGAACCGATCAACGCGGCCCTGCGCCAGGTCCGCGACTTCACGAAACCCCAGGCCAACGGCAAACCGCTGTTCGCCGGCGCCGTCACGATGTACGTGCACGACGGCAAGATCGTCACGCACGACCGCACGGGCTACGCGGTCCTCTACAAGGACCAGCAAACCCAGCTGCCAGAAGAAGAACGCGTCCCCATGCAGAAGGACACGATCTTCGACTTCGCCTCGATCTCGAAGCTCTTCACGTCGATCGCGGTGATCCAGCAGGTCGAACAGGGCCGGGTGAACATCGACGAGAAGGTCGCCACCTACCTGCCTGAGTTCGGCGTGAACGGCAAAGAGAACATCACCGTCAAGCAGCTCCTCACACACACGAGCGGTCTCGAACCGTTCATCGCGTTGTGGAAGCTGTACCCGGACGCACCCTCACGCATCAAAGCCGTGATGGACGTGAAGCCGAAGTCCACGCCCGGCACCACGTACGTCTACTCCGACCTGAACCTGATCACGCTCGGCGAACTGGTCCACAGGGTCAGCGGCAAGAAGCTCGACCAGGCGGTGCGCGACGGCATCACCAAGCCGCTCAACATGAAGGACACCGGCTACAACCCGAAGGCCACGAACCGGACAGCTGCGACGGAGTTCCAGGCAGCACCGCCACGCGGCATGGTCCGCGGCGAGGTGCACGACGAGAACTCGTGGTCCCTCGGAGGGGTCGCCGGCCACGCGGGTGTGTTCGGCACGGCCAAAGACCTCGCCGTCCTCGGCCAGACGATCCTCAACGGCGGCACGTACCAGGGTCGCCGGATCCTGACCGAGCACTCCGTCGAGCTGATGCTCACGAACTTCAACCAGCAGTTCCCCGACAACGCCCACGGGCTCGGCTTCGAGCTCGACCAGCGCTGGTACATGGGCGGTCTGAGCGGGCAGGGAACCGCAGGTCACACGGGCTACACCGGCACGTCGTTCGTGATCGACAGGGCCTCGCGGTCGATCGCGATCCTGCTGACCAACCGCGTGCACCCGAGCCGTGACTGGGGCAGCGTGAACCCGGCGCGCCGGGCGGTCGCCGACGGCCTGGCCAACGCACTCGCGGTCAAGTCGCACGGAAAGCAGTGGCGGGCAACGACTTCCGGCGGAACTCTCACCGCGGAACGCCCGGTCGAGGTCTTCGTCGACGTCGACAAGGGCGACAAGCTGACGATCCAGCACTGGAACGGCACCGACTGGCAGGACGCTCGCACCATCACGACGACCGGACGTCGTTGGGTGCCAACGGAATCCGTGAAGTCCAGGTTCGTCTACACCAAGGCGGGCCAGTACAACGGCCGTGGCGTCTACGTCCACGCCCGCGGTGACGTCACGGCCGAGGGCTGGTCAGTGGCACGCCGCTAGCACCTCGGTGAACATCGGGAGCGCCCGTGGAAACGCGGGCGCTCCAAAGCTCACCACGATCCCCGTGCGGTCGTCGTCGCTCAGCTCGTGCCGGAACCACGAGAGAGGACTGACCTCGATCCCACGTTCTCGCGCCGTCTGCACGATGGCAGTCTCGTGCGGTGTGTCGAGCACGGCGTGCATGCCAGCCGCGATACCGGACACCGACGCGTACGGCAAGACAGCCTCCACGAGCCGATCACGACGCCGCTGGTACTTCAGTCGCATCCGCCGGACATGGCTGTCGTACGCCCCGCACTCGAGAAAGTCCGCCAACGTCAGCTGATCGAGCATGCTGATGTACTGCTCACGATCGGTCTTCAACGCCAGGATCGGATCGACGAACCGGTCCGGCAGCACCATCCACCCGATCCGCAACGCCGGCGACAACGCCTTGCTGGACGTGCCCAGGTAGACGACGTGCTCCGGATCGAGGCCCTGCACCGCCCCGACGGGCTGCCGGTCGTAACGGAACTCGCCGTCGTAGTCGTCCTCCAGCACAAGGCCACCAACACGCCGTGCCCACTCCACCGCCGACGCGCGACGCCGTGGGTGCAGAGGGCCGCCCAACGGGAACTGGTGCGCCGGCGTCAGCACCACGGCACGCCGGTCGTCCGGCAGCTGCTCGGTGTTCGCGCCGTGGTCGTCCACCGCCAGTGGCACCGTCGACTTCCACAGATCGCGGTGCGGACCCAGCCCGTACTCCTCGACGACGACCGGTGGCTTGAGCAGCCGGTTGAACATCCGGATGCCGTCGGCGAACCCCGAGCAGATCACGATCCTTCCGGGATCGGCCCGCACGCCCCGCGCCCGCGCCAGGTACTCGGCCAGCACGGTGCGCAGCTCGATCCGTCCCTGCGGATCACCGGGCCCGAACGCCTCCGAGGGGGCCGCCGTCAACGCCCGCCGCGTCGAGCGGATCCACTCCGCGCGCGGGAACTCGGTGATGTCCGGCGTCGACACGGTCAGGTCGAACCGCACGTCCGGTCCCGTCGCCGCGCGCTTCACCGGCGGTGGCGGTGAAACCCGTTGCGCGACAACGGTTCCCGAACCCTGGCGGGCGGTCAGCCAACCCTCCGCCACGAGCTCGGCGTACGCCTCCGCGACGGTGTTCCGCGCGATCCCGAGATCGGCGGCGAGCGACCGCGAGGCGGGCAGCCGGGTCCCGGGAGGCAGCCGCGCCGAACGGACCGCTTCCCGCAGCGACGCCGTCAACCGGTGCCGCAGCCCACCCGGCCCGGACAGGTCCAGGTGGAAGTCAAGATTGGCCCACGATTCCACGATCAAATTGCACCACGCCCAGAGCCAATCAGCGCCATATGTTTGTGTCATGACGAACCGCATCGACCTCGCCAAGAAGGCCCCGAAGGTCTACCGCGCCATGATCGCCCTCGACGCCGCCGCCCGCGAAGGTCTCGACGAGCAGCTCGCCGAGCTCGTCCGCATCCGCGCCTCCCAGCTCAACCACTGCGCCTACTGCCTCAACATGCACACGGTCGACGCCCGAAAGGGTGGTGAGTCCGAGGCCCGCATCTACCTGCTCAACGCGTGGGAGGAAGCCGGTGAGATCTACACCGAGAAGGAGCGGGCCGCGCTGCGCCTCACCGAGGCCATCACCGTCCTGAGCAGCCACGAGTACGTCAGCGACGACGTCTACGAGCAGGCCGCGAAGCACTTCGGCGAGGAGGAGCTGGCGCAGCTCATCGCGCTCATCTTCACCATCAACTCGTGGAACCGGATCGCCGTCTCCACCAGGAAGAAGCCCGACGTTCGGTGACACGCCGCCGAAAATTCGCGCCGACGGGGTGACTTTCGGACACAGTTGGGGTGAGTTGCGCCCACACTCCGTTGACCCCCGGTGTGGCGGTTAGTAAGTTTCCCACGTGTCCACTGAAAGCAGTGCCGAGTCCAGTCCCCTGGTGAAGATCCGGTCGTTGCTGCCGGGTCTCGCGCGCGCCGAACAGCGCGTCGCGAAGGTGGTCCTGGAGAACCCCGGAACTGTCGCGCACCGCAGCATCACCGAGGTCGCCGAGCAGGCGGGCACGAGTGAGACGACGGTGACGCGGTTCTGCAAGGCCATCGGCGTCGGCGGATATCCGGAGCTGCGCATCGCGCTCGCCGCCGACACCGCTCGCAGCCAGGCCAGGGCCAACCACGACATGGGCGGCGACATCTTGCCTGGCGACGACCTCAAGCAGGTCGTGGGCAAGGTCGCGTTCGCCGACGCCCGCGCCGTCGAGGAGACCGCGGAGCAGCTCGACATCGAGTCGCTCGACAAGGTCGTCCAAGCCGTCGCGGGCGCCCGCCGGGTCGACGTCTACGGCTTCGGCGCGTCCGCGTTCGTGGCGTTCGACATGCAGCAGAAGCTGCACCGCATCGGCCTCACCTGCTTCGCGTGGAACGACACGCACATCGCGCTGACGTCGGCCGCCGTGCTGACCGAGGCGGACGTCGCCGTCGGCATCTCGCACACCGGCTCGACCTCGGAGACCGTCGAGGCCCTCCGCGTCGCCCGCGAGACCGGCGCCACCACCGTCGCGCTGACGAACTTCCCGCGCTCGCCCATCACCGAGGTCGCCGACCACGTGCTGACCACGGCCGCGCGCGAGACCACGTTCCGCTCCGGCGCGATGGCGAGCCGCATCGCGCAGCTCACCGTGATCGACTGCCTGTTCATCGGCGTCGCCCAGCACCACGTGGACTCGGCGAAGACGGCGCTGGAGGCCACCTACGAGGCGGTGTCCGGTCATCGCCTGGGCGCGAGACCAGACGGCCGGCGGCGGCCGCGGGAGACGACTAAATGATCTCCCCCCGGAACGGTGTGGTGGTGCACGTGGAATCTCCGACCGAGCAACGGAACCCTCGCACCACGGACATCGACCGGGTCTCGACGATCGACGTGCTGCGGATGATCAACGAAGAGGACCGCACGGTCCCGTCCGCCGTCGCCGAAGCACTGCCGGAGCTGGCCAGAGCGGTCGACCTCGGCGTCACCGCGATCATGTCCGGCGGCCGCGTCCACTACGTCGGCGCCGGCACGTCAGGACGCCTGGCGACGCTGGACGCCGCCGAGCTGGTGCCCACGTTCAACGCCCCGTCCGACTGGTTCGTCGCCCACCACGCGGGCGGCTCCGAGGCCCTCGTCCGCGCGGTCGAGGAGGTCGAGGACAGCTCCGGCGCGGCCCAGATCCGCCGGCACGCCACCGGGAAGGACGTGGTGGTGGGCGTGACGGCGTCCGGGCGCACGCCGTTCGTGATCGGCGCGCTGCAAGAGGCGCAAACGCTTGGCGCCCGCACCGTGCTCGTCTCGAACAACGCGTCCGTGCCGTTCACGCCGGACGTCCTGGTCGCGCTGAACACCGGCCCGGAGGCCATCGCCGGCTCGACCCGGATGAAGGCGGGATCGGCCCAGAAGCTGGTGCTGACGTCGTTCTCCACCGCGGTGATGATCAAGCTCGGCCGCACCTACTCGAACCTGATGGTCAGCATGCGCGCCACCAACGCGAAGCTGCGCGGGCGGACGATCCGCATCCTGCACGAGGCCACCGGACAGCCCGAGAACGCCTGCGAACGGGCGTTGGCGGAAGCGTCCGGCGACCTCAAGGTGGCGCTGGTGCACCTGCTGTCCGGGGTACCGACCGAACGTGCGGCCGCCGCCCTCGAAGACACCAAGGGCCACGTCCGCAACGCCCTGGACCGGCTAGCCGGCTGACACGACGTCCGGCCCGAACACCTCGTAGTGGATGTCGGTGACACCCGCTTCGAGCAGCTGGGCCCGCACCGCGCGCAGGAACGGCACCGGCCCGCACAGGTAGGCGGTGGCGTTCTCCGGCACAGAGACGCCCTTGAGGTCGACCAGCCCGGTCCGCTCGGCAGGCCAGTCCCCGATGGGCCGCTCGTAGAAGACGTGCGCCTGCGCGTTCTCGAGCTTGGCCGCGAGCTGCGCGAGCTCGGCGCGGAACGGATGGGTCAACTGGTCGCGGTCTCCGTGCACCGCGATCACCCGCCGCGGCGAGTCGGTGGCGGCCAGCTCCGCGAGCATCGAGATCATCGGCGTGCAGCCGATCCCCGCCGACGCGAACAGCACCGGACCGTCACCGGGCTCCAGCGTCACGTCCCCGGCCGGCCGGCTGAGCCGCAGAGTGCTGCCCACCGGGGCGAAGTCGTGCAGGTACCGGGACACCTCGCCGTCCCGCTTCACCGAGAACTGCAGCGCGTCGTCGGTCCGTCCGGAAAGGCTGTACTGGCGGATCTGCCTGGCGCCGTCGGGCAGCGGAACCTGCACCGACACGTACTGGCCCGGTTTGCTCAGTGGCACCGGACCGTGCACCGGCCTGACCACGAACGTCACCACGTCCTCGGTCTCCTGGAACCGGACGATCACCCGGTAGTCCTGCTGCCCCCTCGGCAGGAACCGCTCGAGGCCGATCAGCGTGTCGGCCATCAGCCAGTAGACCTCGCTCCAGGCCGCCGCGATCTCCGGCGTGACGTTCAGGACCTCGGCGACGGCCGCGAGCAGATGCTTGTGCACGACCGCGTACTGGCCGGCCGTGACGCCGACCGACACGTGCTTGTGCGCGACGCGGCGCAACATCGCGTCCGGCTGCTGCCCGGCGAGCAGTCCCGACGCGAAGACCGCGATCGAACCGGCCAGCGCCTCGGCCTGCGTGCCGTTGGCCTGGTTGCCGCGGTTGAACAGGACCCGCAGCAGGACCGGGTGCTCGGCGAACAAGCGCCGGTAGAACAGCTGGCTGATCTCGCCGACGGCGGCGCCCACGGCGGGCAGCGTGGCTTCGACCAGCTCAGCGGACTTCGGGGACAGCATCGACTGCTCCTCACCTCAGCCGAAGACTGAGCACTCAACGGACCCGGCAGTTCGCCTTCGCGATCGACGACCTCGCCGTTACCTCCAGCTCGCGCACGAGGCGGCTGATCGAGCTGGGACGGCCGTCATCCCGGCAGCACCGGGCGCCACGGGATCGGCGTCGACAACACCATCGCGCTGGACGTCTCCCCGTGGCTCGCGAGCCGCACCAGCAGCCGTTCGAGCTCCAGGATCGACGTCGTCACGACCTTCACCACCGAGCAGATGTCGCCGGTCAGCCGCACGACCTCGACCACTTCAGGGCAGTCGTCCAACAGCTCCGGGTGCACCGTGATGCACCGCGGGCCGTAGCACTTCATGCGCACCAACGCGACGACTGGACGTCCGACGACGGTGGGGTCGACCACGGCGCGATAGCCGGTGATCGCGCCCATGTTCTCCAGGCGGCGGACGCGTTGCGCGACCGTTGGCGGTGAGACGTGGACTCGGCGTGCGAGCTCGTTGTACGACAGGCGCGCGTCTTCTTGGAGGGCCTCCAACAGGGCCTTGTCGACCTCGTCCAACATGAACGCAAAGCTACCTGTCGATCTGATTTGCGTTTGGAAGAAGTTTTGCGCGAACGCCTTTCGTCATCCATTCAGGTGACAGGGCCCAGGCAGGAGGATTGGAGGCATGAGCTGCCCCGTGTCCCCCAAGCTGGATTTCGGCGGCACCACGCCGTACGAGGACTACGTGCACGCGTCGGTGTTGCACACCCTTCAACAGCAGTGGTCCAAAGATCCCCGCGAGATGTCGTTCCTGGTCATCACGCAGGTGATGGAGCTGTACTTCGGCCTGCTCTGCTTCGAGTGGCGGCAGGCCCAGACCGAGCTTCGCGCCAACGACCTCAGGGCTGCCGTCCGCACGCTCAGGCGGTCTGACCTGCACCTTCAGGCGTTGTCGGCGGCGTGGCGGCCGATCGCGCGGATGACGCCGACCGAGTTCAACTCGTTCCGTGACGCGCTCGGCGAGGGGTCGGGCTTCCAGTCGGGCATGTACCGCGAGATGGAGTTCCTGCTCGGCGAGAAGTCCGCGTCAATGCTCGTGCCGCACCGCGCGGTGCCGGCGATGCACGCGCAGCTGGAGGAGTCGCTCGCGAAGCCTTCGCTGTACGACGACGTGCTGGCGGCGCTCAAGCGGCGCGGGTTCGACATCCCGGCTGCCGTCATCGACCGCGACCTGACCAAGGCGTACGAGCCGTCGGCCGAGGTCGAGCAGGTGTGGGCGCAGATCTACCGCGGCGACGACCGCGATCTGCTGGAACTCGGTGAGGCGTTGACGGACATCGCCGAGGAGTTCGCGCGCTGGCGTTACGACCACCTGCTCGCGACCCGCCGCTCGATGGGCGCGAAGGTCGGCACCGGTGGCTCCGCCGGTGTCGCCTGGCTGGAGAAGCGCACCCAGCGGGCGGTGTTCCCGGAACTGTGGACCGCGAGGAGCTACGTGTGAAGCGGGAGCTGTTCGACCTTCCGGACGGGGTCATCTATCTCGACGGCAACTCCCTCGGCGCGCCACCGAAGCACGTCGCCGAACGGATGCAGGAAGTCGTCAAGCACCAGTGGGGCACGCGGCTGATCCGGTCGTGGTCCGAGGGCTGGTGGGAGGCGCCGCAACGGATCGGTGACCGCGTCGGCCGGCTGATCGGGGCGGCTCCCGGACAGGTCGTGGTCGGCGACTCCACGTCGGTCAACGTCTTCAAGGCGTTGATGGGAGCGGTGAAAGGCACCGACCGCAGCGAGATCGTGTGCGACGAGTCGACGTTCCCGACCGACGGGTACATCGCGCAGTCCGTGGCCTCGTTGACAGGCCTGAAGATCCGGGCGGCGCATCCGTCCTCTTTAGACCTCACTGCGGACACCGCCGTGGTGCTGCTCAACCAGGTCGACTACCGGACCGGCGCGCTGAACGACATGAAGACGCTGACCGAACAGGCACATGCCGTTGGCGCACAAGTGGTCTGGGACCTCTGCCACAGCGCGGGCGTGCTGCCGATCGAACTGGACGCGCTCGGCGTGGACTTCGCCGTCGGCTGCACCTACAAGTTCCTCAACGGCGGACCGGGCTCGCCCGCGTTCATCTACGTGCCTCACGCGAAGCAGGCGACGTTCGAGAACCCGTTGTCCGGCTGGAACGGCCACCGCGAACCGTTCGCCATGGAACCGAGCTACGAACCGGACCCCGGCATCGTCCGCGCGCGGGTCGGCACGCCGGACATCCTGTCGATGCTGGCCCTCGACGCCGCCCTGGACGTGTGGGACGACGTCGACCTCGCCGAGCTGCGCGAGCGCGGCCTCAAGCTGACCGCGCTGTTCCGCGAGCACGTCGAGAAGCTCACGAACCTCGAAGTGATCACTCCGGAGGTCCGCGGCAACCAGATCTCGGTGCGCTGCCCGGACGCCAAGGCCGTGATGGACGAACTGATCGCGCGCGGTGTCATCGGCGATCACCGGCCGCCGGACGTCCTGCGGTTCGGGTTCGCGCCGCTCTACGTGACCGAAGAGGACGCGATCAAGGCCGCCGAAGTCCTCGCGGACATCACCCGGTGAGTGCGGCGTCCGCGATGCTCTTGGCCTCGCGGGCGCCCGCCTCCAAAGCCGAGCAGACGAACAGGATCCACTGGGCCAGGCCTTCGAGCGTGCCCGACGCGAACGCCACGGACGCGGCCTCGTACTCGGCCGATCGGCGCAGGCAGGCCACCTCCGGCACGCCGAGCCCCTTGGGGTCGAGGCCGCTGGAGATCGACGTCATCCTGGCCGCCGCACGGGCGACCACGCCGTTGGCCACGTCGAACGGCGCCAGGCCGAGCAGTTCGCCGTGCACCACCGCGACCAGAACGGGCGCCGGCACGGACGTTCCGCCGGTGACCAGCGAACCGATCATGTCGAGCCGCGCCGACACGTCCGCGGAGACGCGCGGCCGTCCGACTTCGGTGGTGAGGTCTGCGGCGGCGAGAACGTGCAGCCGTGCGAGAGCCTGCAACGGCGCGCGCTGCCACGTGCCCACCAGACCGCCCAGGGCCTCGGCGACGCGCAAAGACCCTGCCAGGACGGGGTTCGTGACCTCGCCGGACTCCGGGATCTCGGTCGGCCCGCCCTCCAGCGCCGCCGACGCGCGGGCGGCGCGGACGGACGCTTCGGCCGCGGTCGTGGCCCAGCCGCGCAGATTCACCCGATGGCGGTGCACCTGGAAGACGGCGTCCTTGGCCGCACCGGCGGCGTCAGCCACGCCGGGCAAGGAGAGCAGCGGAGCAAGCGGATCGGTCACGGTCGCGCAGAGTACCTGACCAGGTGAAACGCGTGATCCAGCTCACTGCCCGAACCGCTGGGCGCGCAACTGCACCCGTTCATCGCGCCACACGTGCTTCAACCAGACAAAACGGGTTACACAATGACGGCCGTGTAACCATCCTCCCAAGATTGGTCTGAACCTTTCGGGGGAGGAGCCTGTTGGAAGTGAACTGGCTCGCACTACGGTCAGTACCCGCATCCCCAACCGGTCTGGATTTTCCAGGAGGTCTCGCACCATGACGCAGTCGCCAGGCCAGGGCCAAGCTCTGGACAACCTGCTCACGGAGAGCAGGACGTTCCCGCCCTCCGAAGAGTTCGCGGCGCAGGCGAACGCGCAGCCCGAGCTGTACGAGGAGGCGAAGGCCGACCGCGAGGCGTTCTGGGCGAAGCAGGCGGAACGGCTGCACTGGGACACCAAGTGGACGCAGGTCCTCGACTGGTCGGACGCGCCGTTCGCCAAGTGGTTCGTCGGCGGCAAGCTCAACGTCGCCTACAACTGCGTCGACCGGCACGTCGAGTCCGGCCACGGTGACCAGGTCGCCATCCACTGGGAGGGCGAGCCCGGCGACTCCCGCGCCATCACCTACGCCGAGCTGCAGCGCGAGGTCTCCAAGGCCGCGAACGCGTTGACCTCGCTGGGAATCGGTGCGGAGGACCGCGTCGCGATCTACATGCCGATGGTCCCCGAGGCGATCTTCGCGATGCTCGCGTGCGCCCGTCTCGGCGCGATGCACAGCGTGGTGTTCGGCGGCTTCTCCGCCGAGGCGCTGCGCACCCGCATCGAGGACTCCTCGTGCAAGCTCGTGATCACGACCGACGGCCAGTACCGCCGCGGCAACCCGTTCCCGCTCAAGCCGGCCGTCGACGAGGCCGTCGCCGCCGCGCCGAGCGTGGAGAACGTGCTCGTCGTCAAGCGCACCAACAGCGACGTGGCGTGGACCGACAAGGACGTGTGGTGGCACGAGCTGGTGGACGCGCAGTCCGACCAGCACACCCCGGAGGCGTTCGACTCCGAGCACCCGCTCTTCATCCTCTACACCTCGGGCACCACGGGTAAGCCGAAGGGCATCCTGCACACGTCCGGCGGCTACCTCACGCAGGCGTCGTACACGCAGCACCACGTGTTCGACCTCAAGCCGGACACCGACGTGTACTGGTGCACCGCGGACATCGGCTGGGTCACCGGCCACAGCTACATCGTCTACGGCCCGCTGTCGAACCGCGTGACGCAGGTCGTCTACGAAGGCACGCCGAACACCCCGCACGAGGGCCGTCACTGGGAGATCGTGCAGAAGTACGGCGTCTCGATCTACTACACGGCGCCGACGCTGATCCGCACCTTCATGAAGTGGGGCGCGGACATCCCGGCCAAGTACGACCTGTCGTCGTTGCGGGTGCTGGGTTCGGTCGGCGAGCCGATCAACCCCGAGGCCTGGATCTGGTACCGCGAGAACGTCGGCGGCGGCAAGGCCCCCATCGTGGACACGTGGTGGCAGACCGAGACCGGCGCGATCATGATCTCGCCGCTGCCCGGTGTCGTGTCGACCAAGCCCGGTTCGGCGCAGCGCCCGCTGCCCGGCATCGGCGCGAAGGTCGTCAACGACGAGGGCGTCGAGGTGCCGCACGGTGGCGGTGGCTACCTGGTGCTGGACGAGCCGTGGCCGTCGATGCTGCGCGGCATCTGGGGCGACGAGGAGCGCTACCGCGACACGTACTGGTCGCGCTTCAAGGACCAGGGCTTCTACTTCGCCGGTGACGGTGCGAAGTACGACGCCGACGGCGACATCTGGCTGCTCGGCCGCGTCGACGACGTGATGAACGTGTCCGGCCACCGCATCTCGACCACCGAGGTCGAGTCCGCGCTGGTCTCGCACCCGACCGTGGCCGAGGCGGCCGTCGTCGGCGCGTCCGACGCGACCACCGGCCAGGGCATCGTGGCGTTCGTGATCCTGCGCGGTGGCGCGGGCTCCGACGCCGGTGGCGCCGAGGCGATCAAGGCGCTGCGCGACCACGTGGCCAAGGAGATCGGCCCGATCGCGAAGCCGCGCCAGATCATGGTCGTGCCGGAGCTGCCGAAGACGCGGTCCGGCAAGATCATGCGCCGCCTGCTGCGCGACGTCGCGGAGAACCGCGCGGTCGGCGACGTGACGACGCTGGCCGACTCGTCGGTGATGGACCTGATCTCGGCCGGTCTGCAGTCGGGCAAGTCCGAAGACTGATTTCGCTTCGAACGTGACGGGCGTCCTCGGAAGGGGGCGCCCGTTCGCGTTAAGATCCCATCAGGGTGAGCCGGGAAGTCTGGTCGGCACGAGGATTTGTCGTATCCGCTGACCGCCCTGGGAGCCCTGTTGTCGCGCAAGAAGGCCGTAGTCACCGAGTTCGCCCGCTACCTCCGCACGGAAACCGTCGGCGGCACCGTGCTGCTCGTCGCCACGGCGATCGCGCTGATCTGGGCCAATTCGCCGTTGTCGTCCGCCTACTTCGGACTGAGGGATCTGCATCTCGGGCCGCTGTCCGTCGGCGACTGGGCCAAGGACGGGTTGCTGGCGATCTTCTTCTTCGTCGCCGGGCTCGAACTCAAGCGCGAACTCGTCGTCGGCGAGCTTTCGGAGCTCAAGGCCGCGATCCTGCCCGTGGTCGCGGCGATCGGCGGGATGATCGTGCCCGCGGTGATCGCGCTGGCGGTCGGCTGGGGACAGCCGGGGATCGAACGGGCGTGGGCGATCCCGGTCGCCACGGACATCGCGTTCGCGCTCGGAGTGCTGGCGCTGACGGCGTCGGGGCTGCCGTCGAGCCTGCGGGTGTTCCTGCTCAGCCTGGCCGTGGTGGACGACCTCGGCGCGATCATCGTGATCGCGATCCTGTTCACGTCGACGTTCAACCTGCTCGCGGCCGGGGCCGTGGTCCTGCTGCTGGCGCTCTACTGGTTCCTCCAGCACAAGCGGATCACCACGCCGTTCCTCTACGTGCCGATCGTGCTGGCGACCTGGTGGTTCATGCACGAGTCGGGCATCCACGCGACGATCGCGGGTGTCGCGCTGGCGTTGCTCACGCGGGTCAAGCGCGACCCGTACGAGCACGAGGCGCCGGCGGTCCGGCTCGAACACCGGCTGCAGCCGTTCTCGGCGGGGGTGGCGGTGCCGGTGTTCGCACTGTTCGCGGCCGGTGTGCCGATCGGCGCCGAGGCGTTCGGGAAGCTCTTCTCTGACAAGATCGCCATCGGCGTGATCGCGGGGCTCGTCGTCGGCAAGGTGATCGGGATCGTGGGTGCCTCCGCGCTGGCGGTGTGGATCAAGGCGGCCGTCTGGCCGGCGGGAGCGGGGCCGCGGGACATCATCGCGGTGGCCGTGCTGGGCGGGGTCGGGTTCACGGTGAGCCTGCTGATCGCGGAACTGGCACTCGATCAACCCGAGACGGCGAAGGCCGCCGTGCTGATCGCCTCGATGATCTCGTCGCTGCTCGCCGCGGTGTTGCTCATTCGTCGCAGCCGGGCTCATGGCACGATGTCCGAGTGACGACCAGGGAGCACATCGCGTCGATTCCGCTGACCGCAGACGACCCGACCGCCGAGGCCTCGATCGGTGGCCTCGTCCGTGACGCGACCGCGCACATGTCGACTCTGGTCAGAGCGGAGTTCGAGCTCGCGAAGGGCGAGGTCACCGCCGAGGTCAAGAAGGGCCTCAAGGGCGGCGTTTTCTTCATCGTGGCGCTGACAGTGCTGTGCTTCAGCCTGTTCTTCCTGTTCATGGCGCTCGGGTACGGGTTCTCCGAGTGGTTCGGCTGGCCCACGTCGGGCGGCTTCTTCCTGGTGTTCGGCATCATGATCGTTACCACCATCACCTGCGTCTTCCTCGGCGTGCGCAAGCTGAAGAAGATCAGGGCGCCGGAGAAGTCGATCGCGGCCGCGAAGGACACCGTGGCGGCCCTTACTCGCAGGGGCGACGACAACTGAGCCGCAAACCCGACCCGTCGGTGGTGCGGGTCGCGGGTCCGTGGACGCACCGCGACGTGTCGGCCAACGGCATCCGCCTGCACGTGGCCGAACTCGGCGAGGGACCGCTCGTGCTGCTCCTGCACGGGTTCCCCGAGTTCTGGTGGTCGTGGCGGCACCAGCTGACGGCACTGGCCGAGGCCGGGTACCGCGCGGTGGCCGTCGACCTGCGCGGGTACGGCGACTCGGACAAACCACCGCGCGGCTACGACGGCTACACGCTCGCGGGTGACATCGCGGGCCTGATCAAGGCACTCGGCGCCCAGCGCGCACACCTCGTGGGTCACGCGTGGGGCGGCGCCACGGCCTGGACCGTCGGCGCGATCCACCCACGCCTGGTCTCGTCGATCTCGGTGCTGTCCGCACCGCACCCGCTGGCGATGCGCCGCGCGTTCCGCAGGCACCCGCGGGTGAACTCGCACGTGCTGCGGTTCCAGCTGCCGATCTACCCCGAACGCTGGCTGACCGGCGAGAACGCCATGCAGGTCGCCCGGCTGCTGTCCGCGTGGTCCGGGCCGAAGTGGCGGTCAGCGCCCGAGTTCGACGAGGTCATCCGCCGTTGCCGGCAGGCCATGACGATTCCTGGCGTCGCCCACAGCGCGATGGAGTACTACCGCTGGGCGGTGCGCTCGCAGATCCGCAGCGACGGCCGCCGGTTCACCGAGGCCGTCGACAAGCCGATGCAGGTGCCGGTGCTGCAGATCCACGGCGCGCTGGACCCGATCACGCTGGAGTCGTCCGCGCGCGAGTCGCGGCAGTGGCTCGGGCCGGGGTCGGAGTTCCGGAGCCTGCCCGAGGTGGGGCACTTCCCGAACCAGGAGGCGTCCCACACCACGAGCAGGCTGATCAGCGAGTTCCTGCAGAAGATGAGCTGAACGCGGCCCTGAGCACCTCGCTCGGGTCGTTCGGTAGGTCGGTGGAGCGCCACGCGATGTAGCCGTCGGACCTCACCAGCGAAGCGCCCTTTTCGGACAGTCCGAACACGTCCAGCTGCTCGACCCGTTCGTACTGAACACCTGCCTGTTGCGCTGCTTCCTCCCACTCCGGATGGTCCGCGACGAGCACCCAGCCGCGTTGGAACAGGTCCAATGTGGATTTCCCGGGCCCGACCCACACGTGCGGCGCCCGCGTGCCCGGCTGGCCGTTCCACTGCTCTGGCCGTTGCGCCGGCGGCAGTTCCTCGCCCGCACCGAGCACAGCCGAAGATCGGTAGAGGATGCCGTAGTGCATCGCGTAGTTGTCGTACAACGGCGCGTCTTCCGGGTCGGTGCCTCGATTGTGGCCGTCGTTGCGCGCGAAGATCTGCTGGTGGCACAGCGACGCGACCGGGCGCCGTTCCACGTCGTAGGTGTCCAGCAGCTCCGGACGTGACTCGCCGTTGAGCACGGCGGCGAGCTTCCAGGCGAGGTTGTGCGCGTCCTCGATGCCGACGTTCGCCCCGAACCCGCCGCGGCTCGGCGGCAACGTGTGCGCGGCGTCGCCGGCCAGGAAGATCCGCCCGGCAGAGAACCGGTCGGCGACCCCAGCCGAGATCGTCCAGCGGCCGGTGGTGATGATCTCGATCTCCAGGTCGTCGCGCCCGATGGCCCTGACGATCTTCTCCCGCAGCTCGGGTTCGGTGTACTCGCGGTCGTCGAGCATCAGGACCCAGCGGCCGTCGCCGTAGGTGGTCAGGAAGCCGACGTCGTCGATCACGAACTGGCCGATCCCGTCCTTCAGGTACTCCTGCAGCGGAGCGCGGAACAGCACGCTGCGGGAGGTGTGCATGTACCCGCGGCCGGTGCGGGTGATGCCGAGCGCCTCGCGGATCGGACTGCGGTGGCCGTCCGCGGCGACCAGGTAGTCGGCGCGGATCTCGTAGGGCTCGCCGTCGCCCTGCACGATCGCCGTGACACCGTCCGCGTCCTGCGAGAACTCCAGCATCCGGGTGCTCATGCGGATGTCCGCGCCCAGCTCACGGGCCTTGTCCCGCAGGATCGGCTCCATCCGGTCCTGCGCCACGCCGACGCCCGTGCTCGGCGAGTACTCGATGTCGGAGAGCTCGGCCGGCGGCGTCCAGAAGGTCTCGTCGAACCTCTTCCCCACCAGGCTCTCGGCCCTGACCCTCCGGACGCCGAAACCCTTCGTCATCCGGCTCGGCGGCAACCTGTCCTCCATCCCCACCGCGCGCAGCAACTCGCCCACCCGAGCGTTGAAGCCGACCGCCCGCGGGTGCGGCGAGCTGCCCGGATGCTTCTCCACCAGCGTCACGTCCACCCCGCGCCATGCCAGAAACAGCGCGGCCGACGTCCCCGCCAGTCCCCCGCCCACAACCAACACCGAAGTCTTCATCGCATCCTCCCAATACGCTGTATCGCTCAATACACTGTATCGCGACGAGACGATGTATTGTCCAGTCCGATGTCGAACGAACTCGTGTGGGACCGCCCAGAGCCGCCCAGCAAGCCGTCGCCGACCCCGTTGAGCAGGGAGTTGATCGTGACCGCCGCGATCAGGCTCGCCGACGGTGGCGGGCTGGACGAGGTGTCGCTGCGCAAGGTCGCCGCCGCGCTGAACGCCGGCCCCATGCGCCTGTACGGCTACATCGAGACCAAGGACGAACTGCTCGACCTCATGGTCGACGAGGTCTACGGCGAGATCGCGCTGCCAGAGCCCGGCACCGAGTGGCGCTCGGCCCTGACGCAGATCGCCCACGGCATCCGCGCGGCGGCGAAGCGACACCCGTGGCTCGTCGACCTGCTCGGCGGCCGCCCGCACCGGGGACCGAACTCCCTCGCGCACATCGAAGCGTCACTCGGCACCCTCGACGGCAAGCCTGAATTCCCGACAATCGACCACGTGCTCGGCGCGGTCGGCGCCGTGATGGCGTTCGTGCACGGCGCGGTCCGCAACGAGATCGCCGAGGCCCGCGCCGAGCAGAGCAGCGGCATGACCGAGGAGCAGTGGCAGGCGGCGTCCGGTCCCTACATGCAGCGGATGCTGGCCACCGGGAAGTTCCCGACGCTGGCCAAGGTCATGTACGACGCGGAACACACGAACGCCGCGTCGTACTTCGACACCGGTCTGAGCTATGTGCTCGACGGCATCGCTACGAGGCACACCCCTGGGTCGACGCCCGGCGGGTCAGCGTCGGCGCCTTCTGCACCATCTGCTGCACCTGCTGGGCGGTGAGCACGAAGCCGGTTTCGGGGTCGTCCACGGCAGCGCCGAAGACCACGCCCATCACCCGGCCGTTCGGATCGACCAGCGGGCCACCCGAGTTGCCGGAGCGGACCTCGGCGCGAACGGTGTAGACGTCGCGCGTGACCGTCTGCGCGTCGTAGATGTCCGGACCGCGCAGCAGCGGGATCCGTTCGCGCACCCGAGCCGACTTCGCGATGTACGGGCCGTCCAGCGGGTAGCCGAGCACGATGCCGTCCTCGCCCGGCTGCACCTCGTCCGAACGGAACTGCAGCGGCGTGGCCTCCAGGTCGGGCACCGCGAGCACGGCGATGTCCGTGCGCGGGTCGTAGGCGACGACGGTGGCGTCGAACTGGCCGCGGCCGACCTCGACCGTCACCTCGTTGGTGCCGGCGACGACGTGCGCATTGGTCATGACGCGTTCCGGCGCGATGACGAAGCCGGTGCCCTCCAGGGCACGCGAGCAGGACGGCGCGCGACCGCGGACCTTCAGCACGGAGGGCTTCAGCCGCTGCACCACGGGCGAGCTCGCGAGCTGGTCGTTCGGCGGCTCGACGTCCTTGAGCGGCGTGCGGTTGAACGGGTCCATCGCCTGCGGGAAGCCCGAGACGTCGAACAGCTTCTGCAGATCGCCGGACAGCACGCGGGCGGCCTGCGGCATGGTCTTGTCGACCTTGCCGAGGATCACCGACTGCCGCAGCGACGAGGTCAGGTCGGGCAGGCCGACGACCGAGGTCAGCGGGAGCGCGATCATCCACGCCACGATGAAGACGACCAGGCCCTGCACGATCGCGCCCAGCGCGTTGTCCGCGCCGCGCAACGGTGACGCGTTGACTCGTGCCTTGATGGTCCTGCCGATGTAGACGCCGATCGTCTCGCCCAGCGCCACGAGCAGCACCACGATGCCGACCGCGAACACGACCTTGGTGACGACGTTCTCGAACTGGGACACCAGCAGCGGTGCGATCTGCGTGCCGAGGATCAGGCCGACGAGCACACCGACGAAAGCGGGCAGCGCGACGACCATGCCTTGCCTGGCCCCGGACACCGCGGCTATCGCGGCAAGGCCCAGCACGAGCAGGTCAACCCAGTTCAACCCGAAACCTCCGCCTCACTGTGTAGCGCGCAACGCTAGTTCAAGGTCACGCACATCGGTCGCATCCCACGGCTGTTCCCAGCCGCCGAGTGCGATCAGGCCGTTGATCAACCCCGCGGTGAAGCCCCACACCAGCATGCCCGGCGCGGAGAAGGCCGCTCCGACGTAACCCGCGGGGTGACGCACCCGGAACCTGTTGGCAGGATCGGCGAGATGCGACACGGGCACACGGGCGACGGCGGCGGTCTCCGCCGGGTCGACAGGTGCGACGGGGCTCGGCTGTTCCCAGTAGGCGAGCACGGGCGTGACCACGAACCCGGACACCGGCACGTACAGCTCCGGCAGAAGGGCGAGCGGTCTCACTCCTGACGCAAGTACACCGGTCTCCTCGTAAGCCTCGCGTAATGCGGTGCCCACCGGCCCGTCATCGGTCTCGTCGAACGCCCCGCCGGGGAACGCGACCTGGCCCGGATGCGAGCCGAGCGTGTCCGAGCGCCGCAGCAGCAGCACGTCAGGGCCGTGGTTCTCGTCCTCGCCGAACAACATCAGCACGGACGCCTTGCGCACACCCTCGGACGGAGCGCGCGGGACCCGCATGAACGTTCCTGCGTCGATCTGCTCGGTGGCCTTGGCCAGGCGCTGCATCCAGTCGGGTGGCTCTGTTGCCTCCGTCATCGAACCGCCTTCTCCACCTGCTCTGGCGCCTTGAAGTACGGCGGATCGGTGATCTGCCGGACCTGACCGTCCGCTGCTACGTAATACGTGGCCGGAAGCGTCATCGGCGCCTTCACCCGCTTGCGAAGTTCGTCGGACCCGTCGTGGACCGAGGGAAGCCGCACGCCGAGCCGGGCGAGCAGCTCGAGGCCGTCGGCTTCCCTGCTCTCCACAAGAACTGGGACGACCGGGACGGCACCTGGTTGCTTCGCGTAGGAATCCAGCACTGGCAGCTCCTCCTGGCACGGCTGGCACCAGGTCGCCCAGAAGTTGATCAGGATCGGCCCTTTCAGCGCGAGGGCCGTCCGGGTGCCGTCGCCGAGGCACGTCACCTCGACACCACCTTCACCGCCCGGCACACACGGCCGTAGCTGGGCCTGCGCGCGCAACGCCGACACGTCCTGCGACGGCCGGGACGGCGTGGGCGGCGGTCCCGGTGCTTCGTCACGGGGCCACAGCGCCACGACACCCGCGACGCCCAGGACGAGCACGAGGACGAGCCAGCGCGTGCGGTTGTTCACCCCACCAGCTTCTCACCGGCCCGAACCCGCTCGGCGAGCTCGATCAGGTGTGGTTTCTCGTCGCCCTTCACGAGCTTGGCCGCTTTGTCCGGATCCTCCGGGCCGAGGCCGTACGACGGGCAGTCCTTCATCAGCAGACAGGCCCCGCAGGCAGGCGTTTTGGCGTGGCAGACGCGGCGGCCGTGGAAGATGATCCAGTGCGACGCCATGGTCCAGTCACGCTTCTCGATCAGCTCGCCGATCGCGTGCTCGACCTTGACGGCGTCTTCGAGATCGGTCCAGCCCCAGCGGCGGACGAGACGGCCGAAGTGGGTGTCGACTGTGATGCCGGGCACATCGAACGCGTTGCCGAGAACCACGTTGGCGGTCTTGCGTCCTACACCAGGGAGCTTGACCAGCTCCTCCAGAGTGCCCGGAACCACACCGTCGTACTGCTCCACGAGGGCAGCACCGAGACCCATCAGAGACGTTGCCTTGTTCCGGTAGAAACCGGTCGGGCGGATCATCTCTTCGAGTTCGACCCGGTCGGCGCCGGCGTAGTCGGCGGCCGTCGGGTACTTCGCGAAGAGCGCGGGAGTGACCTCGTTGACCTTCTTGTCGGTGCACTGCGCGGACAGCACCACCGCCACGACGAGCTCGAGCGGCGTGGTGAAGTCCAGCTCGCAGTGCGCGTCGGGGTATCCCTCGGCAAGCACGCGCACCATCCGGCGGGCCCTGCGGGTCAGGCCGAGTTTGGTTTCCGGTTTCTTGGTTGCGGGCACTGATTCAGCGTAGTCAACACGCCGGAACCACCCCCTAGACGCGTACTCGAATCCCACTTGCGCCACACTGCGGAGCATCATGACTGCCTGGTTTGTGATCGTCGTACCGATCGTGATCATGTTCTTCGCGCTCTTCATGGAGCGCGTCGAAGCGAAGCTCCGGCACGTGGCCGTGCAGGAGAACGAGGTCGAGGAGTTCCTGGAGTCCGCCAGGCCTGATGAGGTCAAGGCGCTCTACGGACACGGCATCGGTCGCGCCCTTGAGCTGTTCCGGCTGCGTCGTCGCGGTCGTGGAGCACCGCGCAAGCGGGTCCGCTAGATGGCGTAGACTGGCCCGTCGGGCTGGATCGAGTCAGTGCGGTTGTTCCTAGTAAGACGGCGAGCCGGGCGGCGATCCACAACACAGCCCTTAGACTGCAACGCAGTGATCGGCGGCACGGCGCTGACTCCACCAAAGATGGTGGTAGGCGTGCCGTCGCGTCGATTAGGAGGGACGAGGTGGACGAGACCCTGGCGCGAGCGGGCATCTTCCAAGGTGTTGACCCGGCGGCCGCAGAGGCGCTGGCGACGACCCTGGAGACGGTGGAGTTCCCGCGTGGCCATGTGATCTTCGCGGAAGGTGAGCCGGGCGATCGCCTGTACATCATCCAGTCCGGCAAGGTGAAGATCGGCCGCAAGTCGCCGGACGGCCGCGAGAACCTGTTGGGGATCTTCGGACCTTCCGACATGTTCGGTGAACTGTCCATTTTCGACCCCGGCCCCCGCACGTCGACCGCGACGACGGTGACCGAGGTGCGCGCGGTGTCGATGGACCGCCCCGCGCTCCGGCAGTGGATCACCAACCGGCCGGAGATCGCCGAGCAGCTGCTGAGGGCCCTGGCCCGCAGGCTGCGCCGGACGAACTCCATGCTGGCCGACTTGATCTTCACGGACGTGCCCGGCCGCGTGGCCAAGGCGTTGTTGCAGCTCGCACAGCGCTTCGGCTCGCAGGAGGCCGGTCTGCTCCGCGTCACGCACGACCTGACGCAGGAGGAGATCGCCCAGTTCGTCGGTGCGTCCCGCGAGACCGTGAACAAGGCGCTCGCCGACTTCGCGCACCGCGGCTGGCTGCGGCTCGAAGGCAAGAGCGTGCTGATCCTGGACCCGGAGCGCCTCGCGCGCCGAGCCCGCTAGTCAAGGCACACGAACTGGGCTCGCTGGTAACCAGCGGGCCCAGTTGCTGTTCGCGAGTTCGCGCTGGTCATCCGTTCGCCTCTTCGTCGGGATTCGGCGAAGCCTAATCTCGGCGAAGCGGCGGGCGGATGACCAGCTCCTCGGCGAACTCGCCCGGAGTCTGCGGAGCAGCGACCAACACAGAGGACCGGGCGCCACCCCCGACGTGGCGCACCGGTCCTTTGTGTTGCACGGCCCATCCCCCGACGAACCGTGCCTTCCATCCCTCTGGCGCGCAGGCCCCGACCCTCAGGCCAGAGGTTGGTCTCGGTCGATGAGTCAACTTTCGCACGTCTGCACCCCAGCCGCTCAAGCCCTTTCACCCTCAAGGACCTCGTGTGTGGCTGATTCGTTGCATCTTTCACCCGGTCATCCCATTCCTGTGACCGAATCGCAACCGTGGTGACCCTGCGCACCTGAACTGGTACATCCGTACCAGGTTTGGCATACTGGTACACATGTCCCACTCTGCCCGCCTCTCCGACTACCGTGCTGCCCTGACGACCCCCGGCATGCGCGGCCCTGTCGTCGCGTCCCTGCTCGCCCGCCTCCCGATCGCGATGGTCGGGCTCTCGCTGCTGCTCTACGTCGAGCGCGCGACGGGGTCGTTCGCGGTCGCCGGCCTGGTCTCGGGCGCGGCGCTGGTGGGCGTGGCGATGGGTTCCGTCGTCCAGGGCAGGCTGATGGACCGCTTCGGTCCCACCCGCCCGTTGATGATCGTGACCGCGTTGTTCGCGGTGTTCGTGACCGTCTCGGTGCTCGCCGTCGAGGCGGGTTCGCCGGTGTTCGTGCTGGTCCCGCTCGCCCTCGGCGTCGGCTTCAGCGAGCCGATGGTGGGCTCGGCGTCGCGTGCGCTGTGGGAGCGGATGGTGCCGACCGGCGCGACGCGCATGGCGGCCTACGCCTACGAGGCCATCAGCATGGAGGTCTTCTTCATCCTCGGACCGGGTCTCGCCGGTCTGCTGCTGGCGGCGCCGTGGGCGGGCACCGGCGTGGTCGTCGGTGCGGTGCTGATGGTCGTGGGCGCACTGTGGTTCGCGACGAACCCGGTCGTGCGCGCGTGGGGCCCTGTCACGCAGACGCCGCGCCCGTTGCTCGGCGCGTTCGCCTACCCCGGCATGCGCACGGTGGCGCTCGCGGCACTCGGCTTCGGCGTGACGATCGGCTTCGTCGAGGTGGCCGTGCCGGCGTTCGCGAAGGCGGCGGGCCAGGCCTCGATGGGCGGCGTAATGCTGTCGCTGTGGTCGATCAGCTCGGTGATCTTCGGCGTGCTCTACGGCATGCGCCCGTGGCCGCGCCCGATGCACCTGCGCCTGCCGGTGCTGCTGGGCGGCTTCGCCCTGCTCTCGCTGCTGCTGGCGATCCCCGCCTCGCTGCTCGGCCTGGGCCTGGCGCTGTTCGTGGTCGGCACCCTGATCACGCCGCAGTCGACCGCCCACTCCGCGTCCATCGAGCAGGTCACGCCGAACGGCATGGCCGCGGAGGCGTTCGGCTGGGTGATCACCTCGGTGACCGTCGGCCTCGCCATCGGCCAGAGCCTGTCCGGCCAGCTGATCGAGCACTTCGGCACGCGCCCGGCGTTCGTCGCCGCGGGTGTGGCCGGCCTGCTGATCGCACTTGCCGTGTGGCTGCTGCGCGGCACCGTCCGGCGTGGCGTGCCCACCGCAGAGCCGCTGCCGGCGCGCTCGGAGATGGACCTCGCCGCACGCTGAGGCCTGGGTTCGCGGGCTTCATTCGATGTGAGCCGCGGCTGAGATGGCTCCCGATGGGCTGCCTCAGCCGCGGCTGTCGCGTACACGGGCCTGCCGGCGCGCTTCGAGATGAAGCTGGGCGCGTTGAGGCCGGGTTTCTGGGCTTGGTTCGACGCGGGTCGCGGCAGGCAGGGGCCTGCAGGCTCGTTCGAAGATGGACCTCGCCGCAGCTGAGGTGGTTCCGACGGGGCTGCCTCAGCCCCGACCGTCCCGAACACCGGCCTGTCGGCGCGTTCCGAGATGGACCTCGCCGCGCGCTGAGCCTCACGCGGGGCGCTTTCGCACCGCATGACGGTACGAAAGCGCCCCGCGTGCGTTAAGCCACGGACCGCATGGGCACGACCAGGTAGGTCAGCTCCACGCCGTCCTCGCCCGGTGTCGAGGTGAGCACCGTGGACCGCAGGCCGTCCTGGATCTTCAGCTCGATCCGGCGGCCCGCGAAGGCCTTCAGCGCGTCCGCCAGGTAGCGGGCCTGGAAGGTTTTGGTCACGCGGTCGCCGTCCACTGTGGCCTTGACGAACTCCTCGGACTCGCCCTGCTGCGGGTCGCTGCCCTTGACCCTTACCTCGCTGTCCTCGACCTGGAGGGTGACCGCCTGGTGCGGGCCGCCGTAGGGCGTGGCTCTGCGGACGGCGCGGGCCAGCGCGTCCGCGTCCACGAGCACCGTGCTGTCGATGACTGCCTCCAGGAGTCGGCGCGCCCGGTCGTCCGGGAAGGGAGCGGCCAAGAGTGCGGTGGAGATCGAGTTGTTGTGCCAGGCGAGGCCGATGCGGTCCTCGTTCGCGTGCAGGGCGACCTTGCCGGTGGCCTGTCTGGCCGCCTCGACGATGGCCTTCGCTGGGACCAACAGGTCCAGTTGACCTTCTTGTTCCCACGGCAATGTGGCGTAGGCCATGCGGTAGCGGTCGGTCGCGATGACGTGCAGCTTCTGCGCGTCCGACTGGATGCGGATGCCGGTGAAGATCGGCAGCGCGTCGTCCTTCGAGGCCGCGCCCGCCACCGCCGCGATGGTCTTGAGCTTGTCGGCGTCGACGTGGCCCTGCAGTTGCGGCAGCTCTGGGATGCCGGGGTGGTCGTTGAGGTCGAGCAGTGGGATCGCGAACCTCGACGACGGCGTGCGGATCGCCAGCCGCTGGCCCTCGACCTTGAGCCTCACCTGTGGGTCGTCCAGGGCCTGGAGGGTCGCGGCCAGCGGTTTCGCCGGCACGAGCACCTCGCCCTCGGTGTGCACGGTGGCGTTCACGGACAACCGCACGCCGTGCTCCTGGTCGCTGCCCGCGATCTCGACGTCCCGGCCCGCCCGGATGCGCAACCCGGCCAGCACCGGGTTGAGCACGCGGGTGGGCAGCAGGCGCGCCACCTCGGCGGCGGCGCCGGCGAGGTCGGCTGTCGTGGCGGTGAGGTCCATGCGAATGAAGCTAGCGGGGACCCCTGACAATTTTGGACGGGCGGAGCGTCAGGCCCCGGCCTTGCGGCGGGCCAGGTCGATGACGCGCTGCAGGTGCAGGCCGCGCCGCACGTCGCACTCGTGAGCGGTGGTGCCGCTGTGCACCATGGCCACGAAGTCGTCGAGCAGGTTGGTGAAGCAGTCCAGGGCGGACGTGTCGCGGCTGTTCAGCGTGCGGTGGCCGTTGGGGCCGAACACGGTGAAGTCCGCGAACGGTGGCTGCAGCGGCAGCGACAGGGTCAGCGACAGGGTGCTCGTGGCGCCTCCCGCGTGCTGCAGGATCAGCTGCCACAGGCCGGTCTCGGAGACGTTCGCCGCGATCACGTCGGTGATCTCGCCGAGGGCCGCGTCGAGCAGGTCGAAGGCGTGCGGGCCGATGTCGTCCAGCGCGCCCTTCTCGTGGCGCCACTGGGAGTTCGAGAACGGGCCGTCCAGCAGGGCACCGGTCAGCCAGCGGCCGTCGGCGCCGGTCCAGCCGCCGGTGCGGTGCAGCTGGGCCAGCAGTTCCTTCGTCTCCGGGGCGTAGCGGCGGGTCAGGACGACCAGCGAGGCGACGCCCGCGTCGGAAACTGCCGCGGACAAGCGTTCAGCCACCTCGACCGACTCCGCGATCGGCTTCTCCAGGATCACGTGCTTGCCCGCGTTGGCCGCCTCGATCGCCATCGGGCCCTGGACGGACGGCGGCACGCAGAACGCCACTGCGTCCACAGTGGACAGCATCTCGGCGTAGTCCGCGAACGGCTCCGCGCCGTGTTCACGGGCCAGGTCACCGGCCGCCTCCGCACGGCGGGCCCAGACGCCGGTCAGCGTCGTGCCGGGGTGGTTCGCGATGCCGGGGGCGTGAATCATCTGAGCCCACGGGCCCGCACCGACAAGTCCTACGCGCAGCTGTTCGTCCACTCGCACATCCTGCCTCAGGAGTAACTCGCCTTGGGGACGAAGATCTCGCCCCCGTTGTCGAACTTCAGCCGCATGCCGTCGCCGGTCGTTTCGCGGTCCGGGTCGTGTTCCCAGCCGCTGGGCACCGTCACCACGTGACCGCGGTCCGGCGTTGGGCCGAGCCAGATCTCGTAGTAGGTGCCGCCTACCAGCCGTTCGACCTTTTTCACGTACACGCCCGGTGCGGTCGACGTCGGATCGACGCTGATCACGGTCGTGCGGTCCGGCACGAACATCACCACGCCCGCGACCGCGGTGAGGCCGGTGCCCATCACCACGCCCAGCAGGAACAGCAGGATCTTCACCAGGCAGCCGGAGACGTTCGTCGCCATCACACCATCCTCGAGTTAGCGCGGTCGTACGCTCGGAGGATGCCCGACGACATGACCTTGCCGGGAAACCTGGTACCCAGCTCGCCGGCCGCTCAACCCGCGGAACCCCGCGACGCCGTCACAGTGGTGCTGCTGCGAGATGGCGACGACGGCCTGGAGGCCTTCCTGCTGCGCCGCGTGAAGGGCATGGCGTTCGCGGGCGGCATGACCGTCTTCCCCGGCGGCGGCGTCGACCAGCGCGACGCCGACACGTCCGTCGCGTGGACGGGTCCGTCACCGCAGTGGTGGGGCGAGATCTTCGGCGTCGACGCCGCGACGGCCCGCGCCTTCGTGTGCGCCGCCGTCCGCGAGACCTTCGAGGAGTCCGGCGTCCTGCTCGCGGGCCCCGACGCCAACTCGGTCGTCGCCGACACCTCGATCTACGCCACCGCACGGCAGCAGCTGGTCGACCGCGACCTCTCGCTCGCCCAGTTCCTCGCGGCCAACAACCTGGTGCTGCGCGCGGATCTCCTGCGGCCGTGGGCGAACTGGGTCACCCCGTACGAGGAACCCCGCCGCTACGACACCCGCTTCTTCGTCGCCCAGCTGCCGGCCGGGCAACGCGCCGACGGTGAGACCACCGAAGCCTCCGACGCCTCCTGGCAGACGCCCGCAGAGGCCGTTCAGGACGCCCAGGAAGGCCGCCGCATGCTCATGCCGCCCACCTGGCGCACGCTCGACGAGGTGGGCGCCCTCGGGACCGTCGAGAAGGTCATGGCCGAGGAACGCAGCGTCGAGAAGATCATCCCCAAGCTCATCCGCGACGGCGACGTCATCCGGGTGGTGTTCCAGTGAGCGGCTCCCCGCTGATCGGCGCCCGCGCCGCGCACCCCCGGTACGGCGAACTGCGCCAGGTCACGCCGCACGCCGCCGTGCTGCTGGCCGACAACCCGTCCCCGATGACGCTCGACGGCACGAACACGTGGCTGCTCAAGGCCCCGGACGCCACGTCGTACGTCGTCATCGACCCCGGCCCGCTCGACGAGGCCCACCTGAAGCGGATCGCCGCCGTCGGCCCGATCGCCGAGATCCTGCTGACCCACGGCCACCCGGACCACTCCGAGGGCGCCCGCGAGTTCGGCGAGCTGGTCAAGGCCCCGGTGCGCGCGCTCGACCCGACGTTCACCTACGGCTCAGAAGGCCTCGTGGATGGCGACGTGATCACCAGCGCCGGTCTGGAACTCCGCGTCCTGGGCACGCCGGGCCACACCAGCGACTCGCTGTGCTTCGTGATCGACGGCGAGGCCGTGCTGACCGGTGACACGGTCCTGGGCCGCGGCACGACGATCGTGGCCCACCCGGACGGCAAGCTCGGCGACTACTTCGAGTCCCTCAAGCTGCTGGCCGAACTGCCGGAACACACCGCGGTCCTGCCAGGACACGGTCCCGAACTCGCGGACGCCGGTGACGCCGCGCGCGCCTACCTCGCGCACCGGACCCAGCGCCTGGAACAGGTCCGCGCAGCCGTGGAGTCGCTCGGCGGCTCACCGACCCCGCGACAGGTCGTCGAGGTCGTCTACGCGGACGTGGACAGGGTGCTGTGGCCGGCGGCGGAGTGGTCGGTCCGCGCCCAGCTGGAGTACCTGCGGTCGGGTTGCTGAGAGCTACTGGGGCTGGTGCCCGTTGTTCGTGACCCCGAACGCCGACTGACGCGACGAGGACCGGTCGATCTGCCAGCGACCGCTGTCGGTCGACTTCGTGCCGGTCTGCTCCCGCTGCGCCAGCTCCTCGTGCAGCTGCTGCAACAGGGCCCGCTCGCGCTCGCTCAGGTTCGCGTCCACCGACGACGGCTCGGCGGGCTCGGCGGGCTCGGCCAGCGCGGCCTGCAGCGCCGCCAGCTCGTCCGCCTTCAGCTCGGTGGTCACCTCGGCCCGGTTGATCGGCATGGGCTCGGCGAGCACCTCGGGCTCCGGCTCGACCGGCGCCTTCGGGATGCGCTTCACGGGCTTGGGCGGGAAGGGCTGGGAGCCCTCGAGTGTCGACGACGACGACGAGCGGGTGCGACGTGAGCCGGTCTCTTCCAGTGGCTCCGGCGCCGGTGTCGGCTCGGCCACCGGCGCCGGAGCGGGAAGTTCTTCGTTCTGGTCGAACCAGGCGGCGGTCGGTTCGTGCGCCATGGCCGGCTGGTGGGCCGGCGGAGGCGGCGCCATCGGGGCACCGGAGATCGGCACCGCACGCGAGGACGTCACCGCGGCGGCGTGGTAGTCGCTGAGCTGCGTGCCGACGGTCAGCACCTCGACGGAGGCGCGGACGCCCGCCTTGCGCAGCACCGAGTCGACCCGGTAGGCCGTCGCGGGCGCGAAGCCCTGCGGACCGATGTCCACCAGCACCACGCGTTGCGGCAACGGGCCCGGCGTCGATCCGGCGGGCGAGGAACGCCACACGCAGCGCACCGAGCGCACGTCCGGCAGCACCGACACCGCACGGGTCAGCGGACCCGCGATGTCCGCGGCCGGGTCGGACTCGGCGGTGAAGCGGTGACGGACGAACGGCAGCATCTCCACGACCGGCAGGCGGTCGGTCAGCGCCCCGTCCGAGCGAACCTCGTGCAGCATCCACGTGATGGCCGCCCGCTCGTCCGGCAGCACCGGGATGCTGCCCGCGAGGAGCGTGCCGAGGAGCATCTCGATCGCGCGGTCCAGCTCTCCGACCGCGAGGAACTCGCGCGCCTGTGACAGGGCGGCGTCATCGACGCGCCCGGCCATCGACAGCAGGAGATCGTGGAGACGGACCGGCAGAGCGACACCGTCGTTCGTCGTCACGTCAGCTCTCCTTAGCTGAGCACCAGGTGCTCATCGGACTCGGCGCCGGCACACACCAGCTCCGATGCCGCCAGCGCCGCCCGGTGGTAGGGCGGCAGGTCCAGACCGGACGGCACGACCTCAACGCACGGGTCGTGTTCGCCCAAAGCCCGCAGAACGCGCTGCAACTCGCCGGTCAGCCGGGCGTGGCCGGTGGTCGCCGCCACCAGCAGAACGCGGTTGATCCCAGTGGGACCGATGCGCCAGCAGGAGCGAACCTCACCGACCCCGTGCCGGCCTCGCAGCGTGGCACCGAGCACGACGGTCGCGGAATCCCCCATCGACACCCGATCGGGTGATTCCGGGGAAAAGGTGTAGTCGGTGGGTGGCAGTTCGTCCAGTCCTTTGACCGAACTGACAGCACCGGGTTCCGCCCCGTAGGGCACGAGCGCGTCCTGCAAAAGGCGCATCTCGTGATCCGTCAGAGGGATGCGTCCGTGCAGCAGAGTGCGCGGCAAAGACCGCGCGAGCACCGCATACGCGTCCGACGCCGCCCAGTCGCGGTACCGCCACAGCAGGTCGTCCGGCAGGCGCCCGGCGAGCCGCAGCAGCAGTTCGTGGCACGTGTCCGACATGTCACACCTCGACGATCAGTTCGATCTCCACGGGAGCGCCGATCGGCAGCTCTGCGACCCCCACGGCCGACCGGGCGTGCTTGCCCGCGTCTCCGAAGATCTCGCCGAGCAGCTCCGACGCGCCGTTGATGACACCCGGCTGCCCCGTGAAGCCCTCGGCGGAGGCCACGAACCCGACAACTTTCACGACTCGCTTGATCGAGTCAATCCCCACGAGCGCGTGCACGGCGGCGAGCGCGTTGAGGATGCAGGTGGCGGAGTACTGCTTGGCCTCCTCGGGGGAGACCTCGGCGCCGACCTTGCCGGTGGCGGGGAGCTTGCCCTCGACGAACGGCAGCTGGCCCGAGGTGAACACCCACGGCCCGCTCTGGGTGGCGGGCACGTAGGCGGCGAGCGGAGCGGCGACGCCCGGCAGCTCGATGCCGAGCTCCTTCAGGCGGGTGCTCCAGGTGCTCATGCCTTGGCCCGCTTCAGGTACGCGACGTGCTGCTCACCCGTCGGGTTCGTCAGCACCGTGACCAGCTCCCAGCCGTCGTCGCCCCACTGGTCGAGGATCTGCTTCGTTGCGTGGATCAACAACGGCACGGTCGCGTACTCCCACTTCGTCATGCGCGGAGCCTAACTTGCCACCCGATCGACCTCTGCGCGGTTCTCGCAGTTGGGGCTACCTTGATCACATGGAGACCTGGCGGATCATCGCCACCAGCCTGTTCGGCGTGGGCGGGCTGGTGATGGTGCTCGTCGGCATGGCGCAGGTCCGTGATCGCAAGCACAGCCAGCGCGCCGACGTGGTGCGCGCGGGGCTGATCGGACTGGTGATCGTGGGCGTCATCACGCTCAGCATCGCGCTGTGGCTGCCCTCGGTCGTGGCCTGGGCACTGGTGGCCGCGACCGCCATGGCCGTTCTCTTCCTCACCATGGTTGATTGACCGACAGGTCCACACCTGACCGATTTCACACATAGTCTGGACGTGTGACGTCTTGGACCGAGGAGCTGACCCGAGCCCGTCTGCACGTGGTCTCCGGCAAGGGCGGCACCGGCAAGACCACGATCGCGGCGGCGCTGGCGCTCGCGCTGGCCACCGGCGGCCGCCGGGTGCTGCTGATCGAGGTCGAGGGCCGGCAGGGCATCGCCCAGCTCTTCGACCGCGCCCCGCTTCCCTACGCCGAGGAACGGATCGCGGCCGCGCCGGGCGGCGGTGAGATCCACGCGCTCGCGATCGACGCCGAGGCCGCGCTGCTCGAGTACCTGGCGATGTTCTACAACCTCGGGTTCGCGGGCCGCACGCTGCGCAAGATGGGCGCCATCGAGTTCGCCACCACGCTCGCGCCCGGCCTGCGGGACGTGCTGCTGACCGGCAAGGTCAAGGAGTGCGTGAACCGCACCGGCCCGGACGGCCGCCACCTCTACGACGCCGTGGTGCTGGACGCGCCGCCCACCGGGCGCGTGGTCAAGTTCCTGGACGTCACCAAGGCCATGGCCGACCTCGCCAAGGTCGGGCCGATCAAGGGGCAGAGCGAGGGAGTCGTGCGACTGCTGCACTCCGGCGACACCGCCGTGCACCTGGTCGCGCTGCTGGAGGAGATGCCGGTGCGCGAGACCCTGGACGCGGTCGCCGAACTCGACGGCGCCGACCTGCGACCGGGTGCGGTGCTGGTGAACCGGGTCCACCCGGCCCGGCTGCCCGCCCGTTCGGTGCCGGTCGCCGCGGAGGGCCGGATCGACGAGTCACGGGTGCGCGCCGGGCTCCAGTCCGCCGGACTGGATCTCGACGAGTTCACCCTCGAAGGTTTGGTCGACGAGACGGTGGAGCACGCCATCCGGGTGCAGTCACAACAGGAGGCGATGGAGCTGCTCAGCCAGTCGGACCTGCCGACGGTGGAGCTGCCGGAGCTGAACGACGGGGTGGACGTGGCCGCGTTGTACGAGCTGGCCGAGGTGCTGGTCGCGGCAGGTGTCCGGTGACCACCAGGCTCGACTTCGACACGCTGCTGGACGACCAGACGACGCGCGTTCTCGTCTGCTGCGGCTCCGGCGGCGTCGGCAAGACGACCACGGCGGCGGCGCTGGCGTTGCGGGCGGCCGAACGCGGCCGGCGCGTGGTCGTGCTGACCATCGACCCGGCACGGCGGCTGGCGCAGTCGCTCGGCCTGCGGGAGCTGGACAACACCCCGCGCGAGGTCGTCGTCGAGGGCTTCGAGCCCAAGGGCGAGCTGTTCGCGATGATGCTGGACATGCGTCGCACGTTCGACGACATGGTGCTCACCCACGCGGGCCGCGACCGGGCCGACCAGATCCTGTCGAACCCCTTCTACCAGACCATTTCCTCGTCATTCTCCGGCACGCAGGAGTACATGGCGATGGAGAAGCTGGGCCAGCTGGTGGCGCAGGACGAGTGGGACCTGATCATCGTCGACACCCCGCCGAGCCGGTCCGCGCTGGACTTCCTGGACGCGCCGCAGCGGCTGTCGACGGTGCTCGACGGCAGGTTCATCCGAATGCTCTCCGCGCCCGCGCGCGCGAGCGGCCGAGGGTTGCTCAAGATCGTCGGAACCGGTTTCAGCCTTTTCACCCGCGCTGTGTCGACGATCGTCGGTGGCC
This sequence comes from Lentzea miocenica, assembly GCF_033949945.1. Lineage (NCBI taxonomy): Bacteria > Bacillati > Actinomycetota > Actinomycetes > Pseudonocardiales > Pseudonocardiaceae > Lentzea > Lentzea miocenica. The sequence continues at coordinate 122,336 of NZ_JAXAVW010000023.1, forward strand.
AGCTGTTGCAGGACGCGTCAACGTTCGTTCAGGCGTTCGACAGCATGTTCGGTGGATTCCGCGAACGCGCGCAACGCACGTATGAGCTGCTCCGCTCACCGGGCACCGGATTTGTCGTGGTGGCGGCCGCGGAACCGGACGCATTGCGTGAGGCCAGCTATTTCGTCGAGCGCCTCAGCGCCGAAAGCATGCCGTTGTGCGGGCTCGTCGCGAACAGGACTCATCCCGTGCTCGCGACGAACCTGCCTGCTGCGAACGCTCTCGCCGCGGCGGACGATCTGGACCGCTCGGGTGAGGCGCCGCTCGCGGCGGCGGTGCTCAGGCTGCATGCGGACCGGGCAGCAGTCGCCGATCGGGAGAAGCGGCTGCTGGCCCGGTTCACACGTGCTCACCCCGGTGTCGCGCTGGTCGGCGTGCCTGCTTTGCCCGCTGACGTGCACGACCTCGACGGCCTCCGAGAGATAGGTCGTCGACTCGCCGGGGAGTAGTTATCCGACCCTGGAGTCCTCGTGGTGCTCCTGACGTGCGGTGTCGAGAAGTTCGAACCACGACTCCACGTCAGGACGGCGACGCAGCAGAGCACGGCGTTCGCGCTCGGTCATGCCTCCCCAGACCCCGAACTCGATCCTGTTGTCCAGCGCTTCGGCCAGGCATTCCATGCGAACTGGGCAACCCAGGCACACGAGCTTCGCCTTGCGCTGCTCCGCACCTCGGACGAAGAGCTGGTCCGGCTCCTCATCTCGGCACGAAGCGTTGATACGCCAATCCCCCTGGTTCATATCCCCCACTCCTCAGTGCTGTCCAAATGTGGAAATCCGCCACACCCCTGCCACGGATGCCGTAGCGTTCGAGCCACGGCTGCATTCCTTGGACGTTGACGGACTGTAGTGCCGTTCGGTTCCACGTCCAACCCTGGGTCACCCGACTGTTACCTGTCTTGCGTATCTCTACTCATGCTGAGTAACGACCCTTACTGATCACGCTCACCCGTTCGTGTACGGCGTACGCTGACCCGCGTGCGAGTCAGGAATGGCGTGCTCAAGATGCTCGGCCTGTGCCTGCTGGCCGGGGTTCTCCTCGCCGGCATGCTGTTCCCCGTCGTGGGCGCGACGGGCCTCGTGTCCAACCGCGCCAGCGACACCGTGGACAGCATCTCGGCCGACCTCGTGACCACGGATCCCCCGTTGATCACCACGGTCACCGACAAGGACGGGCAGCCGATCGCCTACCTGTTCGACCAGTACAGAGTCCTGACACCGCCGGAGAAGATCTCGCCGACGATGAAGGCGGCGCTGATCTCGGTGGAGGACCGCCGGTTCTACGAGCACCAGGGCGTGGACTGGAAGGGGACCATCCGCGCCGGGCTGACGAACCAGGTCAGCGGCTCGGTGTCGCAGGGCGCGTCCACGCTGACGCAGCAGTACGTCAAGAACTACCTGGTCCACGTCGTGGCGCGGAACAACAAGCTGGAGCAGGCCAAGGCCCAGGAGCAGACCATCGCGCGCAAGATGCGCGAGGCCCGGATCTCGTTGCAGCTGGAGCGAAAGCTCGGCAAGGAGGAGATCCTCGCCCGGTACCTCAACGTCGTTCCTTTCGGTTCGACGATTTACGGCATCGCGGCGGCGGCGCAGGCTTACTTCAACACGACTCCGGACAAGTTGACGGTTCCTCAGGCGGCGATGCTCGCGGGAATGGTGAACAGTCCGTCAGCACTCGACCCCGAAGCGTATCCGGACAAAGCTTTGGACCGGCGCAACAAAGTGATCGACAGGATGGTCGAGAACGACAAGCTGTCGCGCGACGCGGGTGAGGCCGCGAAGAAGGAAGGCCTCGGACTCGCGAACCCGGTTCGCACACCACCGAACGGTTGTGTCGGTGCCGGTCCGGAAAACGGTTTCTTCTGCTCGTACGTCGTGAACTACTTGCAGCGCGCGGGATTCAGCGAGGAACAGCTGCGCACCGGCGGTTACACCATTCAGACCACTTTGGACAGAGCGGTCACCTCGACGGCGAAGGCGGCCGCGGAGGCGGGCGTCGGCAAGGGCACCCCCGGCATCGCGAACACGATGGCCGTCGTGAAGCCCGGCAAGGAACGCCACGACGTGCTCGCACTGGTCGCGAACCGCGACTACGGCCTGAAGGCGGACCAGAACCAGACGACGTTCGACCTGCCCAGCGGCGTGGAGAACAAGTTCGGCGCCGGCTCGATCTACAAGGTCTTCACGGCCGCGGCGGCGCTGGAGAAGGGTCTCGGCATCGAGAACGTCATCCAGACGCCGACCTCGTACACCTCGAAGGTCTTCAAGGGTGGCGCCCAGCGCTGCCCGTCGACCGGCGAGCCCGGCACCCGCTGGTACTGCCTGAGCAACTTCGACTCGAGCTACCCGTCGTCGATGACGCTCCAGCAGGCCCTGCAGACCTCGCCGAACACCGGCTTCGTGATCCTCGAAGAGCAGACCGGCATGGACGCCGTCGTCGACATGGCGTCCCGGCTGGGCATGCGCGAGACGATGGCGACGAACCTGCAGGGCACCCGGCCGGACCCGAAGGCCAAGGACAAGCAGAACCGCATCTCGCAGACCGAGTTCTACAAGCAGGGTGGCGGCAACGCGTCGTTCACGCTGTCGCCGGCGCCGGTGTCCACTTTGGAGCTGGCGAACGTCGTCGCGACCATCGTGAGCGGCGGCAAGTGGTGCCCGCCGACCCCGATCGCCAAGGTGCTGGACCGCAACGGCAAGGCCGTGCAGGTCAACGAGGCGCCGTGCGAGCAGGTGGTGGCCGAGGGCCTCGCGAACGGCCTGGCCGCCGGCATGAGCAAGGACGACCAGGGCAACGGCACCGCCGCGGCGGCGGCCCGTGCGGCCAAGTGGACCCGCCCGATGATCGGCAAGACGGGCACCACCGAGGAGTACAAGTCGGCGGCGTTCATCGGTGCGACCCCGGACTTCGCGGGTGCCGTGCAGACGTTCAACGACGGCATCACCCCGCGCCCGATCTGCGTGGGCGGCGCGCCCCGGTTGTGCCCCGGCGGCAACATCTTCGGCGGCACGATCCCGGCCAGGACGTGGTTCGAGACGATGTCGAAGATGCACGCCTCGCTGCCGGTGTCGCCGCTGGCGCCGGTCGAGCCGCGGTACCTCAAGGGCGGCCGGGAGATCCAGATCCCCGACGTCGTGGGCAAGCAGGCCAACGACGCCGTGCGGACCCTGGAGCAGGCCGGCTACAAGGCGAGCCAGCAGACGGTCAACTCCGAGCAGCCCAAGGGCACGGTCGTGAGCCAGACGCCGCGCGGCAACGCGTTGCGCGGCACGGTGATCACGCTGTCGATCAGCTCGGGCTACGTGCCGCCGCCGGTGGCCACGGAGCCGACGAACCAGCCGAACCCTCCGACCAACCCCGGCAACCCGAACGAACCGCCACCGATCACGCTGCCGACCCAACCCACCCGCAGGTAGTCGCTACCGGCGTTCGGCGAGCATCTGCTTGAGCCGCTGGACGCTGGTGTCGATGTGGGCGCTGATCTCGGCGGCCGCCCGGTCGCGGTCGCCCGCGCGGATGGCGTCGACGATGACCTGGTGCTCCGCGACGACCTCGTCCGGCGTCTCCTCCTTCGAGAGGACCGTGAGGTAGAAGCGCAGCTCCTGGGTCATCGAGGCGTAGAACTCGTCGAGCCGTGAGCTGTCGAGCACGGCCACGATCGCCTGGTGGAAGGCCAGGTCCCGGTCGACGATCTTGTTCAGTTCTCCGGTTTGCGCGGCTTCCACGAGGTCGTCGAACGCGTCTGTGATCGCTTTGAGCTGCTCCGGGCGCGGGAGGCGGGCGGCTGCGGCCGTTTCGAGGCGTTCGCGGGCGGTGTAGAGGGCCTCGACGTTCTCCGGCGTCGGGGCGATGACGACGGCGCCGCGGTTGACCTCGTAGCGGACCAGGCCGGTCAGCTCGAGGATCCTGACGGCCTCGCGGATGGTGTTGCGGGCGACGCCCAGCTCGGCCGCGATCGCGCTCTCCCTGAGCCTGTCACCAGGGCCGAAAGCGCCGGCCATGATCCGTTCGGACAGGCCGTCGGCCAGCTGCTGGGCCGTGGTGGTGCGGCGCACTTCGAGGCCGTCGAGGGCTGACATGTGGTCAGTCTAACCAGTTGCACTACAGTTGAACTGTACTACAGTTTGGTTCATGGACCTGACGGAGTTCAAGGCACTCAGCTTCGACTGCTACGGCACGCTCATCGACTGGGAGACCGGCATCGCCGCGGTGCTGTCGCCGTGGGCGCGCGAACAGGGGCTCGATCTTCCGGTCGAGGAACTGCTCCTCGCGTACGGGTCGCACGAGGCCGCGGTGGCGGCGGAGACGCCGTTCCGGCTGTATCCGGAGGTGCTGGCCGCGGCGTTCCGTCGCACCGGCGCGGCGCTGGGGCACGAGGTGAGCGACGAGTGGGCCGAGCGGCTGGGCGGCTCGGTGCCGGACTGGCCGGCGTTCCCCGATTCGGCCGATGCGTTGGCGCGCTTGGCTTCCCGCTACCAGTTGATCATTCTGTCCAACGTGCACCGCGCCGGGTTCGCGGGCAGCAACCGGCATCTGCGCGGTGACTTCGCGGCGATCATCACGGCCGAGGACGTCGGCGCGTACAAGCCGGCCGAGAACCACTTCCGGGCGTTGGACGCCACGCTCGACTCGTTGGGCGTGCAGCGGTCCCGCCTGCTGCACGTGGCGCAGAGCCTGTTCCACGACCACGTCCCGGCCAAGCGGGAGGGGCTGCCGTCGGTGTGGATCAACCGGCGGCGCGACAGGCCGGGCTGGGGCGCGACGCCAGAGCCGTCCGGCGAGTACAGCTACGACCTGGAGTTCGGGTCGATGGGCGAGTTCGCGGACGCGGTCGACAAGGCGTTCTAGCCGCTGAACCCGCGACCTCGTCGGGAGGTCGCGGGTTCACTCGTCAAGAGGTCAGCTTGGCCTTCACCGCGGCGGCGACACGGCCACCCTCGGCGCGTCCGGCGACCTCGGCGTTGACGACCTTCATGACCTGGCCCATCTGCTTCGGCCCCGGCGTCTCACCGAGCTGCGCGGTGACGGCGGCGACCGCGGAGTCCACAATGGACGCCAGCTCGGCATCGTCGAGTTGCGCGGGGAGGTAGACCTCCAGCACGGCGAGCTCGGCACGTTCCAGGTCGGCCTTCTCGACCCGGCCGGCACCGTCGAAGGCCTCAGCGGCCTCCTTGCGCTTCTTCGCCTCGCGCGCGAGGACCTTGACGACCTCGTCGTCGCTGAGCTCACGAGCCTGCTTGCCCGAGACCTCTTCGTTCGTGACCGCCGTGAGCGCCATCCGCAGCGCACCGGCCGTGACCGTCTCCCTGGCCTTCATGGCCACAGTCAGGTCGTTCTGCAACCGCGTCTTCAACTCCGCCATGGCGCAGAACGGTACCGCCCGCCGGATGCCGCGCCGATCGAGTTAACCGCCTTCCGTACCCTTGACACGTGAACAAGCTCGGCCGCGCACTCCTCGCCACGACCGCACTCGGCGCCGCAACCGTCGCTTACGCGGCGGGAATCGAGAGAAGGCACTGGACCCTGCGCACCGCCACGGTGCCCGTGCTGTCCCCCGGAGCCAAGCCGATCCGTGTGCTGCACATCTCAGACCTGCACATGACGCCCAACCAGGTGTCGAAGCAGCGCTGGGTGGCCGCACTGGCCGACCTGAACCCCGACCTGGTCGTGAACACGGGCGACAACCTCGCACACAAGGACGCCGTCCCCGGCGTGCTGCGCGCGCTCGGCCCGCTGCTCGACAAGCCGGGCCTGTTCGTCTTCGGCAGCAACGACTACTACGCGCCCCGCCTGAAGAACCCGGTGCGCTACCTGCTGCCGTCGTCCAAGACCAAGCGCATCCACGGCGTGACCCTCCCGTGGCGCGACCTCCGCGCCGGCATGATCGAGCGCGGCTGGGAGGACATGACCCACGTCCGCCGCACCATCACGGTGAACGGCCAAAACATCTTCGTGGCAGGCGTCGACGACCCACACCTGAAGCGCGACCGCTACGTGGACATCGCCGGCACCCCGGACCCGAACGCGGCCCTGAGGCTGGGCATCACCCACTCCCCAGAACCCCGCGTGCTGGACCCCTTCGCCGCCGACGGCTACGACTTCGTGATGGCCGGCCACACCCACGGCGGCCAACTGCGCGTGCCTTTCTACGGCGCGTTGGTGACCAACTGCGAACTGGACCGCGGCCGCGCCCGCGGTGTGTCGCGGTGGGGTTCGCACATGTGGATGAACGTGTCCGCCGGCATGGGCACTTCGCCGTACGCGCCGGTGCGGTTCTGCTGCCCTCCGGAGGCTTCGCTGCTGACCCTCGTTCCGCGGCCGGTTACGCCTGGTCAGGGCGAAACCAGGGGGTCCGATTCGGAGCTGGCGCGGACATGATGTAGAGTTCAACTCGTTCCCAGCCGGGGTGTGGCGCAGCTTGGTAGCGCGCTTCGTTCGGGACGAAGAGGTCGCAGGTTCAAATCCTGTCACCCCGATTGAATAACACAGGTCAGCCCCTGTCCAATTTGGACGGGGGCTGATTTGTTTTTGTGTCTTGGGAGAATTCCGGGGAGAACGGATCTGCCGCACGAATGCACGCCGTTGTTGTAACGGGTGCCGAGTGCGCTCCGACCTCGTAGCGTGACCGCAACTGTCCGTGCCGGTTTCTGGCGTTTGGTGTTCGCGCTCGTCGCCGTGGCCATCCTGACCGGGTACGTGCTGGCGATCTGGCACGCACCCACGTTCGGATTCCTGGTGGACCAGGAGGTTCTGGGCAAGACGGCCCCGGAGCAGCGGTTACCTGCCGAACACAACGCTCGCCTGATCGTGATCTCCGCGGGCGGCGCACTGGTCGTCGGCATCGGTCTGCTCTACACCGCGCGGAACTACCGGCTGGCCCACCGCGGGCAGGTGACCGAGCGGTTCACCAAGGCGCTGGAACGGCTTGGCTCCGATGAGCTGTACATCCGCATCGGCGGGATCAACGCGCTGGAGCACGTCATGCGCGACTCCCCCGATCACCACGGCGATGTGGTCGAGGTTCTGGTCGCCTTCATTCGCGATCGGGTGCCTCGCCGGGTCGTTGAATCGACGAGTGAGGCGCGGTGGATGCACCCGCCGATCGGCACAGAGGTGGCGGAGCTGCCGGACGAGCCCACGCCCGATGTGCAGGCTGCTCTCACGGCGCTCTGCAAGCGTCCGCATCGGGCCAAGCAGGAGCGGAATCCGATCAACTTCCGGCAGCTGCACCTGAAGGGCGCGCGGCTTGAGGATGCGCGACTTGAAAGCGCGGACCTGTCGGGGGCTCAGCTCCAGCGGGCTCGGCTGAACGGTGCGCAGTTGCGGCGTGCGAACCTGACGGGGGCGCAGCTGCAGCAGGCGCATCTGACCAAGGCGCGGCTCCAGAACGCGAACTTGACGGGTACGCAGCTTCAACGCGCCCACCTGGCAGACGCGCGGCTCCAAAACGCACATCTGAATCGCGCTCAGCTCCAGGACGCGCACATGAGGCGGGCCCAGCTCCAACACGCTCACCTGCAGGACGCTCAGCTCCAGGACGCGTACCTCGTGGACGCGCAGCTCCAGGACGCGGATCTGCACAAGGCGCAGTTGCAGCGCGCGGATATGCGTGATGCGCAGCTTCAGCGGGCGGACTTCTGGGAGGCGCAGATCCAGGGCGCGAACATGTGGGGAGCGAACCGCAAGGACGCGTGTCCGCCGAACGCGGTCAGCGGCGGCTGGTCCACTGACGCGCGGCCCGCTTGAGCCACGACGAGAACCCGCCTGGATTTCCCAATGGGGCGGAATCCGGCTCGATTCTCGCTTTGTCGACATACGACCCTCGTCTCGACCACCGGAGGTCCCGGTGGTCGCAGAGTCGAAGGTCCTTCTCGTTTCGAACAAAGACACGAATCGTCCACTTGAACCACTCGATCGTGTGACGCGACTCGACACGAGCGGCCGCAGACGTCACCGTGCTTGTATGACGCAGGGCCACCGTTCCGTACCAAACTATACGGAACGCGCACGTTGCGTTAACCCTTACGAGTGAAGGTTGAAGCTTCAACTCACGGTGCGTAACGACCACCTTGATCCGGACGACGAAGGCTGTGGTTCGGCACTCGTTGAAAGTCGGGAGATGTTCTGTGATGGATTCCACCGCCGCCAGGCCCGCCCACAGGTCGTGGATCGTCATAGCCGCAAAGTCCATTGTGGTCTTGCAAGCGCTGGCGATCGTCTACATGCTCACGTCGGCTTGGGTCACGGCCGCTGTCGCGATCGGCTTCATCGTGGTTTTCGCCTCGGTCAAGGCGTTGTCGCGGGCTTCGCGGCAGGTCGACCAGATCTTCGAGGACGAGCTGCGCCGGCAATAGGATCGGACGCATGCTGACGCGTGTGTCCGAAGCGCTCGTGAAGCCCGGCCGGGAGCAGGAGTTCGTCGAACGGGTGTGGGAGCTCGTCAGGACGTTCCCGGAGAAGTACGAAGGCCTTGAAGGTCACGAGGTGCTCGTCGACGCCGACGATCCGCGGCGGGTCCAGTACGTGAGCCGGTGGCGGGACGAGCAGGCGCTCGAGAACTACGCCGGCGGAAACTGGCGCACCGACCCGGTGACGTTCCCGGACGAGGACGAGTACCTGCAGCGGCCGCTGGCCCTGCGGCACTTCCACCACTTCAGTTGATGAGGCCCCGCGCGGGCAGGCCCTCGGGGAACCGTTCCAGTGCATCGCCGGCGACGGCGGCCAGTGACTCCAGCGTGGAAGTCTCCTCCGGGGTCGCGGTGTGCGGGATCGCCCAGTAACAGCCGATGGCGCCGATCGGGTCAGGGCGCAGGATCGGAACCATCAGCAGGCTGCGCACGAATGTCGGCCGATACGCTTCTTGAGGAATCCTCGAATCGAAGCGGATGTCCCTGATCGCCACTGTTTGGCGGTGAATCATCGCCCAGCCGCTGATGCAGTTGGCCGTGGGAAAACGCTGGCCCTTCCACAGCGGGCTCATCGAGTCCTCGTCGGCGTAGTAGCAGAGATCGCCGTCTAGCAGCACCAACGTCGCCCCGTGGGCGGCCAGCGAGGAGCGCGCCGTGGTGCGGACGACCCGTTGCACTTCCTCCAACGTGGCTGCACCGGCGAGGCGATCCATCGTTTCTGACATGTGTCAACGTTAACTCTCGCCGGGTCCGGCACCTAGTTATTCCTCTGCCCGGAGAAAGTCAGCTGCGATCAATTGATCGTCGCGCCGTAGGTCTGCTTCAGCGTGAACACATAGGACGACGGGCCGTGCGTGCGCAGGTGCACCAACCGTTCCTCGGCTTCCGCGACCGAAGGCCGGTGGCCGGCAGGCACCCACCACAGCGCGGTCATCGCCTCGACCGGGTGGTGGAACCACTGGCGCCGGCCGCGCAGCACGGCCCGGTGGGCGTCGCCGTAGACGTAGGCCAGCAACGATTCCGGCGACTCCCACACGGACATGTTCACGATCAGCCAGTCGTCGTCGAAGACGCGGATCGCGGTCGCGTCGCCCGCCTCGCCCTGCAGCCGCCAGCGGAAGCCGGGTGCGGCGTCCGCGACCGCGTTGACCGGGTCGAGGGCGTCGACGAAGTCCTTGAGCAGCGGGCTGTCCAACGGTTCCAGCAGCCGCGAGATGTTGACCTGGGCCAGTTCGAAGGAGGTCATCGGCGCGGCCCGTGGCCCTGGCTCAGGGACAGCTGCCGCCTGGCCGCGATCCACTGTTTCACCTGCGGCCGGGTCGTGAGGAAGAGGTTGACGGTGCACAGCACCAGGATCGCGGCGACTCCCAGCATCGGGACGATCTTGTGGTCTCCGTTGCCCACTGACCGGAACAACGCGCCGGCGAACGTGACGAGGGTGATGACGGTCGCGATCCGTGACGAGATCGCCTGCGGGAAGTGGGGGTGGTGAAGGGCCAACGCCGCCGGCACGTTGAGCAGGCCGAGGCAGACCACGCCGAGCCCGGCCCAGATGCTCCAGAACATGATGTCGCGCATCGAGTAGCCCACAAACGTGACAACGGCGAGACCACAGATCGCGACGACGAACACCCAGTGCAGCAGGGCCGCCATCATCAGCTGGGACGGCATTGGAGGCAGCCGCTGATACATCGGGGCTGCGGGCGCGGGCTGCCGTGGCGCGTAGCCGAGCGGTGGTGATGGCGGCCGCGCTGGTGGCGGCGCACCCCACTGTGGTGGTTGTGTCATCTGGCATCCCCCTAGAACGACGTCTGACTCTAGTGTTGGGACGTGACCACGCACCCTTCTCCTGACGTTCCGGAACAGCTTTTTGACGATCCGGCTGCCGAGACCCGGTGGCGCGAGCGGTTCACCGCTCCCCGGATGAGCCTGCCCGGCTGGGCCGACGACGCACCGGACCGCACGCTGTACGTCTCCAACGCGAGCGGCGTGTGGGAGATCTACGCCTGGGACCGGGCGAAGGACGAGCACCGCAAGGTCACCGACCGGCCGAACGGCACGTCGCACGCCACGTTGAACCCGGACGGCACCGAGATCTGGTGGTTCGACGACCACGACGGCGACGAGTTCGGCGTCTGGGTGCGCGAGCCGTTCGAGGCTGACGGCAGCAAGGCCGAGCCGGCGATCAGCAGCGTGACGCCCGGTTACCCGGCAGGCCTGGAGATCGGCCGCACCGTGACGGCCGTGGCCGCGTCGACCGACGACGGCACCACCGTGTGGCTGTCCCGCAACGGCACGGCCGAGGTGATCTACCAGCACGTCAACGACGCCGGCGTCACCGCGATGGCCAAGGACGAGTCGCTGGTCGTGATCGCGCACTCCGAGCACGGCGACAACCGGCACATGGCCCTGCGCGCGCTCGACGCCGAGACGGGCGAGACCAGGGCCGAGAAGTGGGACGGCAAGGGCAAGGGGCTCGACGCCATCTCGTTCAGCCCGGTGAGCGGCGACCAGCGGCTGCTGGTGCTGCACGAGCGCCGTGGCCGCGAGGAGCTGCTGATCTGGGACGTCGCCGCCGACACCGAACGGGAGATCGTCCTCGACCTGCCGGGCGAAGTCGCCGCCGACTGGTACCCGGACGCCTCCGCGTTGCTGGTCGTGCACACCCACCACGCGCGCAACACCGTGCACCGCTACGACCTCACGACCGGCGAACTGTCCACTCTGGACACCGCACCCGGCGTGATCGGTTCGGCGGGCGTGCGGCCGGACGGCACCGTCGAGTACTCGTGGTCGTCCGCCGAGAGGTCCACGGTGATCCGCGCGCTGGCCACCGACGGCACCGAGCGCGTGCTGGTCGAGCCGCAGGGCGCCAAGCCCGCGACCTCGGCGAAGCTCGAAGACGTGTTCGTCGGCGATGTCCACGCGATGGTCTCCAAGCCCGAGGGCGAGGGTCCGTTCCCGACCGTCTTCCTGATCCACGGCGGACCGCACTCGTCCGACGAGGACCGCTTCTCCGCCTACCGCGCGGTGTGGCTGGACGCCGGCTTCGCGACGGTGCACGTGAACTACCGCGGCTCCAGCGGCTACGGCTCGAAGTGGCGTGACGCCATCGAGGGCAGGCCCGGCCTCACCGAACTCGAGGACATCGCCGCCGTGCACGACTGGGCGATCGAGTCCGGCCTCACCGACCCGAACAAGTCGGTCCTCAGCGGCGCGTCGTGGGGCGGCTACCTGACCCTGCTCGGCATCGGCGTCCAGCCGGAACGCTGGACCGTCGGCATCGCGGGCGTCCCGGTGGCGGACTACTTCGCCGCGTACGAGGACGAGATGGAGCCGCTGCGGGCGTTCGACCGGGCACTGTTCGGCGGCTCGCCGGAAGAGCTGCCGGAGCTCTACCAGGAGTGCTCGCCGCTCACGTACGTCGACCAGGTCACCGCGCCGGTGCTGATCCTCGCCGGCGAGAACGACCCGCGCTGCCCGATCCGGCAGATCGACAACTACCTCGACGCGCTCGCGGGCCGCGGTCACGCCTACGAGATGTACCGCTACGACGCGGGCCACGGCTCGTTGGTCGTCGCCGAGACGATGCGGCAGACGGCGGCCGAGGTGGACTTCGCTCGGCGGCATCTGGCCGCGAAATAGTTCATGATCGCGAGTTGTCCACAGGCTGCCAATTCGCTGACCTGCGGTTATCCGAACCCGGGTAGCCTGTGGACAGAGCGGGAACCAAATCCGGGGATCGCGCGTTGCGTCATGAGGAATCGCGCGGGGAGCGGTGGGCACGCCAGCTCGCCCACCGAGCACGTCGGTAAAGCGGTGCCGGCGACGGGTCAAGCGGTGCCGGCAACGTGATGCCACCGCACGCAGGCACGTGCTCAAGGAGGCGCGGCCCACCGGACAGATGCACGACTCCTGGCTGTTGCGGGAGATGCTCGACGACGAGTGGTCCGAGGCGATGCTGTCCGGGCTCGCCGGCGGCATCGGGTTCATGTACTTCGTGTTCGAGTACAAGGGGCACACGCCCACGATGACGATCGTCGCGCGGCACCACCCCGCGCCGTTCATCCCGACCGCGCTGCAGCACGCGAACATCGCCCACGAAGTCACCAGCACCACGTCCGCGCGCAAGGCCGAACAGCAGTTGCGTTCAGCCGACGGGCCGGTGATCTGCTTGCTGGGCAAGGAGAAGCATCCGGTTGGCGTGCTCGGTGTCGACGGCGACGCGGTCACCGTGCACAACCACGGCACGAACGTCCAGCCGCTGGCCGAGTTCATGACGAGCTGGGGGCAGGGCAAGCACGAGATGATCAGCGTCGGTGAACGGACAGGCGAGCCCGACGTGGCCGCGGCCGTGCGGATGACGTGCGAACACCTCACCGGGCCGGTGCTGGGCAACAACTTCGACGTGAACTTCGGCTTCTCCGGCATGCGCAAGCTCGCGGAACAGTTGCGCGACAAGGGGAAGAAGGGCTGGGCCCAGCGGTGGGCCGGCGACCCCGGGTTCGTGCGGCAGCGGCTGCACGACTGCCTGGAGGTCGAGTACACGGCGAAGAGTGCGACGAGGCCGCTCTACGCGGAGTTCCTGGAGGAAGCTGGACTCCCTGGCGCACAAGGATTCCGGAAGTCCGGGAGGCTCTGGTCCGAGATCGCCGAGGGCGGCGACTACGACGAACTGGCCCAGAAAGTCGACGAGGCCCGTTCCATCGAGGAACGGGCCGTCCGTCAACTCATGAGCTAGGCCGACTGGGCCTGCCACATCCAGTGCGCCTGCTCCAGTTCCTGCGTGATGCCGATCAGCAGGTCCTGGGTGACGAGGTCCGGCTTGTCGGTCTCGTCGATGCGGGTGCGCATGCGGGCGATGAGCTTGCCCAGCGAGGACGTGATCGCGGTGACGACCTGCTCCTCCTTCAGCCAGCCGGTCTCGATCTCGGGCACGCCGGACGACGCGGCGATGGTCTTCGCCGTGCCGTTCGGCGTGACGCCGAGGGCGGCCGCGCGTTCGGCGACCTGGTCGGCGGCGTTGCGCGCGAGAACGACCAGTTCGTCGAGCTGAAGGTGGACGCTTCGGAAGTTCTTGCCGATCACGTTCCAGTGCGCCTGCTTCCCGATCAGGGACAGGTCGACGAGGTCGACGAGCGTTGCCTGCAGCACGGTTCCGACGGCATCGCGATCAGCGTCGGAGAGCGGGCTGGTGATCGGGTTCTTGGCCATGGTCGAACGCGCCTCCTCAGACGGTGACGGTGAGCGCCACCTCGATGTTGCCGCGCGTCGCGTTGGAGTACGGGCAGACCTGGTGGGCCTGCTCGACGAGCTTCTCCGCGACCGCCTGGTCGAGTCCGGGGATGTTCACCGCGAGCGCGACGGTCAGCTGGAAGCCGCCCGTGCCGTTGGATCCGATCCCCACCTTGGCGGTTACCTCAGAAGAAGCCACCTGAATCTTCCCGGCGCGCGCGACGGCCGAGAGCGCGGAGTTGAAGCAAGCCGCGTAACCGGCCGCGAACAGCTGCTCGGGGTTGGTCGCGTCGCCGCCGGGGCCACCCATCTCCTTGGGGACCGACAGCACCTCGTCGATCACACCATCGGATGAACGAACCTCGCCGTTGCGGCCTTCGCCGTAAGCAGTCGCCTCAGCCGTGTACAGCGCTTCCATTCCGCTCTCCCTTGAATCAGTGGTTTTGTTACCCACCGGTTAGAACGGATCGCGCACGACTTATCTGCCCGATCGTGACTCAGTTCACGTCCAGATGAGACGCCTGGCGCAGCGCGAACTCGGCGACCTGGCGGCCGATGACGCGAAGGTTCCGGTCCACGTCGGCGTCCGAACAGGCACCGTCGCCGTCGAACTTGACCTGCGCGGAGTTGATCGCGGCACCCAACGGCGTCGGCCAGCCGCGCAGCGCGTGCACGATCGAACGGACCGCCGCGAGCGTGTTCACCGCGGCCTGCCAGCCGTACGCGGCGGTGATGGTGCCGACCGCACGGCCGTCGAGGTACGGGCGTTCGTCGTCGCGCAGGTCCTCGATGTAGTCGAGGGCGTTCTTGACCAGACCGGACACGGTGCCGTGGTAGCCAGGCGACACGAGGATCACGCCGTCGGCCCGGCGCAGGTCCTCGACCATCCGCAGGGCGACGTCCGTGCGCTCCGGCACTGACGGGTCGTAGAAGGGAAGCACCAGCTCAGGGCCGCTGTACTGGATCGTTTCCGCACCGAGCTCGCGAGCGCCTTCCAGGGCCACCCGCAGCGCCCGCTCGGACTGCGAGTCGGACCTGATCGAGCCCCCGATGCCCACCACCGTCACCGTCATGACATCGATCCTTCCACCTCCAGATACCTGGAGATCCAGCCGTACTCGCGAGTAACCTGCAACACATGTCGAACTTCCAGGCCGGCGTACTGGCCGGTGCACTGCGCTTCGCGTTCGGTCTCCCCGGCCCGTTGCGCCGACTCATCGCCGGTGACCCGATCTACCTGGATGGCCAGTACCTGCACCCGGAAGCACAGCTGCTGCTGAAGCTCGCACATCTGTCCGGGACGGACTGGCGCACGAAGACAGCGTCCGAGAGCCGGCTAGACCTGGAGTTGAGTTCGAAGCTCGTCTCCGGTCCGAAGATCACCGGAGTGGACGCGCGCGACCTCACGATCGGCGAGTTCGCCGGTCGGCTCTACACGCCGCAGCTGCTCCCGACCGGCTCACCGTTGTTGATCTTCTACCACGGTGGCGGCTGGGTCACCGGTGGCCTGGAGACCCACGACAACCTGTGCCGGTTCCTCGCGAAGGAAGCCGGGGTGCGCGTGCTGGCGGCCGACTACCGGCTCGCCCCCGAGCACCCGTTCCCGGCGGCGGTCGACGACGCGGCCGAGGTGCTGCGCTACGCCGTGGCCAAGGCCGAGGACCTGGGCATCGACGCGAACCGGATCGCGCTCGGCGGCGACAGCGCGGGTGGCAACCTGGCCGCGGTCACCGCGCACAGCGCCGAGACGGACATCGCGTTCCTGCTGCTCTTCTACCCCGGCGTGGACGCTTCGGTGCGCCGCCGGTCGCGGGAGATCTTCGGCAACGGGTTCTTCCTGACCGACGAGAAGATGGACTGGTTCCTCGACCAGTACAGCGCCGGTGGCCAGGACCGTCACGACCCGCGGCTGTCGATCATGCTCGCCGAGGACCTCTCGGGCCTGCCACCCACCTACATCGCGACGGCGGGCTACGACCCGTTGCGCGACGAGGGCGAGGCCTTCGCCGAACGCCTGGCCGCCGACGGCGTGCCGGTCGTGCTGCGGCGCCACGAAGGCCTGTTCCACGGCTTCGCGAACGTGCTCGGCATCGGCGGGATCTTCCGCGAGGCCGTGTCCGAGGCCGTCGGCGCGCTGCGGACCGGCTTCGCGCTGGCCAACTCCGCTCAGGACGTGAGCGAGACCGCCTGATCCTGCCTGGACCGGCTCTGCCGGGAGAACACCCAGCCGAGACCGGCGACGGCCAGTCCGGCCAGTCCCGCGACGACGAAACCGAGCGGGGGTCCGCTGTGGTCCACCGCAACCCCCGCGAGCGGCTGACCTGCCGCGACGCCGAACGTGAAGGCCGAACCCTGCAGTCCCAGCGCCAGCCCGCGCGCTGAGGCCGGCGCGTGCTTGCTGATCAACTCGGTCGAGGCGGCGATGGTCGGCGCGCACAGCAGGTTCATCGGGATGAGCGCGATGGCCAGCAACGCCACACTGCCGTCGCCGAGGCCGACCGGGATCTCGAGCAACGCCATCCCCGCCAGCAGCACGACACCGCCCGGCACCCGTTTGAGGCTGCCGTAGAAGAGCCCGCCGAGGGCCGACGCGGCGCACATCACCACGAAGACCAGGCCGAGCCAGCTCTGCTGACCCGAGCGTTCCAGCGAGGCGATCGAGGCGATCTCCATGCCCGACAACGTCATCGTGGCGCCGAACGGGATGATCAACGCCGCGATCACCGGTCCGCGCAACCACTCCTTCACCTTGGGCTGAGGACCGGTGACGTCCTCGTCCTCGTGCACCAGCACCGGGTTCACCACGAACAGCACCGCGCTCGCGGCCAGGATCGCCACGCCGATCGAGATGAGCGCCGTGCCGGTCGAGAACTTCGTCGCGATCAGCACCCCCGCAGCGGGCCCGACCATGAACGACAGCTCGACCGAGATCGAGTCCAGCGAGAACGCCGGCCGCCGCTGCGCCGCGGGGATGAGAGCGGTGAGGGCCTGGCGGCCGATCGACATCATCGGCACCGCCACCAGCCCGTTGGCGAACGCCAGGACCAGCAGCAGGTAGTAGTCCATCAGCGGCGCCGTCACCCAGAAAACGCCTTCGAGCAGGCTCAGCGCGAGCGTGATCCGCAGGCCCTTGCTGTCGACCAGCCTGCCCATCAGCGGGGAGCCGAAGCCGAGACCGATCATCGTCGCGAAACCGACGGTGCCGGCCGCCGCGTAGCCCTTGTCGAGCGTGGTGACGACGTGCAGGGTCACCGTGACGCCCGCCGCCGTCGGGGGAATCCTGGCGAACAGCATCAGCAGCATCAGGGGACGTACCCCCGGCAGCGCCAGGACGTGTTTGAACGGGGCGAGGTTCACGGTGCCATCGTCGCCCCGGTGGCAACCGGTTTGCCCTGCCGGGCCAGCAGCCAGGCGACTCCCGCCACCAGCAGCCCGACCACGCCGACCACCGCGAACCCGAGGGGAGCGCCGCCGCGGTCGACAGCGACTCCGGCGAGCGGGGCGCCGATCGCGCTGCCGACGGTGAACGCCGACCCCTGCAGCCCCATCGCCAGACCACGAGCGGTGGGTGGCGCGAGCTTGCTGATGTGCTCTCCCGACGCCGCGATCAACGGTGCGCACATCAGGTTCATCGGCACGAGGAGCAGGCACAGCAGGAGGACGTTGCCGTCACCCAGGCCCACCGGGATCTCCAGGGCCGCCATGAGCACCAGCAACACCAGCACGCTGGGCACGCGCTTCACGCCGCCGTAGACCAACCCGCCCACGATCGACGCCGCGCACATCGCGAAGAACACGACGCCCAGCCAGCTCTGCTTGCCGATGTGCTCCAGCGACGCGATCGCCGAGACCTCCATGCCGCCGAGGCACACGGTCGCGCCGACGCACACGACCAGCACGCCGACGATCCGGCCGCGCATCCACTCGACGATCTTCGGCTGAGGCCCGTCGACGACCTCGTCCTCGTGCACCACCGGCGGGTTCGCCCAGTACAGCAGCACGCCCGCGATCAGGATCGAGACGCCGATGAACAGCAACGCGGCGTTCGTGGAGAACTTCGTCGCGACGAACACGCCGAGCGCGGGCCCGCCCATGAACGACAGTTCGACGGAGATCGAGTCGACCGACAACGCGACCCGGCGCCGGCTCTCCGGCACGAGCGCGGTGATGACCTGGCGTCCGATCGACATCATGGGCACGCCGAGCAGGCCGACGCCGAACGAGGTGAACAGCAGCGTCCAGTAGCCCATCAGCGGTGCGGTGAGCCAGAACGCCGCGGAGGCCGTGACGCTGATCGTGAGCATCGTGCGCAGGCCGCGTTCGTCGATCAGCCTGCCCATCAGCGGAGCGCCCAGCCCCATGCCGATCGTGCCCGCCGCCCCGACCAGTCCCGCCGCGCCGTACCCCCGGTCCAGGGTGACCGCGACGTGCAGCGTGAGGATCACGCCGGTCGCCGCCGGAGGCATCCTCGCGAAGAACATCAGCAGTGCGAGAGGGCGAACCCCGGGCAGCATGAGGACGTGTTTGAAGGGGGCGAGATCCACGTCCCCATCCTCACGCGGACCGCAAAATGTTTAACCCTTCGTTTTCTTGATGTGTTCAAGATCGCAGGACTAAGGTGATGGCCATGGCAGTCCCGGACCACCTCGTGTGTCGCGAATGCGGCCGAGTCGAGGACGTCGACTGCGTCTTCGAACCGGCGATGGAACTCGCCGGTTTCCACGTCGAACGCGCCGAGGTCACCTTCTGGGGCCGGTGCCCTCGCTGTACAGCTCCTCCAGCGCCCGGTACGCCTTCGCCACGAACGGTCGTGCCTTCGCGTACCTCGTGATGGCGTCCTCGTCCGGCGTGATCGTCCGAGTCGGCCGCACGAGGTCGACGGTCAGCGACTCGATCTCGTCCAGCGCCCGCCACGCCAGCAGCGCCGCGCCGACGGCCGAACCGCCGGTGTCCTCGGTGAGGTGCAACGGCATGCCGAGCGTGTTGGCCAGGGTCTGCGCCCAGATCGGGGCGCGGAAAGCACCACCGGTGATCCGCAGCGACTCCACGTGCGGAACCGCGTCCAGCACCAGTGCGAGCTGCTGACAAACGCCCTCGACCAGGGCTTTCGTGATCTGCTGCGGCGTGTGTTCGCGACGCAGGCCCAGCAACGCGGCGTGCGCGGTCGGATCCCACCACGGTGCCCGTTCGCCGAGCAGGTACGGCAACGCGACCAGGCCGTCCGAATCGACCTGCTCGGCCTGTTTCAGCAGGTCACCGACCGGAATGTGGAACGTCTCGGACGCCCACTGCGCCACCACGCCGCCGTTGCTGATCGCGCCGCCGCGGACCCAGAGACCTTCGGCGATCGCGTAGCTGAACGTGCGGCCCTCGTCGTCGACGCCGGGACCCCGCTGCGCCACCCGGAGCGCGCCCGACGTGCCGAGCGAGACCGCGCCGGCGCCGGGGGTGGCCGCGCCGACACCGAGGTTGCCGAGCGGGCCGTCACCGCCGCCGACGATGACCGGGATGCCCTTGCGCAGCCCGGGAATCTCGGCTTTCAACGGCGTCGAGTGAGTGGGTTCGACCAACGGCGGGAGCTGGTCCGCGGTGACGCCGGCGAACTCCAGCGACGGCTCGTGCCACTGGAGGGTGTGGATGTTCATCAGGCCGGTACCGGAACCGGACGAGTGCTCGTTGATCAGCTCGCCGGTGAGGTGCAGGTGCACGAAGTCCTTGATCTCGCACCACTTCGCCGCACGGACGCCGTTCTCGTGGAACCAGGCGAGCTTCATCAGCGGTGTGAACGAGTGGATCGGGGCGCCGGTCGCCTGGTGCAGTTCGCGGCCTTCTGACGTGCCCCGCAACCGTTCGGTCTGCTCTACGGCACGGTTGTCGGCCCAGCTCAACGCCTCCGTGACCGGCTTCAGCGACGCGTCCAGGCCCATGATCGAGTGCATGGCACCGGTCAGCGCGATGGCTCGGACGTCCTCGGAGGCCAGTTCGCGGATCGCGTCGAACGCGGCATCGAGCACCTGCTGCGGGTCGTGCGTGGCTTCGAGACCGCTGGTGCGCATCGGATACGCGCGTTCGGTGGAGGCGATCACGCGAGCCTGCGCGTCCACCGCGACGACCTTGGTGGCCGTCGTGCCGAGGTCGACCGCGAGGACGATCACGAGTCGGCCCGCACGGCGGTGAAGACCGCGAAGCTCGGGGACTGCCGCAGCGGGCCCCAGAACTCGTCGCCGCGCTCGTCGTCCGGCGTCACGGCGGGCTGGCGCGTCACCTCGGTCAGGCCGGCTCGCGTCAGCGCCGCGTCGAACACGCCGCGCTCCCAGTAGAAGGAGTCGAAGTCGAACGGCGGGTCGCCCAGCACGTGCACCTGGACCGGCTGCTTCACGTTCATCGGACCGGTGCGGGTGATCTCGTAGCCGTAGCGGCCGTACTGGGCGAGCAGGTCCCAGTCGGCGTCCGGGTTCGGGACCAGCGCGACGAGACGCCCGCCCTCGGCGAGGTTCGCCTTGAGGTTGCCGATCATGGCGTCGAGCGCGGGCACGTCTTCCGCGTAGCCGAGCAGCCACACGGCCGTGACGACGTCGAACTCGCCGAGCACGGGCAGGCCGGTCGCGTCGTGTTGCGCGTAGGTGATGCCACGCGGTTCGCGTTCCTCGACGTACCGGGCGTAGCCGATCATCTCGCCGGCCGAGTCGACGCCCACCACCTTCGTCGCGCCGAGGTCGTGGAAGAGCCGCGCGTAGAAACCGGTGCCGCAGGCGACGTCCAGCACGGACCTGCCGAGCAGGTCACCGACCGCCGACAGCAGCGTCGCGCGCTCGGCCAGTCCGGTCGGGATGTGCTTGGCCCGTTCGTAGATCACACCCAGCGCGTCGTACTGCTCGTCGCTCTCCGCCATGGATCTCAGCCTAGAACGCGAAGGGCCCCTGCCGTTCGCACGACAGGGGCCTTCACGTCAGAGCGTTCAGAGGCGCTTCGCGAGCTCTTCCGCGACCTCGTAGGTGTTCAGCGCGGCACCCTTGCGCAGGTTGTCACCGCACACGAAGAAGTCCAGCGTGTTCGGGAAGTCCAGCGCCTGACGCACGCGGCCGACGTACGTCGGGTCCTCGCCCACCATGTCGGCGGGCGTCGGGAAGCGCTTCGCGGCCGGGTCGTCGACCAGCACGATCGACGGCTGCGCCTCGAAGATCTTGTGCGCGGCCTCGACGGTGACCTCGCGGGCGAACGTCGCGTGGACGGACAGCGAGTGCGTGGTCACGACCGGGACGCGGACACACGTCGCGGAGACCTTCAGGTCCGGGATGCCGAGGATCTTGCGGGCCTCGTTGCGGACCTTCAGCTCCTCGGACGTCCAGCCGTCGTCCTTCAGCGAACCCGCCCACGGCACCACGTTCAGCGCCAGCGGAGCCGGGAACGGCGAGTCGGAGATGGGCAGGCCCGCTGCCTCCAGCGTCTCGCGGACATCGCCCGCGACGACACCGACCTCCTTGCCGGCCAGCGCGCTGATCTCGGCGTACAGGCGGTCGATCGCCGCCTGGCCACCGCCGGACGCGGCCTGGTAGGAGGCGACGACCAGTTCCTTGAGCTCGAACTCGCGGTGCAGGGCACCGAGCGACGCCATCATCGACAGCGTCGTGCAGTTCGGGTTCGCGATGATGCCGCGCGGGCGGTTGTTGATCTGGTCGGCGTTGACCTCGGGCACGACCAGCGGCACGTCCGCGTCCATCCGGAACGCGCCGGAGTTGTCGATCGCGACCGCGCCGCGCTCGGCGGCGATCGGGGCCCACTCGGCCGAGACCTCGTCCGGCACGTCGAACATCGCGATGTCCACGCCGTCGAACGCCTCGGGCGAGAGCGCGATGACCGTGACGTCCTGGCCGCGCACGTTGATCTTCTTGCCCGCCGAGCGCGGGGACGCGATCAGCCTGATCTCGCCCCACGGCACGGTGGACCGGGTGTTGATGATGTCGATCATGACGGTGCCGACGGCACCGGTCGCGCCTACCAGCGCGAGCACGGGGGCAGTCATCGTCCAGTCCCTGCGTAGACGACGGCCTCTTCGTCGGTGCCCAGGTCGAACGCGTCGTGCAGGGCACGGACGGCGTCGTCGAGCTGGGTGTCGCGGCAGATGACCGAGATGCGGATCTCCGAGGTGGAGATGATGTCGATGTTGACGCCGGCCGTGGCCAGCGCCTCGCAGAACGTCGCCGTGACGCCGGGGTGCGAGCGCATGCCCGCGCCGATCAGCGACACCTTGCCGACGTGCTCGTCGTAGAGGACCTGGTCGAAGCCGATCTCGCCACGCGACTTCTCCAGTGCCGCCACCGCGCGCGGGCCGTCGACCTTGGCCAGCGTGAACGTGATGTCGGTGCGGCCGGACGCGGCCTGCGAGACGTTCTGCACGACCATGTCGATGTCGAGCTCCGCCTGCGCCACCACCCGGAAGATCTTGGCCGCGATGCCGGGGTGGTCCGGCACGGCGGTGACAGTGATCTTGGCCTCGGACCGGTCGTGCGCGACGCCGGTGATCATCGCCTGTTCCACGTGAAGGTCCTCCACTGAACCGGACACGATGGTTCCGGTCTTGTTGCTGAACGAAGAGCGGACATGCACGGGCACGTTGTAGCGGCGGGCGTACTCCACACAGCGGAGCATCAGCACCTTGGCGCCACACGCGGCCATCTCGAGCATTTCCTCGTAAGTGATCGTGTCGAGCTTCTTCGCGTTCGGCACGATGCGCGGGTCGGCGGTGTAGACGCCGTCCACGTCGGTGTAGATCTCGCACACGTCGGCTTTGGTCGCGGCGGCGAGCGCCACCGCGGTGGTGTCGCTGCCGCCACGGCCGAGCGTCGTGATCTCCTTCGAGTCCTGGGAGACGCCCTGGAAGCCCGCGACGATCGCGATGGCCCCCTCGGACGTCGCGTCCTGGATCCGGCTCGGCGTCACGTCGATGATCCGCGCTTTGCCGTGCACCGAAGTCGTGATCACGCCGGCCTGCGAGCCCGTGTACGAGCGCGCTTCGGCGCCGAGCGAGTTGATCGCCATCGCGAGCAGCGACATCGAGATCCGCTCACCGGAGGTGAGAAGCATGTCGAGCTCACGCGCGGGCGGCACCGGCGAGACCTGGCGGGCGAGATCGAGCAGCTCATCAGTCGTGTCACCCATGGCGGACACGACGACGACGACGTCGTTCCCCGCCTTCTTGGTCGCGACGATGCGCTCGGCCACGCGTTTGATCCGCTCGGCGCTTCCAACCGATGAACCGCCGTACTTCTGGACGACGAGCGCCACCGACCTGACCTCCTTCGCGAGACTAAAACCCCACGTCGAAGGCAGCCTACCCGGACCACCTGGTGAGACTCTGGAGCCGTGACGCGCGTGACTACTCTGTCCGGGTGTCGTCGACCGCCGATGTCGTGGAGGCCCCAGCAGCCGTGCATGAGAGCAATGCGCCCTCACGGTTGGCCGAGGCGCTCAGACATCCCGTCGCGCTCTGGACGGCGCCCGCACTGATCTACCTGTTCGTTCGCCAGGTAGGTCTCTTCGTGCTGCAGCTCGTGGTCGAGTACCAGAACAAGATCAACGGCAAGGCCGACACCGCCGCCGACAACCTCAAGTCGTGGGACGGTGAGTGGTTCCTCGGAATCGCCTCCGGGGGCTACAACGACGTGCCGCTGCGCCTCACCGACGCGGCCGGCAAGCGCTCTGCCGAGACGCCGCTGGCGTTCTTCCCCGGCTACCCCGCCCTGATCAGGTGGGTCGACGGCCTGCCAGGCGTGGACGCGGTGGGCGCCGCCTTCGCGGTGAGCCTGATCAGCGGCCTGTTCTGCACCTACGGCCTGTTCGTGCTCGGCCGCGCGGTCCGCGGCGGTTCGACCAAGGCCGGTCTGATCTTCGTGACGCTGTTCGCCGCGTCCCCGATGGCCGTCGTGCTGTCCATGACCTACTCCGAAGCCACGTTCTGCGCGTTCGCCGCGTGGGCGCTCGTCGGCGTGGTGAAGAAACAATGGATCCTCGCCGGCGTGTGCTGCGCGGCGGCAGGCCTGGTCCGCCCCACCGCGGCAGCCCTGATCGCAGCGGTCGGCCTCGCGGCGCTGGTAGCGGTGATCGCCGACAAACGCGACTGGCGAGCGTGGGTAGGCGGCCTCATCGCACCGTTGGGCCTGCTCGGCTACCTCGGCTGGGTGGCGATCCGCACCGGTGACCTGACCGGCTGGTTCGGCGTGCAGCAACGCGGCTGGGGCTCGAAGTTCGACGGCGGCGCCGCCACCCTGGAGTTCGCCTTCGAACACCTCGGCAACCCGCGTTCCGAACTCGAAACCGGCACCGTCTGGCTGCTCGTCCTGGCCGTCGTGCTGGTCGTCTACGCCTTCCAGCGACGCATGGAATGGCCGCTGATCGCTTACGGCATCGGCGTGCTGGTCATGGACATCGGCTCGAACGGCCTGATGAACTCCAAGGCCCGCCTGCTCCTGCCCGCGTTCACCCTGCTGCTCCCGCTGGCCCTGGTCCTGGCCCGCCGCAAGACCTCCACGGTCCTGACCGTCCTGGGCCTGGCGACTCTTTTCAGCGCCTGGTTCGGCGCCAACGCCCTGGCCGTTTGGCAGTATGCGATCTGATGAACGAGCTGATCTCGAAGCGCTGGAGCCCGCGCGCGTTCGACGCTGAGGCAACGCTTTCCGACGACGACCTGCGCACCCTGCTGGAAGCCGCCCGCTGGGCCCCGTCCCACGGCAACAGCCAGCCGGCCCGCTTCGTCGTCGGCAAGCGCGGCACCCCGACGTTCGACGCGATCTTCGAAACCCTCCGACCGGGCAACAAGACCTGGGCCTTCCGCGCCTCCGCACTGCTGATCGGCTGCGTGATCACCGCCGACGATCGCGGCGACCTGCCCAGCATCGAGTTCGGCCTGGGCCTGGCCATGG
This sequence comes from Lentzea miocenica, assembly GCF_033949945.1. Taxonomy (NCBI): domain Bacteria; kingdom Bacillati; phylum Actinomycetota; class Actinomycetes; order Pseudonocardiales; family Pseudonocardiaceae; genus Lentzea; species Lentzea miocenica. Next base: position 146,937 of record NZ_JAXAVW010000023.1, read on the forward strand.
AGAACATCGCCCTGCAGGCCGTGGACATGGGCCTGATCGCACACATGATGGGCGGCTTCGACAAAACAGCCGCCCACACCGCCTTCACCATGCCCGACGACGTACGCCCGCTGGTCGTCATGGCGCTGGGACACCAGGGCCGTCTGGAAGACCTCCCCGAAGACCTTCAAGCCCGCGAACAGCGCGAACGCCGCCGCCACCCGCTCTCCGAAACCGTCTTCACCGGCACCTGGGGCCAGTCACCCTTCGCATGAGAAGTACTTCCGCGCGACATCACTGTGCAGCGGAAACGCCAACGGCTCACGCTCAAAGATGACCTTGCGCTCCGACGCCTCGTCGTTCGGCACGAACGGCGGCATGTCCTCAACGTCGATCGCAGGCGCGGTGGCGAACATCAACACCGTTCCCCCGTCCGGCGTCGACACGAAGTGCAGCGGCTGCAACCCCTCAGGGTCGATCCGCACGCAAGCCTCTTCCTCGAGCTCCCGCACAGCACTCTGCTGCCAGGTCTCCCCACGCTCGATGAACCCGCTGACGAACGCCAGCTCCCCCACCGGCGGAATCGCCCGCCGAACCGTCAACAACCCGGTCCGAGCCCCGTCCTTGACCGGCACCAGCAACACCACGACCGGCGACGGGTTGTCCCACACCATGTATCCGCAACTCCCGCACTCACGCGGGTACCCGGACGTGTCGGCGTACTGAGCGCCGCAGCTGTTGCAGAAGTCGTCACGCGCCATGACCACGAACCTAGTTCAGGCGCCTCACGAGCTTGAGGACGATCGCTCGAACGGCCAGCCAGAACAACGCGGCCAGCCCAAAATTGACGATGACCCGGAGCTTGGCGTCTCCGGGTTCGAAAAGGTCCTTGAAGGCGAGCGCGACAGGCTCCGCAACCGCCTTCACAAAACTGGTTATCACGTTGTCAGGGTTGGCCCCGCCGACGGTGAGCACGACGTGAACGACGAGCACGACCGCCAGCGCGAGGCCGACCCAGCTGACAACTCCTGCGGCGATCCCGACCACCCGCGTACGCATGGGCCGGGAATCTACTACTCAGTAGCGCGACACCGCACGCGCGAGCAGCCCGGTCACGACCAGCCAGAACACGGCGGCGAGACCGTAGTTGAGGAAGACGTCGAGGTTGTAGTTACCGGTTCCGAAGAGGCCGGGGAAGAACAGTGCCAGGGGCTCGGCGAGGGACTGGACGAACTTGAAGAACGCGTTCGCCTGGTTCGCACCGAGCACGATCATCAGGATGTAGAGGATCTCGATCAGGGCGAAGAGCGCACCGATGCCGCTGATCACGCGTGAAGCCGTGCCGCGGCCACTGGTCGTACGTAATCTGGACATACATGAACGATTCCCGGATTCACGCGCCGCAAAACTTGTGCATGCACCATGACATGCACCTCATCGCGCCGAAGCCGGAGGCGAGGCGACCCGAAGGCGAAGCCGAGGCTCCTTCCGCTTGAAACGGGAGGTTCCGGTGGGTGGTCCCGTCACGAGTCGTACCTCAGCTCTTGCTGCAACCAGGCAACGTGCCGCCGCCCTACGCAACAGGCGTGCCATCAACCCACGCACGGCGTGGAACCGGTCTTTGATCAGATTGGCGGGGTCCGGGGCGGAGCCCCGAAGTCCCTGAACCGGAGCGGGCGGTGCCAACGCAACCACCCATGGGTGTCCCACGATCCGGTCCCTAAGTTCCATCCCAGCCCAACCTGTGGCTACTCTGTCCCCCGTGTGGCGTTCCCTCCTGCTTCGCTGCCGTGACGGGGTCTGATCAGACCGGCCCCCCGTCGCGGGACTCAGCGTTGCCGCCGGTCGTTCCCATCAAACGACCCGCACCGGAGCAAAATCCATGACTTCCCCAGACGCCTACACCTCCGGCAACAGCCGAATTCGCCAGCCCGCGCGCCCGGCCCCGGACTCCCAGCCGCAGTGGAACCACCAACTCGGCAGCAGCATGCCCTTCCACCGCTACCGCCCGTTTCACGAGGTAGTAGAGGTCATCGACGTCCCCGACCGCACCTGGCCCACCAAACGGGCGACCGAAGCCCCCCTCTGGTGCGCGGTCGACCTGCGAGACGGCAACCAGGCCCTGATCGACCCCATGTCCCCGGCCCGCAAGCGCAAGATGTTCGACCTGCTGGTCCGCATGGGCTTCAAGGAGATCGAGGTCGGCTTCCCTGCCGCCAGCCAGACCGACTTCGACTTCGTCCGGGAGATCATCGAGGACGGCGCCATCCCGGACGACGTCACGATCCAGGTCCTGACGCAGTGCCGTGAAGAGCTGATCGCCAGGACCTTCGAGTCCCTGCGCGGCGCCAACAAGGCCATCGTCCACTTCTACAACTCGACGTCGATCCTGCAGCGCCGCGTGGTCTTCCGCTCCGACCGCGAGGGCATCAAGAAGATCGCCGTGGACGCCGCGAAGTTCGCGAAGCAGCAGGAGCGCGACTACCCGGAAACCGACTTCCGCTACGAGTACAGCCCCGAGTCCTACACGGGCACCGAGCTGACCTACGCCCTCGAAGTCTGCAACGCCGTCACGGCCGTCATCCAGCCCACGCCCGAGAAGCCGCTGATCATCAACCTGCCGGCCACCGTCGAGATGGCCACGCCGAACGTCTACGCGGACTCGATCGAGTGGATGTCCCGCAACCTCGACAGCCGCGACTCGATCATCCTGAGCCTGCACCCGCACAACGACCGCGGCACCGGTGTCGCGGCCGCCGAGCTGGGTTACCTGGCCGGTGCGGACCGCATCGAGGGCTGCCTGTTCGGCAACGGTGAGCGCACCGGCAACGTCTGCCTGGTCACGCTGGCGATGAACATGTTCAGCCAGGGCATCGACCCGCAGATCGACTTCAGCGACATCGACGAGGTCCGCCGGACCGTCGAGTACTGCAACCAGCTGCCGGTCGCCGAGCGCCACCCGTACGGCGGTGACCTGGTCTTCACCGCCTTCTCGGGCTCGCACCAGGACGCCATCAAGAAGGGCTTCGAGGCGCTGGAGGCCGACGCCAAGGAGGCAGGGCAGCACGTCGACGACTTCCAGTGGGAGGTCCCGTACCTGCCGATCGACCCGAAGGACGTCGGCCGCAACTACGAGGCCGTCATCCGGGTCAACTCGCAGTCCGGCAAGGGCGGTGTGGCGTACCTGATGAAGCAGGAGCACCACCTGGACCTGCCGCGGCGCCTGCAGATCGAGTTCTCGAAGGTGATCCAGGAGGTCACCGACACGCAGGGCGGCGAGATCAACCCGAAGGAGATGTGGGACGCCTTCGCGGAGGAGTACCTGCACGGCAAGGTTCCGCTGTACCTGCTCAAGCACAAGGCGTCGTCGGACGGCAGCGGGCACGAGGAGATCACCGCGACGCTGCTGATCGACGGCGAGCAGCAGGAGATCACGGGCGCCGGCAACGGGCCGATCGCCGCGTTCGTCGACGCGCTCGCGTCCGTGGGCTACGACGTGCGGGTCATGGACTACGCGGAGCACGCGCTGTCCGCCGGTGACGACGCCCGCGCGGCCGCCTACCTCGAGTGCGCGGTGGGCGACCGCGTGCTGTGGGGCGTCGGTATCGACTCGTCGACGGTCGCGGCCTCGTTCCGCGCGATCGTCTCGGCCGTGAACCGGGCCAACCGCTAAGAGACAACGGACGGGGAGGACGCGTGCGGCACCAACTGCCGCGGCGCGCCCTCCCCGTTCGCTTGCACGGCCCAGATGCCCTCTCCCGGCAGGCCGTAGGCGATGGTGTCGTTGTCGAGCCACACGACCTGGTCGTCGATCCCGCGGGTCTCGGCCAGCGGTGTCTCCACCATCGTGCTCAGGTCCAGCACGTGCTCGCGCCACGGCCGGGCGCCGTCGCCGGGCACGCGCTTCTTGAACGCCACGCGCTTGCCGTCCGGTGACAGCGACGGGCATTCGACGTTCTCCCGCAACACCTTCGCCGACTCCTCAGAAGCGTCGCCCTGGATCAGGTACGTCTTCCCGGCGGTGCTCATCGTCGCGTAGTAAGTGCGGTCGTCCGGCGCGAAGGTGACGCCCCAGAAGTTCATGTCGTTGGTCGTCTTCATGCCCGCGATCCGCGTGCCCTCGATGTTGCTGGAGTAGGTCTCGGTCTGCTGGTCGAAGATCGCCGTCCGGGTCGAGAACGTGCCTGCCTGCGAGTACGAGTCGCCGGTGACGAACGTCGTCCACGACGCCATCCGCCCGTCCGCCGACAGCTTGGCGCGGTTGGGCACACCGTCGACCTCCACGCGATGACGTTCGGTCAGTCCCCGGTCGACGAACACCGCCGAGGCACCCGGCAGCGGGCCGGAGGCGTCGGCAAGGCACAGTCCCTGCCCGGCGGCCGTGTAGAAGCGCTTGCAGGACAAGGAACTCAACCGGCGCGGACCGGCCGGGTCCGCCAGCGGCACCGAGGCCACCTTGCCGCTCGCGTCGTCCACGAACATCAGTCGCCCGGACGACAGCTCGACCGGACCTGCTTCAGTGGCAACCGAAACCTTGTCCGGAGCACGCAGGGCGTAGGCGGTGGCGCCCACGCCGAGCGCGATCACGGCAACCACGACGACCAGGATCCTCACCAAGCGAACCACGTCCAAAGTGCACCGAACAGGACCGAAGACGTGGCACGGGCGAGCACCTGGCCGGTCTGGAGCAGAGCCAGACCGGATGTGCGCAGCTCGTCGGGGATCATCGGGCTGGCAACCGCCATCAAAACGCCGTCCGTGCACGCGTAGAACAGCCCGTGCAGCAACAGAACTCCCACGAGCAACGAGATTCCGGACGTTCCGATGAGCAGCACGTACGCGCCGAGCAGCGCGACGTGACCGGCGAGGAAGATCCGCCACCGGCCGACCTTGTCCGCCAGCGAGCCCAGCGGCACGGCGGCGAGCAGGTACACGCCGGCCGTGCCGAGGGGCAGCAGTGCGATGTAGGCGAGCTCCACGTCGAGCTTCTTCTGCAGCAGCAGGTAGATGAACCCGTCGCCCAGCGTCAGGAACCCGAGCCCGCACGCGATCAGGCAGACCCGCCGGAACGGCCTGGACCGCAACAGCCCGAAGGCCGCCTTCAGCGACACCGCGACGCGTGGCAGCACGTCCCGGTGATCACGGACGAAGAGCACGAGCACGAGGAACCCGACCGCGGCGAAGCAGAAGCTCACCACGAACACCACGTCGTACCGCGCCGGCAGCGTCCACAAGAGACAGAACGCGACCAGCGGGCCGAGGAAGGCGCCCACGGTGTCCATGGCCCGGTGGACACCGAAGGCCCGTCCGAGCGCCGAGGGCTCGCTGCTCAACGTGATCAGCGCGTCCCTCGGCGCGGTGCGCAAACCCTTGCCGGTTCGATCCCCGGCCAGCACGAGCCCCATCGCGGTGGCCGAGGTCCCGGCGGCGAGCAGGCCGAGCTTGCCCAGCGCCGAGATCCCGTACCCGAGCCCGGCCACCAACTTGCGCCGTTGCCAGCGGTCCGCCGCATGACCGCCCACGACGCGAACCAGTGCCGTCACACCGGTGTAGATGCCGTCGAGCACACCGAACTGCAGTGGGGAGAACCCCAGCCCCAGCACGAGGTAGAGCGGCAGGATGGCGGTGACCATCTCGGACGAGACGTCCGTGAGCAGGGACACCGCGCCCAACGCGAGAACGTTCCCCGCGATCCTGCCGGTGCCACCGGATGCCGGAGCTTGTCTAGCGGTTGCGATGTACACGACGGCCTCCGATCAACAGCCAGAACCGACCAACAGCCAGATCCGATCAACGACAGTTGTAAGGACCGGCCTTGTCGCGCACCCGGCCGGCCGTGTCGATGACCTCCCACGAGTAGGAGCGACCGGACAGGGTGAACTTCACGACGCCGTGGGAGTCCGCGAACCACTTCTCGACACCCGTGCGCGGCTTGACGTTGCTGTACAGGTAGTCGCCGCCGATGCCGATGATCGCGGCACGAAGGCCGTTGACCTCGTCGACCGAACCGCTCTTGTTCAGCGGCTTCAACCGCTCGTAGTGGTGGTCGTGGCCGCTCAGCACGAGGTCGGCCTTGGCGTCCGCGAAGGTGTTCCACAGCGGGGCCATCACGGACTTGTCGCCGTACTCGCCCGAGTTGAACCGCGGGTGGTGCCAGTAGCCGACGACGCACGCCTTGGTGTTCGCGGCGAGGTCTGCCTTCAGCCAGTTGATCTGCGTCGAGTCGCTGCCCGTGTCGTAGAGCTTCTGGGAGTCGAACGACACGAAGTGGAAGTCACCGGCTTCCCAGCTGTAGTACGGCTTGCCGGCGGGGTACGCCTGTGCGCCGAAGTACGACTTGTAGCCGTTGAGGTTGTCCTCCCACTCGTGGTTGCCGGTCGCGGGGTGGGTGATGCTCTTGAACTTGCCCCACGACTTGTCGTAGTGGGCCTTGTACTCCGCGAGCGTGCCGCTGTCGTACTGGTTGTCACCGACCGTGAGAACGTGGTTCGGCTTGATCTGGTCGATCAGCTTCGCCGTCTCGTAGTGCTCGGTGTTCGTCAGCGACGCGATGTCTCCGGCCGCGACGACCGTGATGGTGTCGCCAGGGGCCGCCGGACCCGTGGTCGCCTGCACCGAGTTGCTCGCGGGCCCGAGGTTCCCGGCCGCGTCACGAGCGCGGACGGTGTAGGTGAACTGCGTGCCCGACGCGAGACCCGTGTCGGTGAAGGTCGTCCCGGTGGGCGTCCCGACGACACTGCCGTTGCGCAGGACGTCGTAGCCGGTCACGCCGACGTTGTCGGTCGCGGCCGTCCACTGCAGACTCACCGAGCTCGACGTGGTCCCCGTGCTGGCGAGGTTGGACGGCGCGCTGGGCGGCGTCTGGTCGCCACCGTTCCCGCTGCCCCAGACCTCCAGCTCGAAGAGCGAGTAGCCGTAGGACGTGCCGCGCTTGGTGCCGTAGATCCGCACGTAACGGCCGGAAGCGGCCACCGCGGTCTCGTCGACGCCACCGTTCTGACCGGTGAGGGTCTTCTTGGTGCTCCACGTCGACCCGTCGCTGGACGTCTGGATCTTGTACTCGGAGGCGTACGCGGCCTCCCAGGTGAGCTTGACCTTGGAGATGGTGGCGGTGCCACCCAGGTCGACGGCGATCCACTGCGGATCGACACCTTCGAGGCTCGCCCAGCGAGTGGCCGGATCCCCGTCGACGGCGTTGGCGCCGCCGAAGGTCTCGGCCTCGATGGACGACGTGGTGGTGGGTTTGTTGGCGGAGAGCAGGGAATCAGCCGCGTTCGCCGTGCCCGATGCCGCGATCTGGGGTACTACCAGCGCGAACAGGGCCAACGCGACACCCGCTCGGGTGCGTTTTCTGATCACTTCGTCCTCCTGGGCAAGGGCGGCGGCTCGAAGGATTGGTAAAGAAGCTTTCCTATTGATTCGGGAGGCTAGTTGTGGCCCAGGACACAGGTCAACGACAGAACTACCGGTTGAATCGATGACAGATCGGAGGTCTACCGGCAGAACCGAGCAGTCATCACGTGTCACGCACTGACTGGTTGAACCGCCACAGAACGGCGTGAGCGACCAAACCCGCAGCTGCGCCCTGGACCACGCCCAGGAGTGCGCTGCGCACCCAGTCATAGGCGCTGACTTGGCTGACAGGATCGGACAACGACCAGGTGGTGCCGACCAGGGCGGCGAGGAGGATCAACGCCCGGAACCTGTACCGGGAAATTTTGGAGCGTGACGGCCAGTCATGCCCGTTCGAACAGTGGGCGGGGCCGTTCGGACGAGCCACGCGTGGGCTGCGCGGACCGTGCGAGTTGCGCGAGCTACGCGTACGAACGTCCAGCGCCCACGACCAGTCCCGGAAATCAGACGAACCGCCGCACCTGAACGCCCTACCGAGATCGACTTCGATCCTGTGGTTGCGCTGAAGAAACACCCAGGTCGGGATTGTTCATCCGGGTCACGTACGTTCACGGATCATGAGCACCACAGCAGCCAGCCTCGTCGTGCTGTTCCTGGTCGCCGTCGTGCCCTTGGCCCCGACGGAGGCAGTGCTCATCGGTGCCGGCGTTCTGGCCGCTTCCGGTGAGGTTCCGCTGTACCTCGTGGTGCTCGTCGCCGCCGCGGGTTGCCTCGCCAGCGACATGATCAACTTTACGATGGGGCGCCGGATGGGCATGCGGGCCCTCGACCGGGTCAACAAGAACGCCAAGGCGCGGGCAATGGTCGTGTGGACCGCCGACCAGCTCGGGACCAAGGGCGAGACGATCCTCATCGCGGCCCGGTTCCTGCCGGCCGGTGGCATCGTGGGCGCATTGCTGGCAGGGGCGCTCAAGTGGCCGTTGCGGCGCTTCGTCCCCGTCGCGGCGATCGGGTCGGCCCTGTGGAGCCTCTACCCCGCCACCGTCGGGTTCATCGGCGGCCAGATCGTCGACGAGGCCTGGCTGGCGATGCTGCTGTCGTTCGGCGTGGCCACGCTCATCTCCATCCCCGTGGGCATGGTGATCCGTGCGCGCAAGGACGAGCGCACTCTCTCGTACGCCGAGGCGTCGTCGTAAAGCACGGCGAAGCGGTCCGCGGCGGCCAGCAGGGCGTCCACCTCGAACGCCATGTCGGCGTTGCCGGTCAGTCGTTCCAGCAGTGAGATCCAGCGCAGGTTGAAGAGCATCAACGCGTCGCGCACGCGGCCGGGCCGGGCGGCGAACTCCGAGCGGGTCACCACGAAGAAGCAGCCGCCGGGGAACACGCGGCGCTTCGAGTAGTCGAGCCACCTGCCGCACAGGTCCAGCAGTGGTCCGCCGGCGATCACGACCTCGCGCGCGAAGATCTCCGCGGCCGCGTGCACGGTGGCGATCTGCAGCTCTTCCTTGGCGCCGAAGTGCGAGAAGACGCCGCTCTTGCTCATGCCGAGCTCGACCGCGAGCCGTCCGATCGTGACGCCCTCCAGGCCGTCGACCGAGGCGATCTCGGCAGCCCTCGACAAGATCGAGCCCCGACTGTCCATTGATCCAGAGCAACAGAGAAGCCTGGAGAAACGAACGGGGCCACCTCGAAACGAGGTGGCCCCGGACGTACGACGACAACTCAGGGGTTGAGCGCCTCGGTCACCGAGGCCGGGCCCACGAGCGGGACGTCGGGCGACATGCCGTCGCCCTCCTCGATCAGGATCGGCTTCACCTCGTGCGGCTGGATCTCGCCGGACCGGATCTGCTCCGCGTAGTGGCACGCGACCTTGTGACCCGGCTTGAGCTCCCGCAGCACGGGCCGCTCGGTGTCGCACTTGGTCGCCTGCCGCCACGGGCACCGGGTGTGGAACCGGCAGCCGGACGGCGGGTTCGCGGGCGACGGGAGGTCACCCGCGAGCAAGATCCGTTCGCGCCGGTCCTCGACCACGGGGTCGGGCACCGGGATCGCCGACAGCAGCGCCCGCGTGTACGGGTGCAGCGGCTCGGCGTAGAGGTCCTGCGCGGAGGCCTCCTCGACCAGGCCGCCGAGGTACATCACGCCCACGCGGTCGGAGATGTGCTTCACGACCGCGAGGTCGTGCGCGATCACCAGGTAGGTCAGGCCGAACTGCTGCTGGAGCTCCTCCATCAGGTTCACGACCTGTGCCTGCACCGACACGTCGAGCGCGGACACCGGCTCGTCGGCGACGATCAGGTCCGGCTCCAGGGCCAGGGCACGGGCGATGCCGATGCGCTGCCGCTGCCCGCCCGAGAACTCGTGCGGGTACTTGCGCAGCGCCGTGGTCGGCAGGCCGACGGCCGTGAGCAGGTCGCGAAGTCGCTTGTTGGTCGACTCCTTGCCCTTGTCCAGATCGTGCGCCCGCAGGCCCTCGACCAGGATGGACTCCACGGACTGGCGCGGGTCGAGCGACGACAGCGGGTCCTGGAACACCATCTGGATCCGGCGCCGCATCTTGCGCAGCTCCTCGCCCTTCAGGGCCGAGAAGTCCTGCCCGTCGAAGACCATCTTGCCCGCGGTCGGCTCGTTGAGCCGCAGCATCGCCCGCCCGAGGGTGGACTTGCCGCACCCCGACTCGCCGACCAGGCCGTACGTCTCGCCGCGCTTGATCTCGAGGTCGACGCCGTCGACCGCGTAGACGTAGCCGACGGTCCGGTCCAGCAGCACACCCCGCTTGATCGGGAAGTGCACCTTCATGTCCTGCACGGACACCAGGGTCTCGCTCACACCGGCACCTCCTCGGCGGCGGGAGTTCCCGGCACCACCGGGTTGTGGCAGCGGAGCAGACGGCCCAGCTGATCTTCTACGGCGGGCGTCACCTCGCGGCAGACGTCCAGCGCGTTCGGGCACCGGGGTGCGAACGCGCAGGCGTTCGCCCACGGGATGTTGTCCGCGACGGAACCCCTGATCGGCGTCAGCTTCTCGCCGGGCGCCGCGTCGAGGCGCGGGATCGAGGCCAGCAGACCGTGCGTGTACGGGTGGCGCGGCTCCGCGAAGAGCGGGTGCCGGTTGGCCTTCTCGACCACCTTGCCGCCGTACAGCACGTTCACCTCGTCGCACAGCCCGGCGACGACACCCAGGTCGTGGGTGATCATCACGAGCGCGGTGCCGAGGTCCTGCACCAGTTCCTTCATCACCGACAGGATCTGGGCCTGGATCGTCACGTCCAGCGCCGTCGTCGGCTCGTCCGCGATCAGCAGCTTCGGCCGGCACGCCAGCGCGATCGCGATGAGCGCGCGCTGCCGCATACCGCCCGAGAGCTGGTGCGGGTATTCCTTGAGCCGCCGGTTCGGGTCCGGGATGCCGACCTTGTCGAGCAGGTTCTTCGCCTCGATCATGGCCTCCTTGCGGGCCAGGCCGCGGTGCCGTTCGAGCACCTCGGTGACCTGCAGGCCGATCGGGATCACGGGGTTGAGCGACGACAGCGGGTCCTGGAAGACCATGCCGAGATCGCGGCCACGACGGTCGCGCATCTCCCTGTCGGACAGCTTGAGCAGGTCCGTGCCGTCGTAGGTCACGGTGCCGGTGATCTTGGCGCCGCGCTTGGGCAGCAGACCCATGATCGCCAACGATGTCACCGACTTGCCACAGCCCGACTCGCCGACGAGCCCGACGGTCTGGCCGGGCTCGACGTCGAAGCTGACGCCGTCGACCGCGCGGAACGGCTCTTCGCCCTTGCGCTGGAACACGACGGTGAGGTCACGTACTTCGAGCAGTGCCACGAGGACTCACCGCCTGTTCTTCGGGTCGAGGGCTTCGCGCAGCGTCTCGCCCATGAGCGTGAAGCCGAGCGCGACGATGATGATGCAGATAGCGGGCCACGCGGCGAGGTGCGGATGGGTGTCGAACACCTTCTGCACGTCACCGAGCATCTGGCCCCACTCCGGGGTCCTGTCGTCCGGGTTGCCGAGACCGAGGAACGACAGCGCCGCCGCCTCGATGATCGCGGTCGCCAGCACCAGGGTGGACTGCACGATGACCGGGCCGAGCGAGTTCGGCAGCATGTGCCGGAACACGATCGCGCCCTTCTTCACACCCAGCGCCGTCGCCGCGAGCACGTGGTCGCTGTGCCGTTGCGCCAGCATCGAGCCTCTGAGCAACCGGGCGAACACCGGGATCTGCACGATCGCCACCGCGAGGATCACGGTGAACTGGCTGGGCCGGGCGAACATCGCCGCGATCGAGAACGCGAGCAGCAGCGACGGCAGCGACAGCATGACGTCGACGATGCGCATGACGACCGAGTCGACCCAGCCGCCGATCGCGCCCGCGAGCGTGCCCAGGATCAGGCCGCCGGTCAGGCCGATGATCGTCGCGCCGATGCCGACGATCAACGTCTGCTGCGAGCCGATCAGCAGGCGCGACAGGAAGTCGCGGCCCTGCAGGTCGCCACCGAGCGGGTGGCCCGGCTGGGCGGCCGGGATCTCGTTGCGCGCCTTGATGACCTGGTCGATCAGCATCGGACTGGCCGGGTCGTGCGGTGCGAGCCACGGCGAGAGCAGCGAGATCGCGATGAAGATGCCGATGATCGTCGCGCCGGTGAGGAACACCGGGCTGCGCTTGAGCCGCTTCCACGCGCTGGCCGCGAGCGAGACGCCCGCGGTCTCGGCGAGATCGTCGATCTTTTCCTTCTTGGTCACACCAAGTGCCACTGGTCTCACCTCGTCCTGATGCGCGGGTCGATGAGCGCGTACGAGAGGTCGACCAGCAGGTTGACCACGACGTAGACGCTCGCGGCCATGATGATCAACAACAGCAGCACCGGGTAGTCACGCCGCTCGAACCCGATGGCGAGCGCTTCGCCGACACCGGGGAACGAGAACACTCTCTCGGTGAGCACCGCGCCGGAGAGCAGCGCACCGGTCTGCAGGCCGATCGTCGTGACGACCGGCAGCATCGCGTTGCGCAGCACGTGCCGGCGGCGGATCACCGATGCGGTGAGGCCCTTGGACTCGGCGGTGCGCACGAAGTCCTCGTCGAGCACGTCGAGCACGGCCGCGCGGGTGATCCGGAAGATCACCGCGAACGGGATCGTGGCCAGCGCGATCGCGGGCAGGATGAGGTGTTCCAGCGCGTTGAACGTCGCGTCCCACTCGCCGGTGATGATGCCGTCGAGAGTGAAGAAGTTGGTGACGCGAGTGGCGTCGATGGCGTCCTGACGACCGCTGGACGGCAGCCCGAGCGAGGACGAGGCCACCCCCTTGAGCACGTAGGCCAGGAAGAACACCGGCACAGCGACGCCGATGAGCGAACCGACGACGCTGAGGTTGTCGAACCAGCTGCCGCGGCGCTTCGCCGCGAGGTAACCGAGCGGGACGCCGACCGCGATCGCGATCAGGATCGCGAAGAAGCTGAGTTCGAGCGTCGCGGGGAACCGCTGGATGAAGATGTCGAGCGCCGAGTCACCGGGCTGAACACCGGTGGAGACGCCGAAGTCGCCGGTCGCCGCGCGACCGAGGAATTTGAAGTACTGCACGAAAATCGGCTGATCGAGGCCGAGCTGCTTGGTGAGCTCCGCCGCCTTCTCCGGCGTAGAGCGGTCTCCCAGGAGGGCCGAAACCGGCCCTCCTGGGAGTACGCGCAGCCACGCGAAGAGCAGCAGCGAGAGCACCAGCACCACGCCGACCAGCTGAATCAGCCGCCGAATGGTGTAGCGGAGCACTTGAGCTACCCCGTTGTTCTCTTGTGGTGGGAGCTAGTCAGGTCAGCCCTTGGAGGCCGAGCCGAACTTCTCGTCGGTCAACGGGCTCGGAACGACACCCTTGATGTCCGACTTCAACACCAGAGCGGGCGGGGAGTGCGAGATCGGGATCGCGGGCAGGTACTCGTCCATGATCTTCTTGTTGATCTCTTCGTACAGCTTGGTGCGCTTGCCCTCGTCGGGCTCGGCGTTGGCCTTGGCCAGTGCGTCCTTGAGCGAGGCGCCCCACGGCGACACACCGGTGTTGAAGCGGTTGTCGGTGCGGCCGAAGAACGTGCCGACCCAGTTGTGCGCGGTGCCGTTGTCACCGGTCCAGCCGAGCAGGAACAGGTCCGGGATGCTGTTGTCGACGTCGGTCAGGTAGCCACCGTTCCACGGCTTCGTGACGACCTCGATCTTGATGCCGGCGGCCTGCAGGTCACCGGAGATCGCACCGAAGAGGTCCTTCGGGGACGGCATGTACGGACGCGTGACCTCGGACGGCCAGTAGAACTTCAGCGTCAGGTCGGAGGCACCGGCCTCGGCCAGCAGGGACTTGGCCTTGGCGGCGTCGTAGCCGACGGCCTTGATGTCCTTGTTGTAGCCGTTGACGGTGTCCGGCATGAACTGCGTCGCGACCTTCGCGCCCTCGGGCAGCTGCGACTTGACCAGCTGCTCGCGGTTGATCGCGTACATCAGGGCCTGACGGACCTTGAGGTCGGCGAGCTTCGGGTTGTTCTTCTGGTTGATGCCCAGGTAGAACACGTTGAACGCCGGACGGATCGCGACGTTGAAGCCGTCGGTCTTCAGACCGGACCAGTCGGCCGCGTTCGGCAGGTCGTAACCGTCGATGTCGCCGGCCTTGAGCGCCTGCTTGCGGGCGGTCTCGTCCGGGATGATCTTGAAGACGATCTTGTCCAGCTTGACCTTGGTGCCGTGGTAGGCGTCGTTCTTCACGAGCTCCACGGTGTTGTTGGCCTTGTCGTACTTGCCGAACTTGAACGGGCCCGTGCCGGTCGGGTGCTCGGTCGCGTAAGCCGGGTAGGTGAACGCGTCACCGGCGGCCACGACGTTGTCCGCGTCGTACTTCTTCAGCGCCTCGGGGCTGGAGATGGAGAACGACGTGAAGCCGAGGACCGAGGGGAACTGCGAGGTGACCTCGTTCAGTTCGACGACCGCGGTCTTGGCGTCCTTGGCCGAGCAGGCCTTGAACAGCGACGGCTTGTCCGGCGTGGTCGCGAACCCGCCGAAGTTGTCCAGCCAGTACTGGGAGACGGCGTCGGACTGGCCGGCGCCCTTCTGGTTGTACCAGCGGTTGAAGTTGAAGCACACGGCCTCGGCGTTGAAGTCCGTACCGTCGTGGAACTTCACGCCCTCCTTGAGGGTGAAGGTCCACGTCTTGCCGTCGGCGCTCGACTCGTACTTCGTGGCGAGCGCGGGCTCGACCTCCGCGGTGCCCGGCTTGAAGCCGACCAGACCCTCGAACATCTGGCGAGAGACCCGGAAGGTCTCGCCGTCCGTCGCGTAGAACGGGTCGAAGAGCTTCGGCGCGCCAGCGGCACCGAAGGTCAGCGTGCCACCTTCCTTGCCGCCACCTCCTGAGTCGCGCTGGGATGTCGCGCAACCTGAGAGGGCGAGGGCACTGACGCTCAGGAAGCCGATCACGGCAACCCACCGGCGTCGAGCCGTTACTGAGTGGACCATCAAACACCCCTTGCAGAAATCCGCACGTCTCACGGTGTGGTCGCCGACGATAACCGTTGTACATACCCCCTCCGGGGCAACTCAGGTCACGATCCGGCCACTAGACCAGGCATTCTGATACGTCCGGCGCATGCCCGCTGACCCAACGTGAGCACCACAGATGCGTCGAACGCTCTCCTAGGCTGTAGAAACAACACCGACACGCGGAGGAGGTCGCATGAGCAGGCAGGTCGAGTTCCGCGTGCTCGGCCCTCTCCAGGTCCTCCTCGACTCCGAACCTCTGCTGGTCCGCGCGGGTCGTCAGCGGGCCCTGCTGGTGTCGTTGTTGCTGCGTGCGGGCACGTCGGTGTCCGTGGACGAGCTCGCCGGGAACGTCTGGGGCGACGATCCGCCCGCGCGTGCCCGCGCGACTTTGCAGACCTACGTGATGCGTCTCAGACAGCTGCTCGGGCCGTCGGTGCCCATCCGGACCGTTCCGGACGGGTACTTGATCGACGTCGACGAGAAGACGATCGACCTGATGCGCTTCGAGCCCTTGATCGAGCAGGGCGAGCAGGAGCGCGGCGCCGGCAACCTGCAGGCCGCCTCGGCCGCGTTCGCCGCCGCCCTCGGGCTCTGGCGGGGTCCGGCACTGGTCGACGTGCCGTCCGAGATCCTGCACCGCGACGAGGTGCCGCGGCTGAACGAGCGCCGCCTGCACGTGCTGGAACGCCGGGTCGAGGTCGATCTCGAACTGGGCCGCCACGGCCAGCTGGTCGCGGAGCTGTCCCGGCTGACCAGCGAACACCCGTTGCGCGAGCGGTTCTGGGCGCAGCTGATGGTGGCGCTGTACCGGTCCGGCAGGCAGAGCGAGGCACTGGCCGCCTACCAGCGGGTTTCCCGTCTGCTGGGCGAGGAGCTGGGCATCGACCCGGGCGACGAGCTGCGGCGCGTGCACAGCCAGGTGCTGTCCGGGTCGATCGGCTCGGTGGCCGCCGCGTCGTCCGGTGCGCCCGTGGTGGCCGCGAAGCCCGAGCGGGTCGTGCCGTCGCAGCTGCCGGGGGACATCCCCGACTTCGTGGGCCGCGACGAGGCCGTTTCGTTGATCATCGCGCTGCTGCGGACCGCGCAGGGTGTGCCGGTCGTCACACTGGCCGGGCCGCCGGGTGTTGGCAAGACGGCGCTGGCCGTGCACGCGGCGCACCGGATGCGCGCGGACTTCCCGGACGGTCAGCTGTACGTGAACCTGCGCGGATACGCGCCCGGCCCGCCGTTGAGCGCGGTCGACGTGCTGCCGCGGTTCCTGCGCGCGCTGGGGACCGAGCCGGACCAGGTGCCGCTGGACCAGGACGAGCAGGAGGCGATGTTCCGGTCGACGTTGACCGGTCAGCGCGTGCTGCTGCTGCTCGACAACGCGTCGTCCGCTGAGCAGATCCGCCCGCTTCTGCCCGGATCGCCGGGATGTGCGGTGCTGGTGACCTCACGCGACACGTTGCGCGGTCTGGCCGTGTCGCACGCGGCGTCGAACGTGCGGTTGGACGTGCTCGACTGGCACGAGACGAAGTCACTCCTCGCAGGCATTTTGGGTGCGGACGAGGTCGCGTGCCAGGAGGGCGCGGCGCTGGAGCTGGCGGCGTTGTGCGCGCATCTGCCATTGGCTTTGCGTATCGCAGCCGCGAACCTCGTGTCGCGTCCGGAACTGTCCATCGCGGACTACGTGGAGGAGCTGCGGGCGGGCAACCGGCTCGCTGCCCTGGCGGTCGAGGGCGACGAACGGGTGGCGGTGCACGCGGCGTTCGACCTCTCTTACACAGCCCTGAAGCCCGAGCTCGCGCAGATGTTCCGGCTGCTGTCTCTTGTCCCGGGTACTGACTTCACGCCGGAGATGGCGGCCGCGTTGAGCGGACTGACCACTCAGGACGCTCGCCGCCGGCTCGACCGGCTGGCCACCGCGAACCTGATCGCGAACCACGCGCCGTCGCGCTACCAGTTCCACGACCTGCTGCGCGACTACGCGGCCGAGCGCCTGGCGTTCGAGGAAGGCCGTGCGGACTCCCGGCTGTCGCTGCGGCGGCTGGTGGACTGGGCGGTGCGCTCGGTCGACAACGCGACGGCGGCGATGAAGTCGACGCTGTTCCGCTTCCCGCGCCCGGCTCCGCTCGACAGCGTGGTGCCGCGCACGTTCAGCACCAGCACCGAGGCGCTGGCCTGGCTGGACATCGAGCGGGCCAACCTGGTCGCCCTGGTGGCGCACGCCGTCGAGCGCGACCCCGAGAACTCGCCGTGGCAGCTGGCCGACGCCCTGCGCGGCTACTTCTACACGCAGGGCCTGACCGCGGAGTGGCGCGAGACCGCCAAGGCTGGGTTGCTGGGAGCTCGCGCACCGCGGGACGAACTCGGTCAGCTCGCGATGCTGTCCTCGCTCGGCACGCTTTACTGGGTGACGGGCCAGCACCGCAACGCGCTGGGCTACTACCAGCAGGCCATCGCCCTGCAGGAACGCATCGACCTGCCAGAGGCCGAGGCCGCCGTGCTGTCCAACGCCGGCAGCGTCTACATCGACCTGGGCGAACTCGAACACGCCGCCGACCACCTGGAGCGCGCGTTGGTGATCGCCCGCCGGGTCGGCGCGATCCAGGTGCTCGCCAACGCGCTGTTCAACCTCGGCGGCGTCTACATGCAGCTGGGCCAGCTCGACCGCGCGGCGACCACGTTCGAGGAGGCGCTGGAGGTCGGCACGCGCCTCGACTCGTGGATCAGCCAGGCGAACTCGATGCGCGCTCTGGGCGAGGTGCACGCGTGGCGCGGAGAGCCCGACCTGGGCGCCTCCTACTTCGCGCAGGCCAGCGCGCTGTACGAACGTGCGGCCGCCCGCAACTTCGGCCACACCATGCACGAGGGCATGGCCATCACGCTGATCATGCGCGGCCGCTACGAAGAGGCGGCCGTCGAGGCTTCCGCCGCCATGCAGATCGCGCAGGACCTGGAGAACGTCAAGAGCGTCTGCGACGCGCTGAACCTGCTCGGCCGCGCCTTGGAAGGTGCCGGCCGGTACGAGTCGGCGGTCGAGCAGTTCTCGGCGGCGCTGGCCATCGCGGTCGAGACCGGCTACTCGTGGGGCATCTGCTCGGCCCGGCGGGGCCTGGCCGCCGCGTACCGCGGGGTGGGCCGGTACGAGGACGCGTTGTCGATGGCGACCTCGGCGCTGGTGGAGGCGGGGCGGTCGCAGTTCCGGCTGGCCGAGATGGAGGTGCTGCTCGTGCTCGGGCGCATCCACCTCGACACCTCGGACGCGACCGGTGCGCTGGAATGTGCGCAGCGAGCCGCTTCCGTCGGTTCGGACTCCGGGCACCGGTGGGTGTTCGGGCGAGCTCTCCTGCTGGCCGGCGATGCCTGTGCCGCGCTGGGTGACGTGGACTCGGCACGGGACTACTGGACGTCGTCGCTGGAGGTGTTCAGCGCGATCGGAACGCCTGAGGCCGGGGTGGTCCGGGCTCAGCTCGAGGTGACAACGTAGTCAGCTCTGGCCTTGGTTTCGTCAACGGCGAACCAGCCGCGTTCGTACTGCTGCCAGCGCTCGAAGTCCTTGCGGTACTTCTCACCGTCGCGCGCGACCGCTCGTTCGAGGCGGGCCTTTTCGTCACCGTGGTCGATGAAGATCGCGAGGCTCAGCCGGTGGGCGATCGCTTTCCTGGCCGAGGACATGCCCTCGAAGATGATCGTCCTCCCTGGACGGACTTCGACCACTGGGCCCTCGTTGCGGCGCGGGAAGCCTTGGGACCAATCGGTTTTGCGGTAGTGCGCCTGCCTGCCTGCGGCGACCTCGTCGAGTACGGCTAGCAGTTCAGGCCACCAGCCGATGGCCGGGTCGTCCCACATGGCGAAGTGGTCCGTGAGGATCAGCGTGGCGTCGAGTTCGGTTGCGAGGTTCTTCGCGAACGTCGACTTGCCGGAGCCCGACGGGCCGTCCACCGCGACCAGGCGGGTGTTGCCCAGTCGCGGTGGATTTCGGGTCACATGCTCCGGCGACCAGATAGCGCACGTCCGAGCGTCAGTTCGTCGGCGAACTCCAGGTCGCCGCCCATCGGCAGGCCGCTGGCCAGTCGCGTGACGGACAGGCCTGGGAAGTCCCTGAGCATCCGGACCAGGTAGGTGGCCGTGGCCTCGCCCTCGGTGTTCGGGTCCGTGGCGATGATGACCTCGGAGATGTCGATCCCGTCGGTGGCCGTGCCGATCCGGTTGAGCAGCTGCCGGATGCGGAGCTGGTCCGGTCCGACGCCGCTGAGCGGATCGAGCGCGCCGCCCAGGACGTGGTAGCGGCCCTTGAACTCCCTGGTGCGCTCGATCGCCTGGACGTCCTTGGGCTCCTCGACGACGCAGACCAGCGCCAGGTCGCGCTTGGGGTCGCGGCAGATCCGGCAGGTGGTCTCGGCGCTCACGTTGCCGCAGACGTCGCAGAAGACGACGCCTTCCTTGACCTTCTGGAGTGCGTTCTGCAGCCGTTCGATGTCGGCTGCTTCCGTTGCCAGGAGGTGGAAGGCGATGCGCTGGGCGCTCTTCGGACCGACGCCCGGGAGTCTGCCCAGTTCGTCGATCAGGTCCTGTACTGGGCCCTCGTACATCTAGCCGAGCAACCCGCCGAGGCCACCCTGGGCGAGCGGGCCGAGCTTCTGCTCCACCAGCTGCTGGGCCTTCTGGTTGGCGTCCTTGATGGCGGCGATCACCAGGTCCTGGAGGGTGTCGACGTCTTCGGGGTCCACGATCTTGGGGTCGATGGTGAGGTTGGTGATCTCGCCGCCGCCGGTGACCGTGGCGGTGACCAGGCCGTTGCCCGCGTTGCCGGTGACTTCGGTGTTGGCCAGTTCTTCCTGGGCCGAGGCCATCTGCTGCTGCATGTTCTGGGCCTGCTGGAGCAGGGCCTGCATGTCGAACTGACCGGGTTGCACCGCTGGTCCTCTCGGGTGAGCCGTTCGCTGGGGTTGTGGTTCCAGGGTACGGGTTTGGGGTGTGGTGGTCGGGTTGGGTGGTTCGGTTCCGGTTCAGAGATTTCGGGGCTCCGCCCCGGACCCCGCCAATCTGATCAAGGACCTTGTCCACGCCACCGGCGGGTTGATGGCACGCCTGTTGCGC